>CAZJCW010000301.1:0-5038 GCA_964544365.1 uncultured Alsobacter sp.
GTGCATGCACTGCACCGACGCGCCCTGCCAGGCCGTGTGCCCGGTGGACTGCTTCCTGACCACGGCCGACGGCATCGTCCTTCACTCGAAGGACCTGTGCATCGGCTGCGGCTACTGCTTCTACGCCTGCCCGTTCGGCGCGCCGCAGTATCCGAAGGTCGGCAACTTCGGCACGCGCGGCAAGATGGACAAGTGCACCTACTGCGCCGGCGGCCCGGACGGAACGGATCCGGTCGCCGAGTTTGCCCGGTACGGCGCCAACCGCCTCGCCGAGGGCAAGCTCCCGCTCTGCGCGGAGATGTGCTCGACGAAGGCTCTGCTCGCCGGAGACGGGGCCATCATCGCGCAGATCTACAAGGAGCGTGTCGTCAAGCGCGGCTACGGATCCGGCGCGTGGGGCTGGAAGACGGCCTACAAGGAGACGGTGGCGATCTGAGCCACGAGCGCGGGACGCTGCGCCCCCCCGGCGCGGCGTCTCCACTATCCGCAATGCTCTCTTCAGGGGTTTTCGACATGGCCTCCCGCCTGTCTTTCCGGGGCTTCCGCTCCTTCCACGCTGCCTTCGCCGCGCTCGCGGTGGCCGTGGCGCTCGTCCTTTCCGCTCCCGTTTCGGCGCAGCAGATCAATCCGACCGCCAAGGCGGTGTCGGAGGAGCAGCTGCTCCAGCAGCTTCGCCAGATCGACGGGCGCGTCAGCATTCCCGACCAGCGCGCCGCCGTGCTCGTCCAGCCGGGCGGCGAGTGGCGCACCACGCACAACTCGACGCTGCCGCTCATCGCCGGCGTCGCGTTGCTCGGCATGCTGGCCATGCTGCTGCTCTACTTCACGACCCGCGGCAAGATCATGGTCGATGCGGGCCTTTCGGGCCTCAAGATCCTGCGCTTCAACGGCTTCGAGCGCTTCATCCACTGGCTGACCGCGTCGTGCTTCATCGTTCTGGCCATCAGCGGCCTGAACGTGACGTTCGGACGGCACCTGCTGCTGCCGATCCTCGGGCCGGAGGCGTTCACCGCGTTCTCGCAGTTCGCCAAGTACGCGCACAACTACCTCGCCTTCCCCTTCATCATCGGCCTCGTGCTGATGTTCCTCATCTGGGTCGTGGACAACATCCCGAACGCGAGGGACGTGGCCTGGTTCAAGGCGGGCGGCGGACTGCTCGGCAAGGGCCACCCTCCCGCCGGCAAGTTCAACGGCGGCCAGAAGATGATCTTCTGGTCGGTGATCCTCGGCGGTGCGGTGCTGTCGTTCACCGGCGTGATCCTGCTGTTCCCGTTCTTCTGGGGCACGTCGATCGCCGACGTGCAGCTGGCGCAGATCGTCCACGCCGTCGTGTCGGCGCTGCTGACGGCCGTCATGCTGGCCCACATCTACATCGGGTCGGTCGGCATGCAGGGCGCCTTCGACGCCATGGGGTCGGGCGAAGTCGATGTGAACTGGGCCAAGGAGCATCACTCGCTCTGGGTCGAGGAGACCAAGGCGAAGGGCAACCTGCCGCACGCGGTTCCCGCCGAATAGGTGCTCCTTCCCGTTGCAGGACGCGCGCCCGGGAGCCAACCTCCCGGGCGCTCGCATTTCCAGAAGAGGTCGCCATGCGCGTGATCGGGCTCGCCGGATGGAGCGGCGCAGGCAAGACGACACTGCTCGCGCGCCTGATCCCGGCGCTGCGGGAGGCCGGCCTGTCGGTCTCGACCCTGAAGCACGCGCACCACGCCTTCGACGTTGACAGGCCGGGCAAGGATTCCCACACGCACCGGGAGGCGGGCGCCCGGGAGGTGCTGGTCGTCTCGGGGCGTCGCTGGGCATTGATGCATGAGCTGCGCGAGGAGCCGGAGCCCAGCCTCGCCGCCCTGCTGGGCCGGCTCTCGCCGGTCGATCTCGTCCTCGTCGAGGGCTTCAAGCGGGAGCGGCATCGCAAGCTCGAGGTGCACCGGGTCGCCAACGGCAAGCCCATGCTCCATCCGCACGATCCGGCCATCGTCGCGGTCGCGACAGACGCGCCGGCGCTGGACTCCGGCCTGCCGCGGCTCCATCTGGACGACATCGCCGGCATCGCGACATTCATCGCGGCGTCGGCGCAACCGTTGGACGAGACCTTGCGCGAGCTGGCGCATGGCCCCCGGGAGCCCGTCGATGGCGCAGCTTAGCGCGGACAGCTTCGCTTTCGGCGGCGACCTGATGTCGGTGGACGACGGGGTCGCCATGCTGGCGGCGCGCGTGCGCGCCGTGGATGGCATCGAGACGGTGCCGCTGGCGGAGGCTGACGGCCGCGTCCTGGCCCAGTCTGTCGAGGCGCCGGTCGATCTTCCTCCCTTCGACAACTCCGCGGTGGACGGCTACGCCGTGCGGCACGGCGACCTGTCGGCGGGGCGCGACACGCGGCTGCCGGTCGAGGGGCGTCTCGCGGCCGGGATGGCGGCGCTGGCGCCGCTCGCGCCGGGCACCGCCCTGCGGATCTTCACCGGCGCGCCGATGCCGGCTGGTGCCGATACGGTCTACATGCAGGAGGACTGCCGGCTGGACGGCGACCACGTCGTTCTTCCGCCCGGACTGTCGCTGGGGGCGAACCGGCGCCTTGCCGGCGAGGATGCGCCGGCAGGGGCCTCCGTCCTGGCCGCCGGCCGGCGCCTGACGCCGCAGGACGTGGCCCTGGTCGCCGCGCTGGGACTGCCGGAGGTCCGGGTCCGCCGCCCCCTTCGCGTCGCCGTCTTCTCGACCGGCGACGAGGTCCTCTCGCCGGGTGCCCCGCTGCGTCCGGGGGCGCTTTTCGATTCGAACCGCTTCGTCCTGCAGGCCCTGCTGCGCCGCCTCGGCGCGCGGGTCAGCGACCTCGGCATCCTGGCCGACAACCGCGAGACGGTGGCGCGGGCGGTGCGCGAGGCGGCCGCCGGGCACGACCTCGTCGTGACCTCGGGAGGCGTCTCCACCGGCGAGGAAGATCATGTTCGCGCGGCGCTGGAGAGCGTCGGCTCGCTCGTGTTCTGGAGGCTGGCGATCAAGCCGGGCCGGCCGGTGGCCATGGGTGTCGTCGAGGGGACGCCGGTCATCGGGCTGCCGGGCAATCCGGTGGCGGTGTTCGTGACCTTTGCCCACGTGGTGCGGCCGCTCGTGGCCGCGCTTGCCGGGGAAGCCTATGCGCCCGCGCCTCCGCTGCCGGTCGTCGCCGATTTCTCCTACCGCAAGAAGGAGGGACGACGCGAATACGTCCGCGTCGCGCTCGCGCGGGACGGAGGGGGCAGGGTGGTTGCCCGCAAGCACCCCCGGGAGGGCGCTGGCGTCATCACGTCGCTCACCGAGACCGACGGCCTCGTGGAGCTGCCGGAGGCGATCACCGGTGTGTCACCCGGCGACGTCGTCGGCTTCCTCTCCTACGCGGTCCTGCGCTGAACTCAGCTGCGGTTGTCGGCGCGGTAGACGCTCGGCCAATCGCGGCCGACGAGGTTGTCGCCCGGGTTGCCGACGCGCGCGCCGGTGGTCGAGAACGCCTCGTAGACGGGCTTCTGGAACCGGTCGTTCAACACGGTCATGGCTGCCACGGCCCCGACGACGGCGATCACGCCCGCGATCACGATCATCTTCATCTCGAACCTCCCCAACGTCCTGAAAGCGCTGAATATCTCGGCGCGCTTCCGTTCTCCGACCTGAGCATTACAAGCCTGCATGCCGGCTGGCAAGGACATCGGCCTGCGCCACGTCCTCGGGGGTGTTGGCATTGAAGAACGGATCCACCGGATCGGTCGTCCAGGCGACGGTGACGAGCCGATAGCGGGCGGTGAAACGGTCGATCTTGCGGATGTCCTCGTCCACCAGCGCGTGCCGCAGGTCGCCGCGCAACGAAACCGGCCACAGGCCGATCACCGGATGGCTCTGCCCGTCGGACGCGGCGCAGGCGAGGTCGGCTCCCGCGAGCCGCCGCTCGCCGTCGAGGCGGGCGACGAGGTCGGCCGGAAGGAACGGCGAATCCGCGGCGACGCTCACCACATGCGTCACGTTCGGCCAGTCCCGCGCCGCGTGGTCGAGGGCGGCCAGGATGCCGGCGAGGGGGCCGGCGAAGTCCGGCACGTCGTCGGGGACGACGGGAAGGCCGAAGGCGGCAAACCGCGCGGGATCGCCGTTGGCGTTGATCGCAAGCCCCGCGCATTGCGGCGTCATCCGGTCGATGACGCGCTGGAGGATGGACCGCCCGCCCACGCTGCGAAGCGGCTTGTCGCCACCGCCCATCCGGCGAGCAAGGCCCCCCGCGAGCAGGACGCCGAGCGTCGCGTGGCGCGCCGTGGTGCCGGCTGGTGCCGGTGCGTCAGTCGTCACGGTCGGCTCCCTTGCGGCGGCTGCGGGCGCTCTCGTCCTCGACGAAGGCGAGATCCTGGTCGAAGACGATGCGCTGCTCGCCGGAGAGGGCCACGAACCGCTTGCCGCGGGCTCTCCCGATCAGCGTCATTCCCACCTGGCGGGCCAGTTCGACGCCCCAGGCGGTGAAGCCGGAGCGCGAGACGAGAATGGGGATCCCCATCCGCAGCGTCTTGATGACCATTTCCGAGGTCAGGCGGCCGGTCGTGTAGAAGATCTTGTCGCCGCCCGGTTCGCGATGGCGGAACATCCAGCCCGCGATTTTGTCGACCGCATTGTGGCGTCCGACATCCTCCATGTAGACGAGAGGCTGGTCGCCCCTGCACAGCACGCAGCCGTGGATGGCGCCGGCTTCGAGATACAGCGAGGGCGTCGTGTTGATGGCGTGCGTGAGGCGATACAGCCAGGACGTGCGAAGCTCCGCCGGCGGCAGGACGATGTCGTCGAGGGCCTCCATCAGGTCGCCGAATGCGGTTCCCTGGGCGCAGCCCGAGGTCAGCGTCTTTTTCTTCAGCTTGTCCTCGTAGTTCGTGCCGCGCTCCGTGCGCACGACCACGACGTCGAGGTCATCGTGCCACTCGACATCGGTGACGATGTCGTCGGGCTTGAGCATGTTCTGGTTGAGCAGGTAGCCGAGCGCCAGGTCCTCGGGATAGTCGCCGATCGTCATCATCGTGACGATCTCCTGGCTGTT
>CAZJCW010000302.1:0-5024 GCA_964544365.1 uncultured Alsobacter sp.
GACCTTGGCCCGAAGAACATCCGCGTCAACGCCATCTCGGCCGGGCCGATCAAGACGCTGGCCGCGTCCGGCATCGGCGACTTCCGCTACATCCTGCGCTGGAACGAGTACAACGCGCCCCTGCGGCGAACCGTGACCATCGAGGAGGTCGGCGACAGCGCGGTCTACCTCCTGTCCGACATGGGGCGCGGCACCACCGGCGAGATCCTGCATGTCGACGCGGGCTACCATGTCGTCGGCATGAAGAACCCGGATGCCCCCGACATCACCCTCGACAAAGGCTGACGCGATGCGGGCCGGTACTCCGGCCGCTGCACCGAGGCTCTTCTTCATCCGGCACGGCGAGACCGACTGGAACGCGGAAGGCCGGCTGCAGGGGCAGCACGACATCCCGATCAACGCCCGGGGACGCGAACAGGCCGGCCACGCCGGTCTTCGACTGCGCGACCTGCGTCCCGACGTCGCACGCCTGCCCTGGGTGGTCAGTCCTCTTCAACGGACCCGCGAAACCGCCGAACTGGCCCGCCTGGCCATCGGCCTGTCGCGCGACGGCTACGTGCTGGAGGAGCGGCTGAAGGAAATCTCCTTCGGGCGCCTCGAAGGCATGACGTGGAAGGAGGTTCGCCGCGCCGACCCCGATCTCGCCCGTCGACGCGAGGCCGACAAGTGGCGTTTCATGGCCCCCGAGGGCGAAAGCTACGAAAGCCTGACCGAGCGCGTGGCGGTCTGGGCGCATGCCGTCACCACCGATACGGTCGTCGTCTCGCACGGCGGCGTTGCCCGGGCGCTGATGCGCATCCTCTGCGACGTCGCGGTGGAGAAGGCCTCGATGGCGGACATCTGGCAGGGGCGGGTGTTGGTGTTCGAAGCCGGCCGCTACTCCTGGGTGTAGGCGGAGACCGATCGGTCATTAGCTAAGCGCATCATTCATCAACCGTTCAGCCTGAGATCGCGAAAACCGATCCTGCAAGCACAACCAGTGCATGCAACGAATCGGGGGCGCTTCGCGACCGGGATCCATAACCCGGCGCAAGCAGAACGGGGGACGGCCAAGAGCGGCTCCGCGGCTCGCGCGACTGCGTCGCGAGCAGGTTCGCTCGGTCGGAGGCTTGCATGAATGCCGTGACCAGTTTCGTCGCCTCCGCCCACATCCTGCGGGGAGAGTCCCGACCCGACCTGCTCCGCGACGAAACGCTCTCGGACATCTTCCAGACGACCGCCATCCAACGGCCGGATCATCCCGCGATCATCTGCGGGCCCGTGACGTTGACCTATGCCGAAGTCGCGCGGCGCGCCGATGCGATCGCCCGCGGGCTCATGGCGCGCGGCGTCGGCCCGGGCGACGTGGTCGGCCTGTGGATGCGCCGCGGCCATGATCTCCTGGTCGCCCAGATCGCGATCACACGCACCGGCGCGGCCTGGCTGCCCTTCGACGCGGAAACCCCCGTCGAGCGCATCGCGGCTTGCCTCCAGGACGCGGACGGCCAGCTCATCCTCACCAGCGCGGACCTCGCCGAGCGGATCGCCGAGGCGGGGCCGACGCCACTGACGCCTGACGAGGTCGCGCAGGACGGGGCGCCGCTCGATCCGCGCTCCATCGGCCTCACGCCCGACCATCCCGCCTACCTGATCTACACGTCCGGCTCGACCGGCGTCCCCAAGGGCATCGTCGTCAGCCATCGCAACATCTGCCACTACCTGCGCGCCGGGAACGCCCTGTTCGGGCTCACCGGCGACGACGTGATGTTCCAGGGGGCATCCGTCGCGTTCGACTTGTCGATGGAGGAGATCTGGATCCCCTACCTCGTCGGCGGGACGCTGTGGGTGGCGACGCCCGACGTCCTCGCCCAGGTGGACCGGCTGGCCGACATCATCGACGCCGCAGGCGTGACCGCCATCGATACGGTGCCGACGCTGCTCTCGATGTTCTCGCGCGACGTGCCGGGGCTGCGGACCGTCATCCTGGGCGGCGAGGCTCTGCCCGCATCGCTGATGCAGCGCTGGGCGACGCCGGGCCGCCGCCTGTTCAACACCTACGGCCCCACGGAGGCGACCGTGGTCGCGACCGCCTGGGAGGTCCGTGCCGGCGAGCGAGTCACGATCGGCCGGCCGATCGCCAACTACACCTGCTATGTCGTGGACGACCGTCTGGAACCCGTTCCGGCGGGCGTGCAGGGGGAACTGCTCATCGGCGGCCCGGGTGTCGCCATGGGCTACCTGCGCCGGCCGGAGCTCACGGCCGAGAAGTTCATCGCCAACCCCTTCGGCGGGCAGGACGGCGACCCCGTTCTCTACCGCTCCGGCGACGCCGTCAGCATCGACGATGCGGGCAATATTCTCTTCCATGGCCGGATCGACGACCAGGTCAAGATCCGCGGCTTCCGCGTGGAGCTTGGCGAGATCGAGGCGCGGCTCGATGCGTTCGATGCGGTCGCGCAGGCGGCGGTGGTCGTGCGCAACGACGACGGCCTCGACCGTCTGGTCGCATTCATCGTTCCGGCGGGAGAGGGCGCCGTCGACCGGATGGCGACGCGCGTGTCGCTTGCCGAGCAGCTGCCGTCCTACATGGTTCCCGCCCGGTTCGAGCTGATCGACGCACTTCCGCGCCTTGTATCCGGCAAGATCGACCGCAAGGCGCTGCGGGCGCTGCCGCTGGCCGGGAGCGAGCGGTCCGACGAGCAGGAGGCCCCCCGCGACGCCATCGAAGCGGCGCTGCTGGCTGCCGCGAAGACCGTTTTCCCGGGGCAGTCATTGCCTTTCGAGGCCGATTTCTTCGCCGATCTCGGCGGCCATTCGCTGATTGCCGCGCGGTTCGTCTCGGCAACGCGCGAGGATCCGGTCCTGGCCGGCCTGACGCTGCAGGATGTCTACGGCGCGCGCACCCTGCGCGGCATGGCCGGACGCCTGGCCTCGCGCGGTGGCGGGGATGCCGCGGTCGACCTGACCTTCGCCGCCCCGACGCTGCGCCGCCGGCTGCTCTGCGGCCTCGCGCAGGCGGTCGCGCTGCCGTTCATCCTCGGCCTCGTGACCATCCAGTGGCTGGGGCTGTTCCTGTCGTCGGTCTACCTGCTGCAGGATGATTCGGGTCTTCTGGCCGAAGTCCCCGTCCTGCTGGGCGTCTACGTGACGCTGAACCTCGGGTCCAAGGCGCTGATCGTCGCGCTGAAGTGGCTGATCATCGGGCGGACCAAGCCCGGTCGTTACCCGCTGTGGGGCGTCTACTACTTCCGCGTGTGGGCGGTGCAGCGTCTCGTACAGGTGACGTCGCTCAAGTTCCTGCAGAATTCGCCGCTGATGCGCGTCTATCTGCGCCTGCTGGGAGCCCGGATCGGCAAGGACGCCATGATCTCGGACTTCGAGGCCGGCGCCCTCGACCTCGTCACCATCGGCGATCATGCGAGCCTTGGCCTGCGCACGCGCTTCGCCAACGCGGTCGCCATCGGCAACGAGTTCGTCATCGGCCCGATCGAGATCCGCGACGAGGCGACCACCGGCACGACCTGCGTGCTGGGTCCCAACACCGTCGTCGGCCGGGGCGCCGAGATCGGCGACCTCACCTCCCTGCAGGCCGGCACCGTCGTGCCGGACTGGGAACGCTGGACCGGATCGCCGGCGCGCAAGATCGGAGACGTCGACCGCGCCGCCCTCGACGCGTTCCCCGAAGTGTCGACGCTCACCCGCGCGACCCAGAACGTCGTCTACTTCGCGGCCTATGTCGTGATGCTGATGCTCGGCCTCCTGCCGATCTTCCCGGCCTTCTACGTCCTCTACAATCTGGACGCGGTCATCGGCGGCGAACTGGACTACACGATCAACTGGGCCGTCCTGCCCTGGCTTGCATGGCCGACCGCGATGGCGCTGATCGTCGTCTCGATCGCGGTGATCGTCGCCATTCGCTGGGCGATCCTGCCGCGGCGGCTCGAAACCGGACGCTACTCGATCCACAGCTGGTTCTATGTCCGCAAATGGACGGTGGGACTGGCCACGGAGGTCACGCTCGAGACGCTCTCGGGCCTCTACGCCACCGTCTTCATGCGCGGCTGGTATCGCCTGCTGGGCGCGAAGATCGGCAAGGGGACGGAGATCTCGACGAACCTCGCCGGCCGCTACGATCTCGTGGAACTCGGCTCGAACAATTTCGTCGGCGACGAGACGGTGCTCGGCGACGAGGAGATCAGCCGTGGCTGGATGGTCCTCGACCGGGTCAGGACCGGCGACCGTGTCTTCATGGGCAACAGCAGCGTCGTTCCGCCCGGATCCGTGCTCGAGGACGGCTCCCTCGTCGGCGTGAAGTCGACCATCCCCGATGACCATCGCCTGAAGGCGGGCGAGATCGCCTTCGGCAGCCCCGCCATGATCCTCCCGGCCCGGCAGAAGGTGGAGGCCGGCTCGCAGTGGACGTACCAGCCGCCGCGCTGGATGCTCTGGGTGCGCACGGCGTTCGAGGCGCTGCACACCTCCCTGCCGACCGCCGTGTTCATCACCTGCGGCTACATCACCGCCGACATCATCGAGGCGCCGCTGACCTCCGGCCACTATGCCACGGCGTTCGCCATCTTCCTGGCGGCCGGCATCGTCATCGCCGCGGCTCTGGTCGCCGTGTCCGTGACCGCAAAATGGCTGCTGATCGGCGTCTACAAGCCGATCATGAAGCCCATGTGGTCGTTCTGGGCGATGCGGACGGAAGCGGTCGCGGTGCTCTACGGCGGCCTCGTCGGCAAGGCCTCGGTCGAGTTCCTGCGCGGCACGCCGTTCCTTCCCATGGTCCTGCGCCTCTACGGATCGAAGATCGGCGAGGGCGTCTGGATGGACCTGACCGACGTGACCGAGTTCGACTGCATCACCATCGGGGATTTCGCCACCCTCAACATGGGAGCGTGCCTGCAGACCCATCTCTACGAGGACCGGGTGATGAAGGTCGGCCGGATCGAGGTCCGGAAGGGCGCCCATGTGGGGTGGGAGACGACCGTGCTCTACGACAGCACTGTCGGTGAGTACGCGCAGCTCGACCAGCTGACGGTCGT
>CAZJCW010000303.1:0-2848 GCA_964544365.1 uncultured Alsobacter sp.
GTCGCCGAGGAGCTGATCTTCGGTCCGGAGAAGGTGACATCGGGCGCCGCCTCCGACATCGAGCAGGCGACGCGCCTCGCCCGCATGATGGTCACCCGCTGGGGCTTCTCGAGCGAACTCGGCACGGTTGCCTATGGCGAAAACCAGGACGAGGTGTTCCTCGGCATGTCGGTCTCCCGGCAGCAGAACATCTCCGAGGCGACGGCCCAAAAGATCGACGGCGAGGTCCGCCGGCTGGTCGAGGAGGGCTACAGCGAGGCGACCAAGGTTCTCCAGGAGAAGCGCGACGACCTCGAGACGCTCGCCCAGGGCCTGCTGGAGTACGAGACGTTGTCCGGCGACGAGATCCAGGATCTTCTGAAGGGCAAGCCGCCCGTCCGGGATCTTCCCGACGATCCGCCGTCCCGTTCCGCCCCGGCCGTGCCGACGGCGGGAAAGGGCCGGCCGCGCCAGGAGCCTGACGCCGGCATGGAGCCGCAGCCGCAGGCCTGACCGGACGTGTCCGTCCACGACACCGACGCCCGGCCTCGTGCCGGGCGTTTTGCGTCGGTGTGTTGCAGCCTGAAAGAATTGGTGAAGACCGGTCGGCTCCCGTTGCCGAGCCAACGGTGATAAACGAATTGTGAGCGAAGTCCGGGGCATTCATGTCTCCGGCTATCCGGTTCGGCCGGGGCATGGCGCGCGCGCCTGCAACCCAACGAGGCACTCATGAGCAGGAAGTACTTCGGCACCGACGGCATCCGCGGTCTCGCGAACCGGGTGATCACGCCCGAGCTCGCGCTGAAGGTCGGCCAGGCGGCGGGGCTTGCGTTCCAGCGGGGCGACCATCCCCACCGCGTCGTCATCGGCAAGGATACCCGGCTGTCGGGCTACATGATCGAATACGCCATGGTGGCGGGCTTTACCTCCGTCGGCATGAACGTCCTGCTGCTCGGTCCCATTCCGACGCCGGCGGTGGCGATGCTCACGCGCTCGCTGCGCGCCGATCTCGGCGTGATGATCTCCGCCTCCCACAATCCGTTCCACGACAACGGGATCAAGCTGTTCGGGCCCGACGGGTTCAAGCTTTCGGACGACGTCGAGCATGAGATCGAGGCCCTGATCGACACGGACCTGTCGTCCCGGCTGTCCGGCTCGGCGGATCTGGGCCGCGCGAAGCGGGTCGAAAGCGTCCACGCCCGCTACATCGAATTCGCCAAGCGCACGCTTCCGCGGAACATGGACCTCGACGGGCTCCGCATCGTGGTCGATTGCGCGAACGGGGCCGGCTACAAGGTCGCGCCGGAGGCGCTGTGGGAACTCGGCGCCGAAGTCGTGTCGATCGGGGTCGAGCCGGACGGCTTCAACATCAACCGCGATGTCGGATCCACCTCGACGGACGCGCTGTCCAGAAAGGTCCGCGAGCTGCGGGCGGACATCGGCATCGCGCTCGACGGCGATGCCGACCGCGTCGTGATCATCGACGAGAAGGGTCAGCTGGTCGATGGCGACCAGCTGATGGCCGTCGTCGCCAGGAGCTGGAAGGACGACGGGCGCCTGACCCGGCCCGGCATCGTCGCGACCGTGATGTCCAACCTCGGGCTGGAGCGGTATCTTGGCGATATCGGCCTGACGCTGGCCCGCACGGCGGTCGGGGACCGCTACGTGCTCGAGCACATGCGCGAGCACGGCTACAATCTGGGCGGCGAACAGTCGGGACACATCATCCTCTCCGACTATGCGACGACAGGGGACGGACTTCTCGCCGCGCTCCAGGTGCTTGCGGTCGTCAAGGCGCAGCAGCGGCCCGTCAGCGAGGTCTGCCACTGCTTCGAGCCCTTGCCGCAGGTTCTCAAGAACGTGCGCTACAAGAGCGGCGAGCCGCTGTCGCAGGGCAGCGTCGTCACCGCGATCGAAGCGTCTCGCGAGCGGCTCGGGAGCCATGGCCGCCTCGTCATCCGGCCTTCCGGGACCGAGCCGGTCATCCGCGTCATGGCCGAGGGCGACGATCGCGACCTCGTCGAGCGAGTCGTCAACGACGTCGTCGAGGCGCTGCAGTCCGTCGCCGCCTGATTCGTTCCGCCGCTGTCATCCGAAACGAGCCCGGACCCCTGTCCGGGCTCGTATTCGTTCATCTTGGTGAATTTTCGTGGTTAAGCGGTAAGGTTAACCCGGTGGTAACGAGCGCATGACAAGCATCACTCAGAAGTTGTGACAGCAAGCCGCGGCTTGCTTCGAACGAGGGATGTGGGTCATGGGTATCAGAAGTCTTGCGTTGGCCGGCGCTGTCCTTCTCGGCGCTCTGGGCGTGGTCGGCAGCGCCACGGCGGCGGATCTGCGCCTCCCGCCTCCGCCCCCCGTAGCCCCCGAGCCCGTCTCCTTCGGCGGCTGGTACCTGCGCGGCGACGTTGGCGCCAGCATCTACAGCAGCGGAAGCTGGGAGCACGGCGCGATCACCAACACCAACACCGCCGTCTGGAACGATCACACCGCCGGCAATGCGGGCTTCGTCGGTGCAGGCGTCGGCTACCAGTTCAACAGCTGGTTCCGCGCCGATATCACCGGCGAGTATCGCTGGGGTGCCAAGATGGGAGCGCTCGCCTCCTACACGGCCTTCTGCCCGGTCGCCGTCTGCTATGACATCTATGACGGCGGCACCCTGTCGGGCACCACCTTCATGGCCAACGGCTATGTGGACCTCGGCACCTGGGCCGGCTTGACCCCCTATGTCGGCGTCGGCATCGGCACCAGCTACCTGAAGATGACGAAGAGCTACGATTTCGGGCCCCAGACCCTCGCCGTCGGCTGGATCAACGGCGCCGACAGCTGGAACTTCGCCTGGGCGCTCATGGCCGGCGTCGGCTACGCC
>CAZJCW010000303.1:2948-5005 GCA_964544365.1 uncultured Alsobacter sp.
CGGCGCCGACAGCTGGAACTTCGCCTGGGCGCTCATGGCCGGCGTCGGCTACGCCATCGCGCCGAACCTCACCTTCGAGCTCGGCTACCGGTACCTCAACATGGGCGACGCCCGGCTCGGCGCCAGCGTATGCCCCGGCGGTGGTGCCTGCGGCTTCGACGGCAAGATCAAGAACGTCGATTCCCACGACATCCGTTTCGGCATCCGCTGGGCGCTGGCCGAGCCCGTCTACTACGAAGCCCCGCCGCTCGTGCGCAAGTACTGAGCCGTCAGGCGGACGCACATCGCGGAAGGCCGGCTGCCCGCCGGCCTTCTTTGCGTTCAGGCGCCGGTTGACCTCGGCCGCGCCATCGCTTAACCCCGGCGGCGGGACACTCCCCCCCAACGGGGAGCGCCCATCTGCAAGGATGGAGACAGCGATGACGAACCCGATGCCCGGCGTGCGGCCGGCAAACCCGCATTTTTCCTCCGGCCCCTGCGCCAAGCGCCCCGGCTGGTCTCTCGATGCCCTGGCGGACGCGCCACTCGGCCGGTCCCATCGGGCCAAGGTCGGCAAGGCGAAGCTGAAGCAGGCCATCGACCTGACGCGCGAAGTGCTCGGCGTCCCTGCCGATTATCGCATCGCCGTCGTCCCGGCGTCCGACACCGGTGCCGTCGAAATGGCCATGTGGTCTCTGCTCGGCGCGCGCGGCGTCGATCTCCTCGCCTGGGAAAGCTTCGGCGAGGGGTGGGTCACCGATGCGGTCAAGCAGCTGAGGCTGAAGGATGCCCGCGTCCTGAAGGCCGGTTACGGCGACATCGTCGACCTTGCCTCGACGAACTTCGACAACGACGTCGTCTTCACGTGGAACGGCACGACCTCCGGCGTCCGCGTGCCGAATGGCGACTGGATCCCGGCCGACCGCGCCGGCCTCACCATCTGCGACGCGACCTCGGCGGCCTTCGCCCAGCGGCTCGACTGGCCGAAGCTCGATGTCGTCACCTTCTCCTGGCAGAAGGTGCTCGGCGGCGAGGCCGCACACGGCATGCTCATTCTCTCGCCCCGTGCTGCCGAGCGGTTGACCACCTACACGCCCGCGTGGCCGCTGCCGAAGATCTTCCGCATGACCTCCGGCGGCAAGATCACCGAAGGCCTGTTCCAGGGCGAGACGATCAACACCCCCTCCATGCTTTGCGTCGAGGACTATATCGACGCCCTGCAGTGGGCGAAGCAGGTCGGCGGCCTCGATGCCCTGATCGCGCGGGCCGACGCCAACACCGCCGCCGTAGCGGATTTCGTCGCCCGCAACCCCTGGATCGACTTTCTCGCCAAGGATGTCGCGATCCGCTCGAACACGAGCGTGTGCCTCGTCATCAGCGATCCGGCCGTCATTGCGCTGCCGGCCGACCAGCAGGCCGCATTCTCCAAGGGGATCGTCGACCTGATCGAGAAGAACGGCGTCGGCTTCGACCTCGGCGCCTACAGGGACGCTCCCCCCGGCCTGCGCATCTGGTGCGGAGCGACGGTGGAAGCCGCCGACGTGGCAGCCCTCATGCAGTGGGTCGGCTGGGCCTATGCCGAGATGAAGGCAAGCCTGGTCAAGGCCGCGTAGGTCTCGCACCCCCGCGCGGGCCGGCCTGCGCCGGCCCCGGCCGCGGGCTGCCCGGACTGCAATCGCCACGTCTTTCCCATTCCGAGCACGAGCCGCCTGCCGGCGGGCTCCAGCATCAGGACACCACCCATGGCACCTCGCGTTCTCATTTCCGATGCCCTGTCCCCCGCCGCCGTCGCGATCTTCAAGGAGCGCGGCGTCGACGTCGACGTGAAGCCCGGCCTCGACAAGGACGAGCTTGCCGCCATCATTGGCGACTACGACGGCCTTGCGATCCGCTCGGCGACCAAGGTCACGGCGAAGCTGCTGGAGAGCGCACCCCGCTTGAAGGTCGTCGGCCGGGCAGGCATCGGCGTGGACAACGTCGACATTCCCGCGGCCACGGCCAAGGGCGTGATCGTCATGAACACGCCGTTCGGCAACTCCATCACCACGGCCGAGCACGCCATCGCCATGATGTTCGCC
>CAZJCW010000304.1:0-4985 GCA_964544365.1 uncultured Alsobacter sp.
GCGACTGGCCGGCGAAGGACGTCGCCTCGCTGATCGCGCTGATCGACGATCCGCTCCACCGCGTGGCGGAGGACGGCACGTACCGGCTCTCAGAAGCGCAGGCCCGCGCCATTCTCGACCTGCGGTTGCAGCGCCTCACGGCGCTGGGTCGCGACGAGATCGCAGACGAACTGAACAAGCTTGCCGCCGAGATCTCCGACTATCTCGACATCCTGCGCTCGCGCGTCCGGATCATGGGCATCGTCAAGACGGAGCTCGCCGAGGTGAAGGCCGCGCACGCGACCCCGCGGCGGACCGTCATCACGGAATGGGATTCCGACGTCGACGACGAGGACCTGATCCAGCGCGAGGAGATGGTCATCACCGTCTCGCATGCCGGCTACATCAAGCGGGTGCCGCTCTCCACCTATCGGGCGCAGCGGCATGGCGGCAAGGGCCGCTCCGGGATGCAGACGCGCGACGAGGATTTCGTCGTCCGGCTGTTCGTCGCTTCGACGCACGCACCGGTCCTGTTCTTCTCGTCACGGGGCCAGGTCTACAAGGAAAAGGTGTGGCGCCTGCCGCTGGCCGCGCCACAGGCGCGCGGCAAGGCCCTGATCAACATGCTGCCGCTGGAGGCGGGCGAGCGCATCACCACCATCATGCCGCTGCCGGAGGACGAGGCGGCATGGGAGACGCTCGACGTGATGTTCGCGACGGCGAGCGGCGGCGTGCGCCGCAACAAGCTGTCGGACTTCGTCAATGTCAACAAGGCCGGCAAGATCGCGATGAAGCTCGACGAGGGCGACAGCATCGTCGACGTGCAGATCTGCACGGCCGACGACGACGTCCTGCTGACGACCGCCCTGGGCCAGTGCATCCGGTTCTGCGTCGACGATGTGCGCGTGTTCAAGGGGCGCGATTCGACCGGGGTCCGCGGCATCTCGCTGGCCAAGGACGACACGGTGATCTCGCTGACGATCCTGCATCACGTCGATGCGACGGCCGACGAGCGCGCCGCCTATCTGCGCATGCGGCGGGCCGTGCAGGGCGAGACGGCAGGCGACGAGACGGCCGTGGCGACGCCCGACGCCGATGAGCCGGAAGTGGCGAGCGCCGATGCCTCGCTGGCGCAGGACCGGTACAGCGAACTCGGCGCGCGCGAGCAGGTCGTTCTCACCATCACGCAGAACGGTTTCGGAAAGCGCACGTCCGCCTACGAGATCCGGGTCACCAACCGCGGCGGCAAGGGGATCCTCGCCATGGCGGTCAACGACCGCAACGGCCCGCTCGTCAGCACGTTCCCGGTCGAGGATACGGACCAGATCATGCTCGTGACGGACGGGGGTCAGCTGATCCGCTGTCCGGTCGCCGGCATCCGGGTCGCTGGCCGCAACACGCAGGGCGTGATCGTCTTCAGGACGGATGGCGAGAAGGTCGTGTCCGTCGAGCGCATCAACGAGGCCGACGAGGAGCCGGTCGACGGCGACGCGGCCGGAGGCGATGCGGGGGCGGGAGAGCCGGGGGCGGCGTAAAGGCCGCCCGCGGGGCGGGCTTCAGGCGGGAGCGAAGAGCCCGCGCAACCTTGCCAGGACCCCTGCAATGCCCTTGGGAGGTGGTAGTTCGCCATCCTCCGGGCTCGCTTCGAGCAGAAGACCGGCGAGCCGGACCCGATCGTCGGTGACATCGTGCGCCACCAGGATCGCGTCGCCGAAGTCGAGGCGGTCGCCCTCCTGCGGCGCGCCGTCGAGCCGGTCGGCGAAGAGATCCGCGATCGACATCCCCCGCTCCTGGGCATCGATGTCGAGCCCGTAGAGATCGGCGACCGCACCGGCGCTGAGATTGGCATCGAAGGGAAATTCCGGGACCGCATCGGGCGCGGGCAGGGTGCCGTCCACGGCGAAGAACCGGTCGAGGCGGCTCAGGCGCTGGGTCGGGGCGAGGAAGTAACCGTAGTCGCCCGTCTTCAACCCGCCGGCCTCGGCGGGTTCCAGGATGCCCTCGTTGCGGATCACCAGCACCGGCTTCACCCAGCGTGGCAGGGCGCGGTGCCGCGTGGCGGGGCTCGGGTCGATCAGCGGGTAGCCGACGAGTTCGTGGTCGAGCTGGCCCGGCAGGTCGATGTCGATTCGCCGGACCTCCGGCGCAGGATCCCTCAGCGCGACTCCCGTCCGCCGCGCGGCGAAGCCGATGGTCCAGCCCTGGACGACCAGCGACACGACCACCACGACAAAGGCGACGTTGAAGAAGATTTCCGCCTTCGGCAGTCCGGCGAGTGTCGGGATCGTGGCAAGGAAGATCGAGACGCCGCCGCGCAGTCCCACCCAGGACACGAAGGTCATGTCCCGCCGGTTGAAACCGAAGGGCGCGAGACAGGCGAAGACGGCGACCGGGCGCCCGATCACCATCAGGAACACGGCGATGGCGATGGCCGGGGCCAGCACCGGCACGATCCGCGAGGGCGTCACCAGCAAGCCGAGCAGGGTGAAGAGGATGATCTGGCAGAGCCACGTCGCCGTGTCGTGGAACGTGATGATCGACCCGTAGGCCCGGATCGGACGGTTGCCCAGCACGAGGCCGGCGACATAGGCGGCGAGGAAGCCGCTGCCATCGAGGGATTGGGCGAGCGAGAACATGACGACGGCGGCGGTCACCACGAAGGCGGGATGGAGGCCGGTCGGCAGGGTCAGGCGGTTCAGCACGGCCACGAGGGCAAATCCGCCCGTGATGCCGACGGCGATGCCGACCGTCACCGCGCGGAGGATGGCCATCACGATGTGCATCCAGTCCTCGGCCTGGAAGCCGAGCGCGATCTCGACCAGGACGAGGGTGAGCAGGACGGCGACGGGGTCGTTGGTGCTCGATTCGACCTCCAGCGTGGCGCCGACGCGGCGGCGCAGCTGCAGGCCGCCGGTGCGCAGCAGGAAGAAGACGACGGCGGCGTCGGTCGAGGCGACGATGGCGCCGATCAGAAGACCCTGGATCAGGGACAAGTCGAGCAGAACGATCGCCACGAGCCCGGTCATCCCCGCCGTCAGGACGACACCGAGCGTCGCGAGGGTTCCCGCGGGGCCGAGGACGGAGCGCACGGTCGCCGTGCGGGTCCGCAGTCCGCCGTCGAACAGGATGATCGCCAGCGCGGCCGAGCCGATGATGTAGGTGAGGCGGTAGTCGCTGAAGAGGATGCCGCCCACGCCGTCCTCTCCCGCCAGCATGCCGATGCCGAGGAAGACGAGCAGGATGGGCACGCCGAAGCGCGACGCCGCAAGGCTCGACAGGATGCCGACGAGCATCAGGGCGGAGCCGAACAGGAGCGTCAGGTGGGCGTGGAGGAGTTCGATCATGGGGGCAGTATTCGGGTCGGCGGGCCCGGTCGCAACCGCCGGCGGGCAGAAATTCCCGTGAACGAGGCTGTATTTTAGGCTGGCCTCGTGGTCCGGCGGCGAAAAAGCGCGCCGTGCCGGGCTCTCCCCTCGTTGCTTGCCCGGTCCCCGCACAATCTGTAATCAAGGCGGCCATGACAGCCACCCACGCACCGCGTTCGGCCTTCTATGCCGGCTCCTTCGATCCCGTCACCAACGGGCACCTCGACGTGATCCGCAATGCCTGCCGGCTGTTCGACCGGCTGGTCGTGGCGATCGGCATCCACCCCGGCAAGACCCCGCTGTTCACGGCGGAGGAACGGGCCGACATGATCCTGTCGCAGAGCCGCGCCATGGCGCAGGCGAGCGGCTGCGCGGTCGAGGTGATCACCTTCGCCGACCTCGCCATCGTCGCGGCGCGGCGTGCCGGTGCCGGCGTCCTGATCCGGGGCCTGCGCGACGGGACCGACCTCGACTACGAAATGCAGATGGCCGGCATGAACGACGCGATGGCGCCCGACATCCAGACGGTGTTCCTGCCGGCCTCCTCGCTCGTGCGACCCATTACCGCCACTTTGGTGCGGCAGGTGGCGGCCATGGGCGGGGACGTCTCGCCATTCGTGCCCGAGGATATCGCGACGCGGCTGAAGGCGCGCTTCGCTCGGCAACAGTCTTGAGACGGCGACGGGCCGTCCTGTCACGGGGAGGAACAATGCTTCGAATCCTGGCCCTCATGGCCACCCTGTTCGTGGGCGCTTCCATGGCCCATGCCCAGACCGCGGCGCAGCCGCTCGACCCTGAGAACACCCTCGTCCTCACGCTGAAGGACGGCAAGGTAACGATCCGGCTGCGTCCGGACCTCGCGCCCAAGCACGTCGCGCAGGTCAAGACGCTGGTCCGCCGCGGCTTCTACGACGGGATCGTCTTCCACCGGGTCATTCCGGGCTTCATGGCCCAGACCGGCGATCCCCGCGGCGACGGCACCGGCGGGTCCGACCTGCCGAACATACCGGCCGAGTTCTCGCCGCAACCGTTCCAGCGCGGAACGCTCGGGATGGCGCGATCCGCATCGCCCGACTCGGCGAACTCCCAGTTCTTCATCTGCTTCGACTCGGCCGGCCACCTCACCGGGAACTACACGGCGTTCGGCCAGGTCGTTTCGGGCATGGAGTTCGTCGACAAGATCAAGAAGGGCGACGGTCCCAACGGTCAGGTCCGCGGACCCGACAAGATCGTGTCCCTGCGCGTTCTCGCAGACGTCAAGTGACGGAAAGGAATCCCGCGTGACAACTTCAGACGACAACACCCTTGTCTTCGAGACCAGCCAGGGCCGGGTCGTGATCCAGCTTCGGCCGGATCTCGCGCCCGGACATGTGGCCCGCATCAAGCAGCTCGTGTCCGAAGGCTTCTATGACGGGGTGGTGTTCCACCGCGTGATCGACGGCTTCATGGCCCAGGGCGGCGACCCGACCGGGACGGGCATGGGCGGATCGAAGTATCCGAACCTCAAGGCCGAGTTCAATGCGGAGCCGCACGTGCGGGGCGTCTGCTCGATGGCCCGCTCGCAGAACCCGGACTCGGCGAACTCGCAGTTCTTCATCTGCTTCGACGACGCCCGCTTCCTCGACCGCCAGTACACGGTCT
>CAZJCW010000305.1:0-4975 GCA_964544365.1 uncultured Alsobacter sp.
TCTCCCTCGTCCTCATCTCGCACGACATGGGCGCCGTCGCCGAGACCTGCGAGCGCGTGGCCGTCATGTATGCCGGCGAGATCGTCGAGCTCGCGCCGACCGACGTGATCTTCGAGAAGGCGAGCCACCCCTACACGCAAGCCCTGCTGGCGGCGCTGCCGACGGTCGGCGGGCCGCGCCGCGAGCTCGTTTCGATTCCCGGCGAGACCGCCTCCCTCGTCTCGCCCCCGCAGGGCTGCCGCTTCTCCCCGCGGTGCCGCCGGGCGCAGGACATCTGCCGCACCGTCGCGCCCCCGCGCGCGATCCTCGCCCCGGGCCACGAGGCCTTGTGCCATTTTCCCGGACCGGAGGAGCGCGTGTCATGACGACGCTGCTCGCGATCGACGGCCTGACCAAGCACTACGCGATGCGCCGCAGCGTGCGCGACGCCCTGCTGGGTCGCCCGGCCCCGGCCCTGCGCGCGGTCGACGACATCGGCCTCACGCTCGCTGCCGGCGAGATCCTTGCCATCGTCGGGGAATCCGGCTCCGGCAAGACCACCACTGGAAAGCTCGTCACCGCCCAGGAGCGCCCGACATCCGGCTCGATCCGTTTCGACGGGCGCGAGGTCGTCGGCCTGCGCGGACAGGCGCTGACCGATTATCGCCGCCACGTGCAGATGATCTTCCAGAACCCCTACGAGGCGCTGGATCCCCGCTACACCATCGCCCGCTCCGTCATGGAGCCGCTCGTGATCCACGGCATCGGCTCTGCCGCCGAGCGGCGCGAGGCGGCGGAGGCCATGCTGGAGAAGGTCGACCTGCGGCCGGTGACCCGCTTTGCCTCTGCCTACCCCGCCGACCTGTCCGGCGGGCAGCTGCAGCGCGTCGCCATCGCCCGCGCGCTCGTCCTGCGCCCGAGGCTGGTCGTCGCCGACGAGCCGGTGAGCATGCTCGACGTTTCCGTGCGCGCCGGCGTCATGAACCTGATGCTGTCGCTCAGCGGGGAGCTCGGCCTCGCCTCGCTCTACATCACGCACGACCTCGCCGTCGCCCGCGCGATGTCGACACGCATCGCGGTCATGTATCTGGGAGCCATCGTCGAGGAGGGGCCGACGGAGACGCTCGTCTCGCGCGCGGCACATCCCTACACGCGACTGCTCGTCGGCGCCGTGCCGGAGCACCGCCCCGGCGTGCGACGCGAGCGGATCCGCCTGCGGGGAGAGGCTTCGTCTCTCACTGCCTCCCCACGCGGGTGCCGCTTCGCGGCGCGCTGCCCGCGCGTCCAGCCCGTGTGCCTGGACACCCCGCCACCGCGGATTCCGCTGGCAGCGGGGCATTGGTCGGCCTGCCATTTCGCGGCGGATGTGGCGGCGGATGTCACCGCCACCTGACCTCAGGCCTGCGCCTTCCGAGCCAGCCTGATCTCCTCCGCCACCCATGCGACGGGGACGTGTCCGTACGACAGGAACGCGTCGTGGAACGCCTTCGCCTCCCCGCCCATCTCGCGACGCAGCGACTTGATCTGGTGTGTCCCGAGGAAATACATCAGCCGGGTCGCCGGCAGGATGGAGTTGCGCGTCGTCTCGCCGCCGATGCGCGCGGCCGGAAAGCCCGCCTCGTCGCGGTAGAACGCCTGCATCCGATCGAGCCCCCAGCCGCCGGCGTGCAGGCCGATGTCGGCGAGCACGCTGCCCGCGTTGCGCCGGATCGCCTGCAGGGACGCCAACTCGTCCTGCGGCGTGTAGAAGCCGTCGATCTCGGCCGCCAGTTCCGTCGCGTAGCACGACCAGCCCTCGATCATCGTCCCGGCTGCCAGCAGGGCGACACCGCTGGCGCAGTCGTTGCCGGCGAACCGCGCCAGCCGTGATGCCGCCTGCCGCGCCCGCGCGTTCTGCGTATGGTGGCCGATGGACCCATGGTGGATGGCGTGCGTCTGCCGGATGGCGATGGCCGGCTGTGCCACGGGCGCCGTCCAGTAGACGCTGCCCTCGCCGGGCGCCTGCGGGGCGGGACAGCGGTAGGACAGGAAGTACAGGTCACCCGCCACGCGCTTTGCCCAGTCCGGCAGCGGCCTGAAGGACAGGCCGTAGGCGGCCTCGGGCGTGACCAGTCGTCCGGCCGAAGCCAGCGTCCGATCGTGCCAGCCTCTGTAAGCGTCCGGCAGACCTTCGGGGGCGACGTCTGGCTCCTGCGGCAGGTCGCGGCCGCGGTGAGCGGCGCACAGAGCGCCGAGTTCAGCGAAGGCGTCAGCCGCGAGCGCGACCGCCTCTTCCGGCGACCACGGCAGGCCATGTACCTCCCGCATCAGGAAGGCGAGGTAGTCGCGGCCGCAGGCCGGGTCGCCCGGCGGCAGCGAGTCGAGGTCGCGGGCGAAGGCGTCGGCCGCCCGCGCCAAGCGACGCGCCGGCTCTTCCCATGCCGCCGACCAGGACGGATGCAGCCGGAGGTCCTCCATCAGGCGGGCGATGGCGGCACATTCGCGCCGCGCCCGCTCGCACCACGCCTCCGGCGTCGGCCGCCCGGCCAGCGCCGCAGAACCGGCAGCCAGGAAGTCCGGCGCCGCCGCGAGGCGGCGAAGCACCGCGTCGTCCGGGATGGCGCGCGCGCCCGGCAGCAGCAGCGCGACGATGCCGAAGGCCACCTCGCCCGTGTACCAGCTCGGCTGGCGGAAGCGCGGCCAGTGGTCCAGCGCCGCCTCTGCATGCAACACGGCCGCACGCAGCATCCTCGCCTCGATCCGGGCGCCGGCATCCGCTCCCGGCGGAAGCGCCTCGATTGCGCGCCTCAGCAGGGAAAGCGAGGCCCGCTCCTCCTCCGATACCTCCGGCCCCGCGGGGGGCAGGCGGTGGTCGTGCCCGGCCCAGCCGATGAACGATGCATCGACCGGGTGGAACCGGGCGTGATGCTCCACGTAGCGGTCGACCAGCCGGTCGACGGGGGCCTCAGACATCGTGGTAGAGGGGGAAGTCGACCCAACGGCGCTCGACATGCGCGAGCACGCAGGCGTCGACGATTTCCTGGCTTCGCGCGCCATCGAGGAAATCCCCCTCGGAGGGGCGCCCTTCGAGGATCTCGCCCACCCAGAGGCGCACGAGGTTGCGGTAGTACAGCTCCCGCCACTCCGTCATCACGCTGGTGCCCGGCGGATAGTGGCTCGCGGGTAGGGCGACGGGCTCGAACTCCACCGCATCGGCCGTGGCGAAGTGCAGCGTCTCGGCGGCGCCGCGCTCGGTCACCAGGCGCCCGACGGCGGCGGCCTTCGATCCGTACACCCGGATCTCGATGCCGGGATAGTTGCCGACCGCGACGATGGAGGTCTGCAACATCCCCTGCGCGCCGGACTGGAACTCGACCAGCGCGACCGTTCCGTCGTCGACGTTGATCCGTTGCATGCCCTCGTAGCCGCGCACGATGCGCTCGGGCACGTAGTTGCTCATCGTCGACACCACCGACTTGTACTCCCCGCCCATCCAGCGGACGAGGTCGACGAGGTGCGAGCCGTAGCCGACGATGGACTGGGGGATCGGGTGCTTCGGCTGGAAGTCGATCCCGGCCGGCACCTGCCTCAGCGGAAAATGCGGGTCGAGGAACTGGCTGTTCTGTTCCAGCCCGTGGATGTGGAAGATCTCGCCGAGCGTGCCGTCCTCGATCCAGGCACGGATCTGCCGCAGCGCCGGCGAGTAGCGGAACGTGAAGCCCACCTTCGACTTCACGCCGGCGGCATCCGCCGCGCGGGCCAGCGCGAAAGCCTCCCGCGCGTCACGCGCGATCGGCTTCTCGCACAGCACGTGCTTGTGCTTGGCGATCGCGTCCATGCCGAGCTTGAAATGCGTATCGGTCGGCGTGCAGACGTCGACCATCTGGACGTCGGGATCGGCCAGCAGATCCTCGGGCCGCGTATAGACGCGCCTCGCCCCGAACATCTTCGCCATGGCCTGCGCGCGCTCGGGCACCACGTCGCAGATCGCGACGAGATCGACCCGGGGGTCGGCGGCATATCCGGGCAAGTGCGCCTTTTCCGCCCACGTATGGGCTCCCAGCACTCCGACACCCAGCTTGGTGCTCGCCATGGCAATATATCCCCGTGTCCGACATCTGAGCCCGCACTATGGGGTACGGACTCGGGCGGCGTCGACAGGGATCGTCCGAGTTGGCGCAGGGGCGCGCCGCGCGGCGCGCATGGCTCTCGGCGATCGGCGCGGGAGCGGGTCTCCGCCTCCCGGGTTCGCCGTGCGCAAGGCCCGGCGCACGACCCTGAGGCCGGCGGACCGGCCCCGACAGTCGCTGCTACTTGCGCGCCTTGCGGGCCGCATAGCGGGCGTCGCGGGCGGCCTTCTGCTCCAGCTTCAACTGGGCGTCGCGCTCGGCCTGCTCCACGAGCCGGCGGGCCTCGTCGGCGAGTGCCTGCTGCCGCGCCGCCTCGTCCAGCAAGGCCTGCTCGGCCATCCGCTCCTTTTCCGCCTGCCTGCGGACCTCGCGCTCGGCTTCGCGAACCTTGCGGGCCTCGACGATGGCCTGGCGGGCCAGGCGCCGCTCCTCCGCTGCCGGGTCATCGGCCGCAGCCTTCGCGGCGAAGCGCTGCTTCATCGCGTTGCGCGCCTTCTCGGAGGCCAACCGCCGTTGCTCGGCAGTATCCTTGAATCCGCTCATTGTTGATCCTTGTATCGTCGACGCAGCGAGCGGCCCCGATCGGACCGTTGTCTCTGGGTCTGGACACGCCACGGGCGTTCCTCGCTGCTGCATACCGCAGCCGAGCACCGCATCCAAGCCGAACCGCTGCAAGCGCAGCACCAAGACGGCCCGTCCCGGCCCCGCCCACCGGCTCAGAAATCCCCGCCTCAACCGGAAACGCCCTTGATGCGGTGCAGGCGTGCCGCTATAGGAGGGCCAGCGGCGCACCCCGGTGCAGCCCTCCGCTCCCATCGTCTAGCGGTCTAGGACGTCGCCCTCTCACGGCGAAAACAGGGGTTCGAGTCCCCTTGGGAGCGCCAATC
>CAZJCW010000306.1:0-4971 GCA_964544365.1 uncultured Alsobacter sp.
CGACATAGGTCCGGTGCGCCATGTCCGGATCGGTCATGATCGTCGCCGGGTTCGAGTTGACCAGGACGATGCGGTAGCCCTCCTCCTTCAGCGCCTTGACCGCCTGCGTGCCCGAATAGTCGAACTCGCAGGCCTGGCCGATGACGATCGGCCCGGCGCCGATGATGAGGATGGTGGAGATGTCTGTCCGCTTCGGCATGTCGCCCTTCGATCCGTCGGGCGGACGCAACGGCGCCCGCTCATGAAAAAGGGCCGGAAACCGGCCCCTGCCACGCGCTTCTGCCCCCGGGCAGCTCCCCTGCGGGACCCGCGCCCGGGCCGGCGCGCTTTGTCGACCTCATGCTGAAGTCGCGAGTTCCTAGACGAGAATCGACGGGGATGGAAGTGGAAAGGCCATTCATCCACGGCTTCCGCCCGCTCCCCGCAACCGCTATCGAGGGACATGACGTCCTTGCCGCGCAGCCTAGCCCGCCAGTTCTCCGCCTTTTTCGGCGTCGGCCTCGTCGCCGCGGTCGTGCACTACGGCACGTTGATCGCGCTGGTGGAGGGCTGGGGCGCAGGCCCCGTGCCGGCCACGCTGGCGGGGTACGGGCTGGGCGGGGTCGTGTCCTACTGGCTGAACCGTCGGCACGTCTTTTCCAGCGACCGGCCGCACCGGGAGGCGACGTGGCGCTTCGCCGCCGTCGCAGGCGTCGGCTTCATCCTGACCGGACTGATCATGGCTCTTCTGACCGGGCGCCTCGCCCTGCCCTATCTGCCGGCGCAGGTGCTGACGACAGGGGTCGTGATGCTGTGGAGTTTCGCCGCCAACCGCTGGTGGACGTTCGGGCGGTGAGGGTTGCCTCACGCGTCGCGCGTGCCGACGATGGTCATCCTGGCCTGGTTGTGACCGATGTTGGGGATGCGACGCTCGGCGCGCAGTCCCGCCGACTCCACCAGCCCCAGAATGTCACCTTCCTCGTAGGTCGTCAGGCCGAGGCGAGTGCGCAGGGTCCGATAGTCCGAGAGCGCCGTGCGCACGAGCCCGGCCAGCGCCGCGCCGAGGAATCCGCCCTCGAAGCCGAAACGCAGCAGCGCGGCGGCGTCCGTGAGAGGGCTGACGTCGGGCGGGATCACGTCCCCGAGCACCAGACGCCCCCCCGGCTTGAGGCGATCGTGCCAGATCGCCAGCCAGCGCACGAGCTCGGCGCGCGCAAGATACTGGAGTAGCGAGTTGACGACGACGAGGTCGAGGCTGCCGGGCGGCAGCGCCTCGACCTCGGCGGGCGTCAGCGGCCTGATGACCGGATCCCCCGCATAACGCTCGGCCACCCGCCCGAGGACGGCCGTTGCGGCATCGCTGAGATAAAGCGTCGCGCAGCACCGTGCGACAGTCGCGGCCTCCGTCGCCTCGCCGCAGCCGAAATCGAGCACGACGGACGCCGGATCCGTGACGAGCGCCGCCACGTCCTGCGCGATCATCCGGTCGTGCAGCGCCTTGTGGCGCGCGTTCACGTAGAGGGCGTGCTCGCCGTTGAAGAAGTCCAGCCAGTTCGATGCCATCGCGCCCGGGATCCTGTCGGGCCGAGAATGTCGCGGCAGGGCCCTTGTCGCAACCGCGATCAACGCCCCGCCCGGGAAAGCGCGGCGGACTCTCTCACCCGGGATGGAGGCCGCGCCGTTTTCTGCTAAAGCGCACGCATGCCCGGCCTTCCGCTTCCTCGCGACACGACCTGCTGGATTCTGACCGACGGCAAGGCCGGCGACGAGGTGCAGTGCGTCGGCGTCGCCGAGGCGCTGGGGCTGACGCCGGAGATCAGGCGCGTGGCGCCGCGCGCCCCCTTCACCTGGGCCATGCCGTGGGGGCCGGTCGACCCGCGCGAGGCGCCCGAACGGCCCGGAAGCCCTATCCGACCGCCCTTCCCTGACCTGGCCATAGCGTCGGGACGCCGGGCCGTGAGCTACCTGAGGCGGGTGAAGCGGGAGTCGCGCGGGCGCACGTTCACGGTGTTCCTCAAGGATCCGCGGACCGGGGCCGGCACCGCGGACCTCGTCTGGGTGCCCCGGCACGACCGACTGCGCGGCGCCAACGTCATCGAGACGCTGACGTCGCCCCATCGCGTGTCGGCGGCCCGGCTCGAGGCCGCGCGGGCCGATCCGCCGGCCGTCCTTGCCGCGCTGCCCGGTCCACGCGTCGCATTACTCCTTGGCGGCGACAGCCGGAATCACCGCTTTTCCGACGCCGATATCGCGCGGCTTCAGTCGCTGCTGGAAAAGGTCGTGGCCGGTGGCGCGACCCTCATGGCGACCGCGTCCAGGCGCTCGCCGCCGGCCCTGGTGGCCCGGGTGGCAGCGATCGCGGCGCGAAGCGGGGGATTCTTCTGGGACGGCAAGGGCGAAAATCCCTATCTGCCGATGCTGGCCCTCGCCGAGGCCGTCATCGTCACGTCCGATTCGGTGAACATGGTCGGCGAGGCCTGCGCCACGGGCAGACCGGTCCTGGTTTTCGAGCCATCCGAGAGGCGTCCCGGCTCCGCGCGCAAGGCAAAAGCGTTCCTGCAAGGGCTCATCGATCACGGAGCCGTGCGTTTTTTCGATGGGCAGCTTGAAAGCTATGCATACGTGCCCCTAAACTCCACCACCGTCATCGCCGCGGCAATCGCAGAGCGCCTGTCGCGCCATCGGACTCAGCACGGAATTCGTTCCTGACACGGTGTTGCGGCGCCGTGGCAGGACCGTTTGTCCACGACCAAAGGGACGTTCATGTCGGGCCTGCATGCCAAGCTCATCATCCTCGGATCCGGACCCGCCGGCTACACGGCCGCCATCTATGCGGCCCGGGCGATGCTGGAACCCGTGCTGATCTCGGGTTTCCAGCCGGGCGGACAGCTGATGATCACGACGGACGTCGAGAATTATCCGGGCTTCGCCGACGTCATCCAGGGCCCATGGCTCATGGAACAGATGCAGAAGCAGGCCGAACATGTCGGGACGAAGATGGTCTCGGACCATATCGTGTCCGTCGAGCTGGGCTCCCGTCCGTTCCGCCTGACCGGCGACGGCGGCGAGACCTACACCTGCGACGCCCTGATCATCGCGACGGGCGCGCAGGCCAAGTGGCTGGGCATTCCCTCCGAGGAGGCGTTCAAGGGCTTCGGCGTCTCCGCCTGCGCAACCTGCGACGGGTTCTTCTTCCGCAACAAGGAGGTGGTCGTGGTCGGCGGCGGCAACACCGCGGTGGAGGAGGCGCTGTATCTGGCCAACCTCGCGTCGAAGGTCACCGTCGTGCATCGCCGCGACGCGTTCCGCGCCGAGCGCATCCTGCAGGACCGCCTGTTCGCGCACCCGAAGGTGACGGTCGTATGGGACAGCGCCATCGACGAGATCTGCGGCGGGACATCGCCGCCCGGCGTGACCCACGTCCGCCTCAAGAATGTGAAGACAGGCGCGCTCCAGGACGTGAAGACGGACGGCGTGTTCATCGCCATCGGCCACAAGCCGGCAACCGAGCTCTTCGTCGGGCAGGTTGCGATGCGCCCGTCGGGCTATATCGAGACCGCTCCCGGACACACGACCACGAACATCCCCGGCGTCTTCGCCGCGGGCGACGTGACCGATGAAACCTATCGGCAGGCCGTCACGGCCGCCGGCCTCGGCTGCATGGCGGCCCTCGAGGCCGAGCGGTGGCTTGCAGGCCATGCCCTCGAACGCCAGGCGGCGGAATAATGCCCTTATCCATGGTGAGTTCGTCCCTCGACTGGGACAAGGTCCGCATCTTCTACACGGCAGCGGAAGCGGGCAGCTTCACCCATGCGGGTGATGCGCTCGGATTGAGCCAGTCCGCCGTCAGCCGGCAGGTCGGCGCGCTGGAGCGCGACCTGGGCGTCCCGCTGTTCCACCGCCACGCGCGCGGGCTGATCCTCACCGAGCAGGGTGAGGCGCTGTTCCGCACTGCCAAGGAGATGATGCTCAAGCTCGAGTCGACGCGAGCCCGACTGACCGACAGCCGGGAACGGCCGCACGGCGACCTGCGGGTCACGACGACCCTGGGATTGGGCAGCAACTGGCTCACGCCGCGCCTGGGTGAATTCCTCGACCTGTACCCGGACGTGCGCCTGCAGGTTCTCCTGACGGACGACGAACTCGACCTGTCGATGCGCGAGGCCGACATCGCGATCCGCCTGCGCCAGCCGCAGCAGGGCGACCTCATCCAGCGCAAGCTCTTCACGGTGCATTTCCACGCCTATGCCTCGGCGGACTACATCAAGGGGCACGGAGCGCCGAAGGACCTGTCCGAACTCGACGGCCACCGCATCCTGACCTACGGCGGCGTCACGCCGTCCTACCTCGTCGACGTGCACTGGCTGACCGCGGTCGGGCGCGACCCGAAAAACCTGCGCCAGGCCGCGCTGACGGTGAACAACATCACCGCCCTGAAGCGCGCGGTGGAACGCGGGATCGGGATCGCCGTGCTGCCCGACTATCTGGTCGAGCAGGATTCCAACCTCGTCCAGGTGCTGAACTTCAACGACATGCCGTCACTGGACAGCTACCTCGTCTACCCCGAGGAAATGAAGAGCGTGGCGCGCGTGCAGGTGTTCCGCGACTTCCTTGTCAGCAAGGCGCAGCGCTGGACGTTCTAGCGGGCCCCATCGGCGGGACCGAAGAGCGCCTGGCGGGGGCCTAAGCCGGGGCGGACGATCCGCCCCGAGCCGCCCGCAGGCGCTCCAGATCACATGCGCCATCGGTAAAATCCACGTAGTTTCACAGACTTCGACCCGTCTCACTCAAAAAACGCATGGCTGTCATGAAGCCTTATGCGTTGTTTGCGGAGGTCGAAGCAGGCATATCGATAATCGGTTCCGGTCGCGGGCTCCACCTCCCCTCCCGGTGTCGAGGCCGCGTTGGACCGTTCCCCTCTGGACGGTTTTCGGGTTTCTGATCCGGACCAGATCCAACGGCCGGGCGCATAGCGTCCGGCCTTTTTTTTGC
>CAZJCW010000307.1:0-4971 GCA_964544365.1 uncultured Alsobacter sp.
CTGCCGTTGACCGGATCGGTCGAACTTCGTAAGAGGCATGCTGGAAACGGGGTATGGCGCAGCCTGGTAGCGCGGTAGTTTTGGGTACTACAGGTCGCAGGTTCGAATCCTGCTGCCCCGACCAATGGGCCCGCCGCCGACGCGCAGGCAGAGCGGAAACCAACGCGGAAGAGAAACGGTCATGACGGCCAGAATCTATCGACCTGCCAAGACAGCGATGCAGTCGGGCACCGCGAAAACGACCCGTTGGCTGCTCGAGTTCGAGCAGGAACGGCCGCGCGAGATCGATCCGCTCATGGGATGGACGTCGTCGTCGGACATGCGGCAGCAGGTCAAGCTGTGGTTCGATACGCGCGAAGAGGCGATCGCCTACGCGCAGCGCAACGGAATCGCGGCGTCCGTCGAGGATGCCAAGTCCGCCAAGCGCCGAACCATGGCCTACTCCGACAATTTCAAGTTCAATCGGGTCGGTTCCTGGACCCACTGACCCAGGCGCTGGTCTGGAGTTCCGGCCAATCGTGCTCGCCCGCAGGCGGCGAAGGCCCCGTAGCTCAGCTGGATAGAGCAGCCGCCTTCTAAGCGGCAGGTCGCAGGTTCGAGCCCTGCCGGGGTCGCCAATGCCGTGGCCGAAGTGGCCACTCCGTTGCCTTCACCACAATGTCGGTCGCGCCCATAGAGCCTTTCCATAGGGCGTGTCCGGCGTTGTCGAACCCAAACCGAGCGCCTGCCTGATGGCCTGCATCGAGCCTGCCGCCGCGTCGCGCCGGCGAACCACGGCAGATTTCAGGTTTGGATGCTTGTCCAGCCAGCGCTTGGCGGCAAAGGACGTCGACAAGGGCAGCCCCCGCCAGGAGCGGGAGCAGATCAGCGAGTAGAGCGGAGCCCTCGTGCAGCCCAGTTCGGCCTTGTACGGCTCGTCGCCGATGGTGAAGTCGAACCAGCGCAAGCCCTTGCCGGCTGCCGTTTCAATCATCCATTCCAGCAGGACGAAGGCGGGCGAGCCTGCGGAGAAGGCCGGGTCGAAACCGAAGGTCGACAGATAGAAGTGGTCGTGCTGGCGCAGGCCGAACGCAACGGCGACCGGGTGTCCGTCGACCTTGAGGGCTGCCAAGGTCGGGACAACATCCGGCGAAGGCGGGCTCAGGAGCGTTTCGACGAACTGCCTGAAACTCGGGTTCTGCAGGACATCCTCGCGACCGAGCGCGCGGAAGCGTTGCGCGCGGTAGTCCAGCAGGACCGTCATGAGATCCTGCATCTCGGCCTGCGACGCAGCCTCGACGAAATCCAGCCTGCCGCGTCGGGCAAGCCGCCGCCGTCCCACGTCGTTCGACTTGCGCTTGCTGGCTCTCAGGCTGTTCGAACGCCAGTCGTCGATGCCGCGCGCGAGGTCGATGGCATGGGTTCCGTACGGCTGAACACGCACGGTCTCGATGCCGATGACGGGATTGGGCCTGCCACGGATCGTGCAGACCAGCTTGTCCAGCACCACGGCATCGCAGGACGGAAGCTTCCTGAGGAGATCGTCCCACAATGGCTGCCAGGTCGTGGCATCGACTGAAAAATCTGCGGCCAGGACGGGGCCGTTCGCATCGCTCAGGCCAAAGTCTACAAACCCGATGGTCAGGAGGCGTCCCGTCTTCATCCGCACGAGGGGGAGAAGCGCGAGCGGCTGTCCGCCGACCGATTTCAGGACCGCGATGCAGGGAGACGTTCCGTAAAGAGGTCCAAGATGACGCAGTGCCGCTTCACACCAAAAGGCTGTCTGGAACAGGTTGATCCGCCCCTGCCGCTCGAGCTGCGACCAGTCCTCGCGGGCAGCGTCGATCGTTTCGTGAACTATCCAGCTCCCTGGAGCGTCAAGCGCCGGAGTTCCAAATTCCGTTTCTCGGGTCGCCGACGACAGTTAGCTTTCCTCCAGCGATAGTCACACCGGATAACGTCACCGACTGACTTCGGCGGTGTCAAGCCTGCTGCCCCGTTTCTCGACGAAAGTCCCTCTGCTTTCCGTGGTCCAGGGATACCAGGCCTGATGCCCCGAGCCGGCATCGCTGGGGCTCCGCCTTGCGGCTTGCCGTCGGTCGCCTTCGCTCGCGCAGGGTCCTTCGATTACCGCGTGGCGGCCACTTCGCCGGTGTCGAGGGCCGCGCCGAGCAACTTCAACTGCTTCAGCTGGATCTCCACCACGTCATCGGGAAGGATCTTCGAATCCTCCGTTGCGACGATGCGTTCGGTGCGGGTGGGCGTCCGGCGGAAGATCGTGACATCCGCCTCCGTTCCCCGCGCCGTCAGGGTCGAACGCGTCGAGCCCACGATCGCGAACTTCTCCGCCGTCGCCTGGAGCCTCGACCGTGTCCGCTCGATCGACAGTGTCGTTTCGGTGATCTCGCGCATGATGTCGATCTTGCGGACCTCTTCGGCCCGGTCGACCTGGCGTTGCAATTCCTCGATGGCGCGGCGGGCGGCAGCCACATTGTTCGCCGTCTGGAGGAAGCGGCTGCGGTTGAACACCGACGTGCGCTGCTCGTCGTTCAGGCGGCTCGACGGCACCATGCCGCGCTCGTTCAGCGCCTTGATCTTGGCCAGTTCCTCTTGCTGGACGGCCATCGCCTCGTTGTCGAGGCGCTGCTGGTCCTCGTAGGTCTTCAGCTGGTCCCGCGCCAGGTCGATCGAGCGACGATAGGACATGCGCTCGCGCTCGGCGTTCTCGAGCCGTTCCCGCAACTGGCGCCGCTCGATCTCGGTGACCTCCTGGAACAGCGCAGGAGAGACGAGGTAGGCGCTGACATCGCCGACCTCGATCACCGGCTTGCCCGCCAGTTCCGCCTGCAGCCTCTTCAGACGCACCTCGTCGCGCAGCGCGTCGGCGCGGTACTGCTCGTACTCCATCCGCAGGTCTGCCGCCTGGATGAAGGGGTTGGCGCCGAAGCGGAACCGCACCATGTCGTAGCCCCCGGCCAGCGTGACGGCCTGCCGGATCGTCAGGCCGGGCTGGAACTGGTACGAGCCCGGGCGGGCCACGTCGCCGTTGATGAAGAACGGGCGATGCTCGTAGATCTCGAGGGTCACGTCGGGCCGCTGAACGATCTTCTTCTCGGCCAGCAGGTTCTGGAGCAGTTCACGGGTCTCGCCCAGCGTCTTGCGCGCGACGGGAATGTTGCCCAGAAGCGGGAAGGATACCTCGCCGTCCGCGTTGACCGTCACGCGGCGCTGGAGATCGGGGGCGCCATAGACATTGACCTCCATCCGGTCGCCGGGCCCGAGCCGATAGCTCGTGTCCTGGGCGCGGACGAGCGATGGAGAGCCGAGGGCGGCCAGCATGCACAGGGCAGCCGAAACGGCCTTGGTGAAACCCAGCTTGCTCTTCGCATCCGCCATTGTCGCTCCGTGTCGTCGCATCTCAAACACCGTGGTGGTCGTGCGGTTGCGGACCAACCGGAAATCTTACGAATGGGACCGGATTGGGCCGATCCTAAGGCGTAGCTTGGCCAATCGCCGCCGCTCGCTTCGACGCATGCCGACCGGGCGAACGCCTCAGGCGCGCGCCTCTTCCAGCCTGACGACTTCGTCCACGGTCCCCGACAGCAGGGGGCGGGCGTGAAGGTAGCGCGTCGCCGCACGCTTTGAGGCGATGTCCTTCCACACCCGTTCCACCTGGACGTCCGAAAGGTTCGTCGCCTGGGCCACCGACGCGGCTGGAATGCCGTTGTTCAGCCCGTAAAGGCAGAGGTCCATCTGGCGATAGGGCACGGAGAAGTAGAACTCCTCCTGCGTCTGGCTGAGCGAGAAGGTGTCCGTCGTCGGCGGGCGGCGGCGGATCTCGGCCGGTAGGTCGAAATGCTCGGCAAGCGCATAGACCTGGGACTTGTAGAGGTGGGCGATCGGTTTCACGTCGGCGAGGCCGTCGCCGCCCTTCACGAAGAATCCCTGGTCGTATTCCAGCCGATTCGGGGTTCCGGCCACCGCGTAGTTCAACCGGTCGGCGTGGAAGTACTCGATCTGCTTGCGCGTCCGCTGCTTCATGTTCGTGGCCGCGATGAGGCCGAAATAGACGTCGGCCCCCATGCGCACCTTTCGCGTCTCGCCGTCCGGCGATTGAACGACCAGCGAGGAGATGTTGAAACCCTCCCGCTCGATCACGCTCGGCAGGACGACCTTGAATTTCCAGCCGGCCGCGAAGTCCGGCACGATCTTGCGGATGAAATCGGCCTGTCGCTCGTAGCAGCGGGCCGCGGCCAGGATATCGGCGATGTCCTCGGTGACGGCCTCGATCTTCAGCGAATCAGCCAGGAGCTTGCCGAGTTCCAGGCTTTCCGGATCCGAGTCGCGCTCGGGCATGAAGATCCCGAGTACGCGCTTGGGACCGAAGGCGTGGACGGCCAGCGCCGCCGTGACGCTGCTGTCGATGCCGCCCGACAGGCCGAGCACGATGCCGCGGCGCCCGAGGCGCTGGAACACCTGCTCCTTCAGGCTCGCGGCGATGCGGTCTGCCTCCGCGGCGCAGTCGATGAGCAGGGCATCGGCGGAAAAGGGCGTCATGGGCGTGGCTTGCGGCTGGGTTGCGGACATCACGCCTGTTCCTTCTCCGGCGAAGCCACCAGCCTGCGGCTGATCTTGCCCGTATCCGTCTTCGGCAGTTCGGCACGAAAGTCGACGCTGCGCGGCACCATGAAGTCCTCCAGGTGGCGCGCGCAGTGGCGCATCACGTCCTGCTCGGTCAACGCGATGCCGTCCTCGACCACGACGACGGCCTTCAGCGCATTGCCAAGGATCGCGTCGGGCACCGCGACGATCACGGCTTCCCGGATGCCGGCCAGCGCGTAGATGACGTTCTCGACTTCCTTGGGGCTCACCTTCTCCCCGCGCGTCTTGATGATGTCGTCCTTGCGCCCGACGAAGTACAGGAACCCGTCATCGTCCGTGCGAAACAGGTCCCCCGTGTAGAGCACCTTCTCCCACGGGAATGGTCCCGGC
>CAZJCW010000308.1:0-4953 GCA_964544365.1 uncultured Alsobacter sp.
TTCACGCCCCGCGCCGACATGGTGCTCGAGCCCTATGCCGGCTACTGGGGTCCGAAGTCGGGCTTCACCAAGGTGACGATCACGGAGATCACCAACGACAGCGCCCGCGTCGCGGCCCTGCTGTCCAAGCGCGTCGACCTGATCAACGGCCTGCCCGCGGCCGACGTGGCCCGGGTCAAGGCGACGCCGGGCATGAGCGCGATCGAGAGCTCCGGCATCTTCATCTTCTTCCTGTTCACCGACTACCGCGAGCCGTCGCCGACCATCACCGACAATGCCGGCCAGCCGATGGCCAAGAACCCCTTCCGCGACAGGAAGGTGCGCGAGGCCATTTCGCTGGCCGTGAACCGCGAGGGCCTTGCCTCCCGCGTGCTGGAAGGCGCGGCATCGCCGGCCAACCAGTTCCTGACCAAGGGTTTCCTCGGCTATGACAACAGCCTGAAGCCGATCCCGAACGACGTCGAGAAGGCGAAGGCGCTGATGGCCGAGGCCGGCTATCCGCAGGGCTTCAAGGTGGCCCTGCACTGCACCTCCGACCGCCTGCCCGGCGACGGCGCGGTCTGCGCGGCGCTCGGCCCGATGCTGGCGCGCATCGGCATCACCGTCACCGTCAACGCGACGCCGCGCGCGGTCTACATCCCCGCCCAGGCCAAGGGCGACTACAGCCTGATGATGAACGGCTTCTCGACCCCCACCGGCGAGGGCAGCTACTTCATCACGACCGCCGTGCATACGCGCGACAAGGACAAGGGCTTCGGCGGCTTCAACCACTGGCACCACTCGAACGCCGCCATCGACGCCCTCATCCAGAAGGCTTCGACCACGCTCGATCCCGCGCAGCGCAAGCAGCTGCTCGAAGAGGCGACCCGCGCCGTCATGGCCGAGACGGCCGTGATCCCGCTCGTCCACCTCAACGTGCTCTGGGGAGCTCGGACGGAGTTCCTGTCCTTCTCGCCGCGCGTCGACGAGGAGACCCTCGCGATCAACGTGAAGCCGAAGTAACCACCTGAGCCGCGGCGGCGAGCTCCGGCTCGCCGCCGCGATGGCATGCGAGAAGGTGCTCCGCCGTGCCCGGGCGAGCCGCAAGGGTCGGCCTCTCGGTCCGGCAGCGGTCCACCGCGAACGGACAGCGCGGATGGAAATGGCAGCCGGGCGGCGGCGCCAATGGCGACGGGATCTCGCCGCTGATGGGCTCGAAATCGCGACGTCGGTTGAGGCTCGGGGCCTCGCGCAGCAGGGCCTGCGTATAGGGGTGCGACGGCGCCGAGAACAGCGCGTCCGCCGGAGCCAACTCGACGATGCGCCCCAGATACATCACCGCCACCCGGTCGGCGACGTGCCGCACCGCGCCGAGGTTGTGGCTGATGAAGAGATAGGTCAGGTCGAATTCGTCCTTCAGGTCCATGAACATGTTCAGGACCTGTGCCTGGATCGACACGTCGAGCGCCGCCGTGGCCTCGTCGCACACGACGAGCGCGGGGCGCACGGCAAGGGCACGGGCAATTCCGACCCGCTGGCGCTGACCGCCTGACAATTCGTGCGGGAAGCGATCGGCGTAGCCGCCGTCGAGACCGACGCGTCCCAGCAGATCCCGCACGAAGCCATCGACCTCGTCGCGCCTGACGAGGCCATGGACGACGGGGGCCTCGGCAATGGCGTCGCGCACGGACTTGCGCGGGTTCAGCGAGGTCATCGGATCCTGGAAGATCATCTGGACCTCCCGGACGAAGCGACGCCGCGAGGCTCCATCCATGCCGGCGACGTCCATGCCGTCGTAGCGGATCGTCCCGGCCGTCGCGGACAGGATTCCGGCGACGACGCGGCCCAGCGTGCTCTTGCCGCACCCGGATTCGCCGACCAGCGCCAGGACCTCGCCGCGGGCGACCGCGAGGGTGACGCCGTCCACGGCGTGGACGACCTTGCGACGATGGCTGGCGCCGAGCAGGTTCAGGACCTTCGCCGCGACGTCCAGTTCCGTCACGAACTTCATTTCGAGCGCGTCCAGCGCGAGGATGGGCGGCGCCGCGGGGGAAAACGCGTCCATCAGCCCGCTCCTGCGCCGTCGAGCGGCCGGATGCAGCGCACCAGCCTGTCGTTCGCGCCGACGGGCGCCAGCGGCGGCTCGGCACCCCTGCATGCCTCCACCGCCCGCTCGCAACGCGGCGCGAAACGGCAACCGGACGTGATCGACCCGGCGACCGGCGGCATGCCGGGGATCGACCGCAGGCGCTCCGACCTCGTGTCGATCATCGGCACGCTGTCGAGCAGGCCCCTCGTGTAGGGATGGAAGGGATGGGCGAGGATGTCGTCGGCAGGTCCCTGCTCCACGATCCGGCCGGCATACATCACCGCGATGGCATCGGCGAGGCTCGCCACCACCGCAAGGTCGTGCGTGATCCAGACCATCGCCGTGCCCGTCTCGCGGCAGAGGCGCTTCACCTCGTGCAGGATCTGCCCTTGCGTCGTCACGTCGAGAGCGGTCGTCGGCTCGTCCGCCAGAACCACCGCCGGGCCGTTGATCAGCGCGATGGCGATCACGATGCGCTGGCGCATGCCGCCCGAAAGCTGGTGCGGATAGGACAGGAGCCGTTCCTCGGGCGCCGGAATGCCGACGGTGACGAGTGCCGCACGGGCCCTGCGCAGCGCCTCGGCCTTCGACACCGACGAATCGTGGACCGTGACGGCCTCGCAGACCTGCTCGTCGATCCGCATGACCGGATTCAAGGTCATCATCGGATCCTGGAAGATCATGGCCATGTCGCGGCCGCGAATGCCGCGCATCTGCCGCGGGTCGGCAGGGTCCACGGCCTGCCCTGCCAGTCGCGCGCCGCCCGATGAAATCCTGACGGGCGGCTCCAGGAGCCCCATCGCGGCGAGCGCCGTCATCGACTTGCCGGATCCCGATTCGCCGACGAGGGCGAGGATCTTGCCCCGCGGCACAGACAGCGACACGCTGTCGACCAAAGTGACCGAACGGCCCTTCGGACCGGCTTCGACCGTGAGGTCCCGGATTTCGAGCGCGGGCCCCGTCACGTGCCGGCCCTCGGATCGAGCATGTCGCGCAGGCGATCGCCGACGAGATTGATGGCGACGATCAGGAGCACCAGCGCGACGCCCGGATAGGCGCTGATCCACGTTCTGCCCGCCAGGATGTGCTGGAAGCCGTTGGCGATGAGCAAGCCGAGCGACGGCTGCGTCACCGGCAGCCCGAGGCCGAGGAACGACAGCGTCGCCTCCAGGGCGATGGCGTTCGCGACCTGCACGGCCGCCACGACCAGCACCGTGGGAAGGCAGTTCGGCACGAGATGGCCGAACACGATGCGCCGGCCGCCGATCCCCAGCGACCGGACGGCGGAAATGTAGTCCTTTTCCCGCTCGACCAGAGCCGTCGAACGGACCGTGCGGGCGAAGTACGCCCACTGCACCGCCACGAGGGCGAAGATCACCTTCTCGATGCCCGGGCCCAGAGCGGCGAGCAGCACCAGCGCGATGAGGATCGCCGGAAAGCTCAGCTGGAAATCGACGACGCGCATGATCACCGTGTCGGCGGCCCCGCCCCAGTAGGCGGACAGCACGCCGACGGTGGTGCCGATGGATGCGGCGATGATGCCGGCCCCCAGCCCGATGCCGAGGCTGATGCGCAGGCCGTGGATGATCGCGCTCCAGAGATCGCGGCCCTGGTCGTCGGTTCCGAGCCAGTGGTGCATGCCGCCGGAGCCGGTTTCGCCGGGGCGCAGCCGGCTGTCCATCAGGTCGAGCCCGGCGAGGTTGTAGGGGTCCTGCGGTGCAATCCATGGCGCGAAGATCGCGATGACGGCGATCACGAGCAGCAGAAGCGCGCCGAGCGCCGCCTGCGGGCTGCGGCAGAACTGCCGGATCCATCGGCCCGCACGGGCGGGCCGCGACGCGCGGGCGGCTGACACGGCGACCGCCATCATCGTCCCGCCAGCCGGACCCGCGGGTCCAGCACCGAATAGGCGACGTCGACGAGGAGGTTGATCAGGACGAAGAGGAACGCCGTGAACATCAGGTAGGCGACGATCACCGGGCGATCGAGCACGCTGATGGAGTCGATGATCAGCTTGCCCATGCCGGGCCACGAAAACACCGTCTCGGTCACGACCGCGAACGCGATGAGCGAACCGAACTCCATGCCGACGACGGTCACGATCGGCAGCAGGATGTTGCGGAAGACATGCGAGACGACGACGCGGTGCTCGGGAACGCCCTTGGCGCGGGCGAAGCGCACATAGTCCTGCCGCAGCGTCTCCTGCATGCTGGCGCGGGTGAGGCGGATGACGAGACCGATCTTGAACAGGGCCAGGCTGAACGCGGGCAGCATGAGGTGGTGCAGTCCGTCGAGCGTCAGCACGCTCAGCGGAACGCCGAAGACGTCCACCGTCGCGCCCCGCCCGCCCGAAGGCGCGATGCCGAGGTCGACGCTGAACAGGACGATCAGCATCAGGCCGACCCAGAACGTCGGCAGGCTGAAGCCGAGGATCGAAAAGGCGGTGATCGCCTGCGCGGGGATGCTCGCCGGCCGGTAGCCGGCCCACAAGCCGAGCGGAATGCCGACGACGATGGCGATGACCATGGCCGAGACGGCGAGTTCCAGCGTTGCAGGCAGCGCTTTCAGGATCAGCCCGAAGGCAGGCACCCGGTAGACGTAGCTCGTCCCGAGGTCGCCGCGCAGGGCGCCCATCACGAACTGCCCGTACTGCTCCCACAACGGCCTGTCGAGCCCGAGGCGGGCGATGATCTCCGCCTTCTGCTGCTGCGTGGCGGCCGGATGGATCAGGATGTCGACGGGATTGCCGATCAGGTACACGCCGATGAACACGATGATCGACATCACAATCATCAGCTGTGCGCCCTGCAGCAGTCTGCGGAGGATGAACAGCGTCATCAGCGGGTCCGGTTGTTAGCTTGTCATACAGTCTGGACTTGAACACG
>CAZJCW010000309.1:0-2787 GCA_964544365.1 uncultured Alsobacter sp.
TCGATCGTCCTGCGGGTCGAGGGCGGGGTCTTCGGCGAGCGCACGGGGCGCGATGCGCAGGGGCGGCGTGTGCGGCTCGTCCTCGCGCAGGCGCCGGCTTCGGGTGAAAAGCTCGATGGCGCGGTCCTGTTCGATCGCTCGGGATCGACGGGTGAACGGTTCGCCGGCGGCGAGGACACCGTGTGGGTCGGGATGAGAAGCGGCCTCCACAGGGCCTTTCGCGGCCTTCGACCCGACGATGCGGTGGCGCTGTGGCAGTTCGACAGCGCGTGCCAGAAGCTCGGCGTCGCGCGGGGTCCCGCCGAAGCGTCGCGCCTCGTCATGACGATCGACGGTCCGGCCGGGGGAACGGAGCTGGGGCTCGCCATCGAACGCATGGTCGCCGACGGCGTGCGCGACGTGCTTGTCCTGACCGACGGGCAGACCCATGCGAGCGAGGTCCAGGCGGTGGCCTCGCAGGGCTGCCGGATCGTGGCCGTCCTCGTGGGCGATAATAGCCTCGATGCCGGCGTCGGCCATCTGGTGGCGATGACGGGCGGGCGTCTCTTCTGGGCGGCCCGCGACGACGTCCATGCCGTGACGGTGCAGGCGCTCGACGCGCTGCGATCCCGTGCCGCGCCGGTCACCGGTGCTTGCAGCGAGGCCTCGCCGGTTCGCGTGGCCTGCCTTCGCGGCGGGGTCGCCATCGATGTGACGTGGGACCATGAGGGTGAGGCTTCCGCCCCCGGCAGCGACGCCATCGGCCGCTTTGCCGCAGCGTTGGCCCTGCCGCTGCTCGGCCTGGAGGAGGCGGCGGCGCTGGCGCAGGCCCATGGCCTGTGCAGTCATCTGACGAGCCTCGTCCTCGTCGACGAGGCGGGCGAGAGCCAGGACGGCCTGCCGGAGATGCGCAAGCTGCCCCTCGTTGCCTATCAGATGGACAGTCGCATTCCCGCGGATCTGCCGATGATGGCGATGCTCGACGTCGCGCCCTCGGCTCCCCCCAGCATGGGGGGAGTGGCGTCCTATCCCGCACGGTACATGCCGTCACTGCGCTCCCAGCCGTCCCATCGACCGCCGGCGTGGATGGACACCGTGATCGACTGGGCCACCGAGGGAGCGCGGATCGCGGCCGGCGACATCTCCGGCCTTCATCCCGACCTGCTCGCGCGCTTCGCGGCGCTGGCGGCCCATGCCGACGTCGTGGCCCTGGCGCAGGAACTGGGACGCGATCCGCTCCTCGTCGCCATCGGCCTTGCAGCGGACATCTCGGCCTACCGTGATCGCCATGCGCGGCGCGTCGCCGACCGGATCCTCCGCGGCGCTCCGGCCGAGTGTCTCGACGCGGCGCGGGACGCACGGGACGCCGCAATGGGGCCATGAGAGGCAAGACAAAGTCGTCCGTTAAAGCGGAAAATCTGTCTTGACAAACGAAACGTACTTCAATAAGAATGCGCCTGCATCCAGAGAAGGGCTGTCGCCCTCGCCAACCTGCTCTCCCGGGCAAGGTGGCACCCGCAAGGGGATGCGGCCGCACCGGCAATCAATCGGGGCTCCCGCCGCACGACAGCCGAATGCCGAGGAGGTGGGGCATGCTCAGCATCGTGCCGCGGGCGGATCTCGCGGACAGGACTGTGGTCGAGGCACTGGTTCTCGATGCGTTTCGGACCGGCAAGCCGGTGCCAGCGCCGGTGGCGGCGGCCTACTGGGACTTCGCGGAGGAGGACCTTCCGGGTGGCTTCGAACACGGGTTCGCCATCAGGCGGGGAGACGTTCCGCACGCCGTTGACCTCGACATCACCGACCTCGCCGGGGAGACGCTCGATGAGGATCGTCTGGCCGAACTGGAAGCGGGTGAACCGCCGACGGAGGATGAGTTGCGGCGCTGTCACCGTGCTTGGCTCGCCAAGGCTCTGCAGGGCGATGATGCCGACGTGGCGGGGGCTGTCTGCTTTCTGCGGATAGGCCTCGCTGACGGTCCGGTCGCCGCCGCGATCCTGCACGGGTGGGAGTATCACGGCTACCGGATCACTCGGGTCGGGTTCTTCCGCGACCGGGCCTCGGCCTACGACGCCATGCGGCGCGGCTTCGTGCTGTCGTATGACGCGGAGCACGATGCATGAGTTCGACATGACAGGTTTCGTCACCCCCGCATGTCACCGTGACGGCGTGGCGGACGAGGCAAGCAGGAGAGGACGACGGGACGACGGCGGCGGCGCCGTGAAGGCCGCAGCGCTAAGGAGGCGCTTGTCGATGACGCAGGAGCTGGAGACGCAGACCGAAGACGACATGAGCCGCGACGAGGACCTGAGATCGGCCGTCGCGATCATCCGCATGCTCGATGCCCTCGAGAAGGCCCACCCGCAGCGTGTCCGGCGCATCGAGCCGCAGCTGGTCTGGGTGCTGGCGCGGCGGGCGGGCTACATGGGATACGGCGCTGACCTGCTGCAGATGACGCGTTCCGCGATCCAGGCGGGCGAGGCCGACCGCCGCGAGGAGCAGGAGACCGCGTCCGCGGCGGGTCCCGCCGCCCTCGACGCCACGACGGACTGCGCGGGCCACGCCTGACGCCTGATGCCTGACGCCCGACGGGTGGGGAGGGGAGATCCCCGCGTTCCACCCGGCCACGACCGACTGCCGCATTCCCCCATCATGAGAGGAGATCGACCATGGACGCCTGGATCCGTGTGCTGAAGGCTGCCGACGCGGCCGCGCGCTGGCATGTCGACCAGCGCCGCAAGGGGCACGGCGGAATCCAGGTCCTCGGCCGTCGGCAGCAGGTCGGGGTGGTCCCAGTAGTCGTCGCGG
>CAZJCW010000309.1:2797-4925 GCA_964544365.1 uncultured Alsobacter sp.
CATGCGAAGGAGCCCTACATCAACCACCTGCTGGAGGTGGCGAGCCTCGTCACCGAGGCAACGCAGGGCGGGGACCCCGACCTCGTGATCGCCGCGCTCCTGCACGACGCCATGGAGGACCAGGAGGTCCCCTTCGCGCTGCTCGTCGAGACCTTCGGCGAGGACGTCGCCGCCATCGTGCGCGAGGTCACCGACGACAAGAGCCTGCCCAAGGAGGAGCGCAAGCGTCAGCAGGTGGAGCACGCGGCAAAGAAGTCGAAGCGGGCCGCGATCCTGAAAATCGCCGACAAGACCAGCAACCTGCGCGCCGTGGCGCGGAGCCCGGGCGAGGACTGGTCGGTGAAGCGTCGCCTCGACTACGTGGCCTGGGCACGCGAGGTCGTTGCCGGCCTGCGTGGCCACAACCCGTGGCTCGAGGCCCGCTTCGACGAGGCCGCCGCGACGGCCGAACGCTCGGTCCGGCCCTTCGCCTGACCCCATCCCGATCCGCCCTGTCCCCGACCCCTCAACCAGGAGAACGCATGACCCAGCCCGCCGCCCGTCCCCGTCACGCCGCCGCCAACGAAACGGCGAAACCTGCGCCCGCCGATCCCGTCGTGCTCGACCGGGCGCTCGGCGCCCTGGTCGGCCTCGCGGTCGGCGACGCGCTGGGTACCACCATCGAGTTCAAGCCGCGCGACACCTATCCCCCTGTCACCGGCATGGTCGGCGGCGGGCCGTTCGGTCTCAAGCCGGGCGAGTGGACGGACGACACCGCGATGGCGCTGTGCCTCGCCGACAGCCTGATCGCCTCGGAGCGCGTCCTCGATCCGCGCGACCTCGCCACACGCTTCGTGCGCTGGTGGGACAAGGGCGAGAACAGCGTCAACGGCTATTGCTTCGACATCGGCATCGCGACGTCGCAGGCGCTGCATGGCTTCAAGACGACCGGACAGCCGACCGGCAGCACGGACCCGCGCTCGGCCGGGAACGGCGGGATCATGCGGCTCGCGCCCGCCGTCCTCGCGGCGCGCGGCGACCGGGATCGTGCGGTCGACCTCGCCCGGCTGCAGTCGCTGGTGACGCACGCCGCGGCCGAGTGCCTCGACGCGGCCGACGTGCTGGCCCGCGTGCTCCATGCCGGCATCGCGGGGGACGGCCATCACGCACTCGATGCGGCCGCGCAGGCCGGCGTGCCGTCGTCCAAGGTCCACGCCATCGCGACAGGCAGCTGGCGTGGCAAGTCCCGTCCGTCGATCCGTTCGGGCGGCTACGTCGTCGACACGCTGGAGGCGGCGCTCTGGGCCGTCGGGACGTCGGGCGATTTCGCCGAGGCGGTGCTCAAGGCCGTCAATCTCGGCCACGACGCCGACACGGTGGGCGCCGTGGCGGGGCAGGTGGCGGGCGCGGTGTGGGGATACGAGGCGATCCCGCAGGACTGGCGCGCGACGCTTGCCTGGCACGACGCCATCGTCGCCCGCGGGCGAAAGCTGTGGGGCGTCGACACCCAGGGGGAGGCCTGACCATGGCGGGTCGTCCACTCGGCCTTGGCCGCCTTCATCCCGACCATCCGGCCTTCACCGTGATGGACGAGGACCATGAGGAGTGGCGCGACGAACTCGAGGCAATCTCCCCGGTCTTCCGCGAGCCCGAGCGCGAGTCCTGGCGGCGGCTGTCGTTTCGCCGCACCTGCGTGGCGCGAGGCGATGCCTTCGATGCGCTGGCCTGGTTCGAAGGCGGGGGCGCGGACCAGCCCGGACCCGTCGAGGACTGGTGCTTCCTGCTCGCCGCCATGGTGCGCCAGTGCCCGCCGGGCCTGGCGCGGATCGGCCACCTGCAGAAGCTGCGGATCGTCGCCCGCCTCACGTCGGGCCTGACCCCGCCACTGCTGGCGGAGATCCGCGCGCGCGACCCCGACCTCTACCGCATGGCGAGCTGGGCGATCTGGCAGGGCATTGCCTGCGGCACCCGCTTCGAGGATCGCTTCCAGGTGCATGGCGGCGCGGGCGGCATGGTCCATGCCGTCAAGTCCGGCTTCCAGAGATCCTTCGACCGCTTCTTCGTTGTCTGGCCGGTCGGCACCGACGACCTGCTGAGGCCCATCGCCATCGAGGCCGCCCCCTGGTGGAACCGCTGGCTCCTATGGATG
>CAZJCW010000310.1:0-4677 GCA_964544365.1 uncultured Alsobacter sp.
CCCCGTCGTCCCCGGCGCGCCGCAGGCGCGGGAAGGGGATCCAGGGGCCGACGCAAGCCTCCCGGCCACGCAGTGCGCCTGCCGCATCGGCACCGATCCGCAAACGCCCGCTGATCTCCCGCACCTCACCGCCACCCCTCCCCCCGTCGTCCCCGGCGCGCCGCAGGCGCGGGAAGGGGATCCAGGGGCCGCCCCAAGGCGGTCGGTCCTGATCGGAAGGCGCCGCGGGAACCGGGGCGTCAGGCGATGATGTCGGGCGTGACCTGGTCGGACAGGGCGATGATCCGGTCCTTGAGATACAGCTTTCGCTTCTTCAGCCGCTGGATCTGGAGCTGGTCCTTCGCGGAAATGCCTTCGAGAGCATTGATGGCGGCGTCGAGGTCCCGGTGTTCCTGCCTCAACCGCGCCAGCTCTATGACGAGCGCTTCGTCGGTTCGCTCGCCAGTGTCGTTCGTCATGGGACCTGCGAATCACGCTGAAACGGGTGCTTCCCGGATACCGATACTATGGCTTCGGCTTCGCCCGGCAGCAAGCGGGGCTGAGCCTCCGCTCCGTCCTCCCCGCCACCCTCCCGTCGAAGAAAACGGGGATCGGTCACTCAATCTTCAGCGTGAGCGCGGTTTGGGATTCACGGCGGCGCGATGCTGTGTCACTCTACTGTCGCGAAGAGCTACTTGGAGGTTTCGCCAATGGCCTTGCAGTCCCACCTTGCCGAACTCGAGCGACGGCATCAGGCGCTCGAGAAGGAAATCGAGCAGGAGTTGCTCCACCCCTCGAGTGACGACCTCAGGCTCGTCGAACTGAAGCGACGCAAGCTTCATCTCAAGGACGAGATAGAACGCATCAGGCAAGCGGTTCCCAAGCCGACCATTCACTGAAGCGTCGACACGACTGAGGCTGATTGCCTTAGGTATCGGCCTGGACGCGTTGTCGAGCCAGGCGTCAGTCCATCATGCGTCCCGCGAGCGGGACGACAAGGGTTTTGCGAGTCCACCCGCCGCGGTCCTCTTCAGGTCGCGGCGGTTCTGTTTCCGGGGATCGGCCCGTCGCCGCCCCTGCCCGCCTCACAGCTCCCGCGCCATCTCGCGCAGGCGGAACTTCTGGATCTTGCCCGTCGACGTCTTCGGCAGTTCCGTGAACACGATCGTACGCGGGCACTTGTAGCCGGCGAGGTGCTGGCGGCACCAGGCGATGAGATCCTCCGCCGTCGCCGTGCGGCCCGGCTTCAGCTCGACGAAGGCGCAGGGCGTCTCGCCCCACTTCTCGTCGGGACGGGCCACCACCGCCGCCGCCTGGACGGCGGGATGCTTGAAGAGCGCGTCCTCCACCTCGATGGACGAAATGTTCTCGCCGCCCGAGATGATGATGTCCTTCGAGCGGTCCTTCAGCTGGATGTAGCCGTCCGGGTGCTTCACGCCGAGGTCGCCCGAATGGAACCAGCCGCCGCGGAAGGCCTCCTGCGTCGCCGCCGCGTTCTTCAGGTAGCCCTTCATCACCACGTTGCCGCGGAACATGGCCTCGCCCATGGTGGTGCCGTCGGCCGGCACCGGGGTCATCGTCTCCGGGTCGATGACGTCGAGCGCCTCGAGCGCGAGGTAGCGCACGCCCTGCCGCGCCTTCTTGGTCGCCTGGGCCGCCGGCTCCAGCGCATCCCATTCGGCGTGCCAGTCGTTCACGACCGCCGGTCCGTAGGTCTCGGTGAGGCCGTAGAGATGCGTGACGTTGAAGCCCGCGGCCTTCATCGCGGCGAGTACGGCCTCGGGCGGCGGCGCGGCCGCCGTGAAGAACTCGACGACATGCGGCAGCGGCTTCTTCTCGCTGTCGGGCGCGTTCAGCAGCGTCGACATGACGATCGGCGCACCGCACAGATGCGTCACCTTGTGGGTGGCGATGGCGTCGTACATCGCGGGGGCCCGCACCTGGCGCAGGCACACATGGGTGCCCGCCACGACCGAGATCGACCAGGGGAAGCACCAGCCATTGCAGTGGAACATGGGCAGCGTCCACAGGTAGACGGGGTGCTTGGCCATGCCGCAGGTCAGGACGTTGCCCTGGGCGAGCAGGTAGGCGCCGCGGTGGTGGTAGACCACGCCCTTGGGATTGCCGGTGGTGCCCGACGTGTAGTTCAGCGAGATCGCGTCCCACTCGTCGCCGGGATGGGCGCGCGTGTAGCCGGGATCGCCGGAGGCCACGAAGGCCTCGTACTCGAGCGTGCCGAGGCGTTCGCCGTCGCCGGCATATTCCGGGTCGTCGTAGTCGATGACGATCGGCTTCGCCTTGCACAGCGCCAGCGCCGGCTTGATGATCTTCGAGAACTCGCGGTCGGTGATCAGCACCTTGGCCTCGCCGTGGTCGAGCGAGAACGCGATGATCGCCGGGTCGAGGCGGGTGTTCAGCGTGTTGAGGACCCCGCCGGTCATCGGCACGCCGTAGTGGCATTCCAGCATGGCCGGCGTGTTGGCGAGCATCACCGCCACCGTGTCGCCGCGCCCGATGCCGAGCCGCGCCAGCGCCGAGCCGAGCCGGCACGAGCGCGCGTGGAACTCCCGGTAGCTGCGGCGCAGCCCGCCATGGATGATCGCGACACGATCCGGATAGACCTGCGCGGCCCGCTCCAGGAAGGTGAGCGGGGTCAGCGGCTGGAAATTCGCGGGATTCCGGTCGAGATCCTGATCATACGCCACGGCCATGGTGCGTCCTCCCCTTTGCGGCGGCGACCCTAGAGCAAGCTGCGAAAAGGTGGAATCCGGCTTTTCGGGATCAGCATGCGACCGCCGGCCAACTGGATCCGGCGGCGTTCGGTCGAAACACCGCCGGATCTAGTCAAGCGGTGCGAGCGCGGTCAATGCCGTCGTTCAGCCGATCATGCCGCGAAGGCCGTCCCACAGCAGCTTGGCGCCGACAATGCCGGTCAGCCCGTAGACGATGCCGTAGAAGCGGCTCGCGTCGATCCGGCGGATCACCCGGATGGCTGCCAGCGTCGCGACGATGGCGAGGGGGAAGAGCATCGCCGAGAGCGTCACCGTCTCGGCGGTGATCTGGCCGAGGGCGACGTAGGGGATCACCTTGATCATGTTGGTGGCGGCGAAGAACATCGTGTTCGTGCCGGCATAGCGCTCGGGCGACAGGCGCAAGGGGAGCACATGGACCTGGAACGGCGGTCCGCCCGCATGCGCGACGAAGCTCGTATAGCCGGCCACCCCGCCCCAGAAGAGGCTGGCGCGGGTGGTCGGCACCGCCGGGACCGGCTCGATCTGCGAGATCGCCCGCCGCTTCCACCACAGCAGCACGAACACGATCGCAATGAGGCCCACGACCACGCGCACGAAGGATTCCGACACCCACGACGCGATCAGCCAGCCGAAGGCGATGCCGATCGCCGAGCCGGCCAGCATCACCGTGACGAGCCGCCGGTCCCAGGCCTTGCGGTAGGACCAGACGCTGACGAGGTCCTGCACCACCATGATCGGCAGCATCAGCGCCGCCGCCTGCAACGGCGACATGATGAGCGCGAGCGTGACGAGCGCCAGCAGGCCGAGGCCCGAGAAGCCGCCCTTCGAGAAGCCCATCAGGATGACGGAGGGCACCGCCGCGGCAAAGAAGACGAGATCGGGCATCGGCGGTGCGGGCGGGTCCCGGCGGATCCGGTCGGGTGAAGTCTGGCGGTCGGCCGAGGGAGGGCTTCGGCCGTCGCGGGGGCGAAGCGGACTGTGCCCGCCCCGGATGCCGCTGCCAAGCCGTTCGCTGAGGCTGCAGGCCAGCGTTGCGGCAGCCGACGGCCGGCCTCACCCGTTCGGATTGCCCCGAAAGTCGCTCAAGACGCACGGCACGAGGGGTGCTACGCAGCACCCAACAAGCGCCGGGGGGCGCCCCCGACGAACCGGCGCGCCCGGACGCAGGGAGACCCGCCCATGACCACGAGCCGCTACCACGAGACCTACGCCCGCTGGAAGGCCGACCCGATCGCCTTCTGGGCCGACGCCGCCAGGGCCATCGACTGGATCAAGCCGGCCAGCACCGTCTTCGACGCCGGGGCGGGCGTCTACGGGCGCTGGTTCCCGGACGCCGTGTGCAACACCTGCTGGAACGCCGTCGACCGGCACGTTCCCACCCGCGGCGCGCAGACGGCGATCATCTACGACAGCCCGGTCACGCAGTCGAAGCGCCGCATCACCTATGCCGAACTGCAGGCGGAGGTCGCCGCGCTCGCCGCCGTCATCCGCGACCTCGGCGTGGCGAAGGGCGACCGCGTCGTCGTCTACATGCCGATGATCCCGGAAGCCATCGTCGCCATGCTGGCCTGCGCGCGGATCGGTGCGGTCCACTCCGTGGTGTTCGGCGGCTTCGCCGCGAAGGAGCTCGCCACCCGCCTCGACGACGCCCGGCCGAAGCTCGTGCTCGCCGCCTCCTGCGGCATCGAGCCGAACCGCGTCGTCGCCTACAAGCCGCTGCTCGACGAGGCGATCTCGCTGTCCTCCTCGCCGCCCGCCGCCGTGCTGCTGCTGCAGCGGCCGCAGGCGCAGGCGGCGATGACCGCCGGGCGCGACGTGGACTGGGCCGACGCCGTCGCCGCCGCCAAGGCGCAGGGCAAGGCGGCCGCGTGCGTGCCCGTCGCCGCGACCGACCCGCTCTACGTCCTCTACTCCTCCGGCACGACCGGCAAGCCGAAGGGCGTCG
>CAZJCW010000310.1:4687-4922 GCA_964544365.1 uncultured Alsobacter sp.
ACAGCGGCCCCGGCGAGGTCTTCTGGGCCGCCTCGGACGTCGGCTGGGTCGTCGGGCACAGCTACATCGTCTACGCGCCGCTGATCGTCGGCGGGACCACGGTGGTGTACGAGGGCAAGCCGGTCGGCACCCCGGACGCCGGGGCGTTCTGGCGCATGATCGGCGAGTACGGGATCAAGACGCTGTTCACCGCGCCGACGGCCTTCCGCGCCATCAAGAAGGAAGACCCCGACGC
>CAZJCW010000311.1:0-4889 GCA_964544365.1 uncultured Alsobacter sp.
CGCCGATCCTCACCGCGTCGTCGCCGGAGGGCGCGCGCGACTTCCTCGTGCCGTCGCGGCTCCATCCGGGCAAGTTCTACGCGCTGCCGCAGGCCCCGCAGCAATACAAGCAGCTCCTGATGATGGCGGGCTTCGACCGCTACTTCCAGATCGCGCCCTGTTTCCGCGACGAGGATCCGCGCGCCGACCGGCTGCCTGGTGAGTTCTACCAGCTCGACCTCGAGATGAGCTTCGTGACGCAGGACGACGTGTTCGCGGCGGTCGAGCCGGTGATCGGCGGCGTCTTCGAGCAGTTCGGCGGGGGCAAGCCCGTAACACCGGCCCCGTGGCCGCGCATCCCCTATGCCGAGGCCATGAGCAAGTACGGGTCGGACAAGCCCGATCTGCGCAACCCCCTCGTCATGCAGGACGTGTCCGAGCATTTCCGCGGCTCGGGCTTCAAGGTCTTCGCGCGCATGCTCGAGGATTCCAAGAACCGCGTGTGGGCGATCCCCGCGCCGGGCGGCGGATCGCGCGCCTTCTGCGACAGGATGAACTCGTGGGCGCAGGGCGAGGGCCAGCCGGGCCTGGGCTACGTGATGTGGCGCGAGGGTGCCGGCGCGGGACCGATCGCCAACAACATCGGTCCGGAGCGCACCGCTGCCATCGGCGCCCAGCTCGGCCTGAAGGACGGCGACGCGGCCTTCTTCGTGGCGGGCGATCCCGAAAAGTTCGTCAAGTTCGCCGGCACGGCGCGCAACAAGGTGGGCTTCGACCTCAAGCTCGTCGACGAGAACCGCTACGAACTGGCCTGGATCGTCGACTTCCCGATGTTCGAGTGGAACGAGGACGACAAGAAGGTCGATTTCTCGCACAACCCCTTCTCCATGCCGCAGGGCGGGCTGGAGGCGCTGACGTCGCAGGATCCGCTCACGATCAAGGCGTTCCAGTACGACATCGCCTGCAACGGCTTCGAGATCGCCTCCGGCGGCATCCGCAACCACCGCCCGGAAGCGATGGTGAAGGCGTTCGAGATCGCCGGCTACGGCGAGGACACCGTTGTCGAGCGCTTCGGCGGCATGTACCGCGCCTTCCAGTACGGCGCGCCGCCGCACGGCGGCATGGCGGCGGGCATCGACCGCATCGTCATGCTCCTCGTCGGTGCGCAGAACCTGCGCGAGGTCGCGCTGTTCCCGATGAACCAGCAGGCCCTCGACCTGCTGATGGGCGCGCCGAGCGAAGCGTCCACGAGGCAGCTGCGCGACCTGCACATCAGGCTGAACCTGCCGGAGAAGTAGGGGTGGGGCCGCGGGCAGGGTTTCCGATCCCCCGTTTCGCGCCGGCTGACGCGGGATGACCGCCGGCGTCACGGCCGTCGTCGTCATCCACGACAGCGCGCACGTGGTGCCGGACTGCCTTGCGGCTCTGGCGCGGGAGGGCGTGCCGGCGCTCGTCGTGGACAACGCAAGCTCCGATGCCGGTCCTGGGCTTGCGGCCGCCGGCGGTGCCGCCGTGATCCGCAATGCCCGCAACGAGGGCTTCGGGCGGGCGATGAACATCGGCGTGGCGGCGGCGACGACGCCGTGGTGCCTGCTCACCAATCCCGACCTCGTCTACGAACCCGGAGCCGTGGCGCGGTTGATCGAGGCGGCGGAACGCTGGCCGGATGCGGGGCTTCTCGCGCCGCGGATCGTCGAGCCGGACGGACGGGTGTTCTTCCAGTCCGATTCGCTCCTCGCCCCGGCGCCACGCCATTCGCCGCGCCAGCCGCTTCCGGAAGGCGACTGCTGCGCCGGCTTCCTGTCCGGCGCATCGCTGCTGGTCCGGCGTGACCTGTTCCTGTCGATGGGCGGCTTCGACCAGGCGATCTTCCTGTTCTACGAGGACGACGACCTGTGTCGTCGCATGCGGGAGGCGGGCCGGGCGCTCGTCCACGTGCATGACGCGGTGGCGCGGCACGGGCGCGGCCAGTCCACGGCGCCGAAGAAGGGCAATGCCTTCCGGGCCCGCTGGCACCTTGCATGGTCGAAGGCCTATGTCAGCCGGAAGTGGGGGCTGCCGGATCCGGCGCGCGCCACGCTCCTGCAGAACGCGCCCAAGGCGCTTGGCGCGGCGCTGTTCGCGCCGGCCCTGCGCGAACGCTATGCCGGTTCGACCGCCGGCGCGCTGGCCTGGCTGCGCGGCGAGACGGCGCTGGCGCGGGAAGGGCTTTCTCCGTGACCCGTCGCCGGCTGTTGTGGCGGCCGCCGTTCCGGGCTATGCGCGGTCGATGACCAAGCGCTACTTCGCCACCGCCCGCACCGAGATCGAGCCGCACCTGCCGGCGCGGGTCGCGCGGATGCTCGATCTGGGCTGCGGCGAGGGCGCGACCACTGCATTCGTCAAGGGAAAGCGGGACGTCGCGTGGGCCGGCGGGATCGAGATCATGCCGGACGCCGGCAAGGCTGCCGAGGCCGTCTGCGACCGGGTCTGGGTCGGCAACATCGAGACGATGCACCCGGACGACGAGATCGCACCGCGCTCGCTCGACCTGATCCTGTGCCTCGACGTGCTGGAGCACCTTGCCGACCCGTGGAGCGTGGTGCAGCGCCTGTCGCCGCTGCTGGCGCCGGGCGGGCGGCTGATCGTTTCGGTTCCGAACATCCGCAACTGGAAGTTCATCTGGCGGCTGCTGACGCGGGCGGATTTCAACTACACGCAGGCCGGTCTGCTCGACCGGACGCATCTGCGCTTCTTCGTTCGCCACACGGCCGCGGCGCTGGCCACCTGCGGCGGCCTGAGCCTCGTGCGTGCCGGAAACGCCCATCCATGGCCGCTCTCGGACGGCCGGGGTCTGCTGTCGAGGCTGACCTTCGGTCGGCTCGACGACCTGATGATCAAGCAATTCATCGTCGTGGCCGAGGCGACGTAGCAGCGTCTGCCGTTCGCTTGGACCCGCGTCCCCCCGGGGCGGGTCTCAGAGCTTCAGGTCGCCCAGCGGCCGGGTGATGATCTGGCCGATGCTGCGCAGCTCGCGACGGATCAGGAAGGCGCGCCGCGCCCAGCCCGATTCGGCCGCCAGCATCTCGCTCTCGCGACGGCGCAGGCAGGACTGGTCCGCGAGCGGCGCGATGATGCTGGCCTGCGGCGCGGCGGGCGCCTCCCCGATGGCCGCGATGTGTTGCGCCGTCACCTGGGGACGGGCGGAAAGCTTGGCCCCCGCCGTGCGCCACGCCACCTGTTCCTCGCCGGCCGCGTCCCGGACCGGGCGCTGCATGATCGCCGTCGCGTCGCGCCATTGCAGGCCCTTGCGATAGGCCGGCGCCCACTGCACCTGGGATTCGACGAGGGTCAGGCCCGCATAGCGCGCCAGGGCGGGAAAGGCGTCGTCGTAGAAACGCCAGCAGTCGACGGGATAGCGATGCAGCGGGCCGGAGCCGGGCGCATTGATGAAGGCGACCCCGTTCGCCTTCAGCACGCGGCCGATCTCGAGCATGGTGATCCAGAAATACTCCGCATGCTCGAAGACCTGGCTGCACGTCACGATGTCGACCGAACCGGATGGCACCTCGCGCCAGTCGTAGGGCTCGGCCACCACGACATCGACATTGATGCCGGCCTCGATGTCGAGGCCCTGCAGCGTCCAGGCCGGGTTCTGCATGACCGTCCGGTTGCTGTCGTGCCCGGGATGCGCGACGGCGGAGCCCACGTCCAGCACGCTGAGCGGCGCGCTCTCGTAGGGCGCGAGATAGGCGCGACGGAAGGTGCGGAGTTTGTCGAGGGCGGAGTCGTGCATGGTGGTCGCCGTCCCGGTTGCGTCGCGTTCTGTTACAAGACGACGGTTGACAGCACCAGCGGCGTGCGGCACCGCGATGGCCATGCTGCTCGCTGTCCGTCGTTTCCTCGACCGCCTGCGCCGCCGTCCCTCGGGCGCCGGAAACCTGACCCGCGACCACCTCGCCGGCGAGATCGGGCGCCTCGGCTGGAGTGTCGGCGACTTCAGCTACGGGCGCCCCCGGGTGCGTCATTGGGGGGAGGGGGCACGGCTGGTGGTCGGCCGCTTCTGCAGCATCGCCGACGGCGTCGAGATCCTGCTCGGCGGCAACCATCCGACCGACATCGTCACGACCTACCCGTTCTTCGCCTTCCCGGACCTCTGGCCGGGCGTCCCGAAGCCGGACGGGTTCCCCTTCGCCAAGGGAGACATCGTCATCGGGTCCGACGTCTGGATCGGCGCGGGCGCGACGATCCTGTCGGGCGTCACCATCGGGAGCGGCGCCGTGATCGCGGCGCGGGCGGTCGTGGCGAAGGACGTTCCGCCTTATGCGATCGTCGCCGGCAACCCCGGCCGGGTCGTCCGGATGCGCTTCGCGGAGACCACCGTCGCCGACCTCGTCGCCAGCCGCTGGTGGGACCTGCCGCCGGAACGAATCCGCGGATTGATCCCGTTGCTGCAGTCGCGCGACGTCGCGGGCTTCCTCGCGGCCTGCAAGGAGGCCGGCGGCGGCACAAACCGGCCAGGCTGAAGCCGGCGGTTGGCAAGCCCGTGGTGCTCCGCGTACACAGAAGCGGGAAAACCGGTGCGAGATAACGGGGGAAAGCGTCCGATGGCGTCGAACATGTCCGACGACCTGCGCTCAGGCGCGCTGGTCTACCACCAGTTTCCGCGCCCCGGAAAGCTCGAGATCCAGCCGACGAAGCCGCTGGGCAACCAGCGCGACCTGGCGCTCGCCTATTCGCCCGGCGTCGCCGCTCCCTGCGAGGCGATCGCCGCCGATCCTGGCAAGGCCGCCGACTACACCGCCCGGCAGAACCTCGTGGCCGTCGTGACCAACGGAACGGCCGTGCTGGGACTCGGCGACATCGGGCCGCTGGCCTCCAAGCCCGTCATGGAGGGCAAGGCGGTCCTGTTCAAGAAATTCGCCGGGATC
>CAZJCW010000312.1:0-4778 GCA_964544365.1 uncultured Alsobacter sp.
AGCGGCGGCCCCTGGGTCCCCTTCCCGCGCCTTCGGCGCGCCGGGGACGACGGGGGGAGGCGGTGGGTGGTCTGGCAGGGCGCGCTGTTTGTCTGGAGCGGCGGCCCCTGGGTCCCCTTCCCGGCGCTTCGCGCCGCCGGGGACGACGGGGAGGGGCGGTGGGTGCCGGGCGATTTCGCCGGCCGGGGCCCCGACGGCCGGCTGGGCCGGTCGGCGGGGCGAATCGAGGGCTTCCGGAAAACTATATTTTTTGCGACGCGGTCGTTGAGACCGGGATCGCCGTGTCGGAAGCAGGCGAGGGCAGCGAGAGGCTGGCCGCGGGGCCGGACAGGGCGGGAGCGGCCTGACGGCCCTTGATCCGCGCCAGCACCGATGCGCCGGAGCCGGGGCCGCTGAGAAGTCCCGCGTCGGCCAGACGCCGGTCCAGGTCGCCGCCGCTCTGGATCTCCTCCAGCTTGTTCGCCGCCTCGAAGGTCGCGGCGCGGGCGGCCTGCTTCTCCTTCAGGCGCTGGAGCGAGGAGGCGGCGTTGGTCAGCGTGGACACGGCGCCGGCGCCGTGGCTGGCGATGGCCTCCTGCGCCTTCTGGACGGATTCGGTGACCTTGACCGTGTCGATCTCGCGCTTCATGGCGCCGATCTTCTGGCGGATCGTGGTCACGGTGTTGCGCAGCTCGATCTCCTTGGCGTTGAGCATCTGCGTCGCCTGCGTCTCGCGCTCGATCTCGCCCTCGAGGATCGCGATGCGGTCGGCCAGCTCGGTCGCGAGCTGCTCCTGCCCCTGCTCGAGGGCGCGCTCGACGACGGCCATGTCGCGGGCGTGCTTCTGCGTCAGGTCGGCGATCTTGTCGCGGGCGAGCTTCGCCTTGCCCATCAGGCCGGCGAGGTCGGTCTGCGCCCTGGCGAGCGCGGATTCGGCATCGCGCATCTGCTGGTCGAGGATGCGGACCGTCTGCGTGTCCGCGACCGCCTCGGCCGTCTCGTTGACGGAGCCCTTGAGGGCCGTGAAAAGCCTTCCCCATACACTCATGGCAGCCTCAGCCCTTGTTCCAAGCCTGGATCATTTCGGCGGCCTCCAGGGCGTTGCGGCCCAGGGTCTCGACCTCCTCGACGACTTCCTCGATCTGCGAGCCGCCGCTGAGCTGGCCGAAGATCTCGTAGTGGGCGCGCCCGCCGACCTCGGTGATGCCGAAGGTCGACAGCGGCAAAAGCTTGTTGGCGCGCAGAAGCCGGTTCTGGAAGGCCGGCGCGTCGCGCACCTGGTCGACCGGATCGAGCAGGACGCTCGCCTGGATCTCCTTGCCCTCGATGCCGACGATCACCCGCAGGTCGCCGCACTCGTGCAGCGTGATCTCGATGACGCCCTCCGGCCGGAAGGACACGCTCATCGTGCCCGCGGCGACCTCTTCACCTCCGGCCAGCGCCACCGCCAGTCCGGACGCGTCCCAGTATTGTCCTTTGTCCACGTCGGGTATCCCCTGCATGAGCGAGAAAGTTGAGCCGCCGACTTCTAGCGGAGCAATGCTTGCATTCCCTTAATGGATTCACCCGTATGAACGTCGCACGAGCCAGTGTACCGTCCGGGTGTCGATGCAACATCCACTATGGCACAGAGTCGTTGCCGCCATCTACCGCCACGTTGCGACGGTATCGTGGCCGGCGCTGCTGTTCATGGTGCTCGTACACCTGACATTGAGCTGGATCGCCTTCCTGATCGCCGGCGAAGAGAAGGCCGCGGATCTCGACAGCTTCTGGTACTACTACGTCGTGACGGCGACGACGATCGGCTACGGCGACATCGCCCCCGTGACGGTTCCGGGCCGCCTCGTCGCCGTCCTGTGGATCATCCCCGGCGGCATCGCCCTCTTCACGGCGGTCATCACGAAACTCGTCCAGTCCATCGCGAAACTGTGGAACAGGCGCATGCGCGGCGAAGGCCACTACGGCGACATGGAAGACCACATCGTCATCATCGGGTGGAACCGCGAGCGAACGCCGCGGCTCGTGACCCTGCTCCACGCGGACCGGCGCTACGACCATGTCGGGATCGTCCTCGTCGCCAGCGGGATCGACCACAATCCGCTGCCCGACCTCGTCCGCTTCGTCCGCGTCGACAGCCTGCCCTCGGACGAGGGGTTGGCCCGCTCGGGCGCCGCGAGCGCCGAGAGCGTGATCGTGCTGGGCGCGTCCGACAACGAGACCCTGGCCGTGGCCCTGTCGGTCGGAACGCTCGACCCCGCGCCGCGGATCGTGGCGCATTTCGACAGCGGCAAGGTCGCCAACCTGCTGCGGTCGCATTGCCCGTCGGCGGAGTGCAGCGTGTCGCTTTCGCTGGAGATCCTGGCGCGCTCCGCGCAGGACCCCGGCTCCTCCGAAGTGCAGCGCCAGATCATCTCGCCGGAGGATTCGCCGACCCAGTTCCGCCTGCTCGTGCCGGACGGAATCGCCGGGCTGGACTACGGACGCGTGTTTTCCTTCTTCAAATCGCGCCACGATGCGACGATCATCGCGCTCCTGCGCCACGGTCACGGGCACGGGGTCGAGGTCAATGCCCCGGCCGGGACGCCGGTGGCGGGCGGCGACGCACTGTATTTCCTGGCGGCGCACCGGCTGCTGCCCGACGAGATCGACTGGCGGGCCTGCGCGGCTGCCGGAAAGGGGACGTAGGCATGGTGTTCAAGTCACTGAAGGGCCTGTTCGGCGGCGGCGGCGACGCGCCCGCCACGCCGGATCGTCCCGCGCCGATGGGGCTGCGGATCGGCCGCGCGGTGTCGATGGACGTGATGCGGCTGCGACTCGAGACCGGCCGGCTCGCCGTGGCGATCCCGTCCGAGACGCTGGTCATCTCCGGCCACGGCACGGCGACGCTCGACGGCGCGGGGGAGATCCACCGCTTCTACGACGACAGCCACACCATGCTGCAGATCCTGTGCGTCGGCGGCATCGCCGACGATTGCATCCGCGAGGTCACGCTCTACGTGCCATGGGACGAGGTGGTGCCCACGACCGCGAGCGAGTGGGCGCGCTGGGACGGGCAGGGCGGCCATATCGGCAGCGCCTTCTTCGAGGCGGACGGCTTCCGGTTCGAACGGGTGTGGGGCGAGCCCTCCACCCCGTGGATCAACCCGGCCGAGTTCGTCGAGGACGTGGTGACGGATGACGGCGGGCGCAAGTCGATCCACCAGAAGGTCGTGCCCTACCGGCGCGAGGTGGGCGGCCTCGTGGAAACGCTGATGCTCGCGGTCGAGCGCGACCTCGCGTCGCAGGACCGCGGCAGCGTGACGTTCATGATCGGCTACGGCCTCGCCAAGGCCGACGTCGTTCCGGTGTGAGTGGGGGCAGCATGCTGACAGGATATCTCGCCGGCCTTCCGGCGTTCGTCATCTACTTCGTGGCCGCACTCGCGATCATGGCGGTGTTCGCCGTGCTCTACGTGCAGATCACCGCGCACAAGGAGTTCGCGCTGATCCGCGAGGGCAACCCGGCGGCGATCCCCGCCTTCCTCGGCGCGATGGTGGGCTTCGCCATGCCGCTGACGGCGGCGATGCGCTTCAGCGTCAACGTGCTCGACTTCGTGATCTGGGCGGTGATCGCCGCAGCGGTCCAGATCGCGGCATACTTCCTCGGACGGATGATGATGCCCAGCGTGTCCGACCGGATCGTGAAGGGCGAGATCGCCGCCGGCGTCTGGCTCGGCGGCATCGCCCTCGTGTTCGGCATGCTGAACTCGACGAGCATGACGCCTTGAGCAGCCACGACGAAAGCGCGAGGCCCGGCATGAAACGGTCCGCCACCATCCGGCTCACCCTCATGGGCGCCGCCGCGGCGACGACGCTCGCGGGATGCGGCGAGACGCCCCCGGCGGCCCCGCCCGCCTTCACCACGGTGCAGGACTGCGTCGTCGGCGGCTTTCCCGAGGCCGAGTGCCGCAGCGCCTACGAGGAGGCGTTCAAGGCGCATCTCGACCGCGCGCCGCGCTTCACCAGCCGCGAGGATTGCGAGGCGAAGGTCGACGTCGACCATTGCGTGCAGGCGCCGGTGCGTGCGCCCGACGGATCGACGACCAGCGTGTTCGTGCCGCTGATGGCCGGGTACGTGCTGGGCCGCCTGATGTCGCCGACGCCCCAGCAGCAGTCGGGCTACAGCGGCGGCAGCGGGGGAGGCTATCGCGGCGCGCCGATCTACCGGTCGCGCGATTATCCCGACAGTTTCCGCGATGGCGGCAACCTGCAGACGTCGCGCCAGGGCGGCGCCACCGTGAGTACGCCACCCTCGCGCCCGGCCAACATCAACACCACGACGGTGTCGCGCTCCGGCTTCGGCTCGAGCGGGTCTTCCTTCGGGAGCGGATCGAGCTGATGCGCCGCCTCGCCGTCGAGGAGCGACCGGACTGGCAGGAGACGGCCCGCCGCTACGGGTTCAGCTTCCACCACATGTACGGCCAGCGCTACTGGGACGAGAGCGCGTGCTTCGCCTTCACGCTGGAGGAGATCGAGCGCGACATCGAGGACCCGTCGCGCGAGCTCCACGCGATGTGCCTCGACCTCGCCGACCGCGCGGTCTCGAGCGAGGAGACGATGGCCCGCCTCGGCGTGCCGGAGGCCTTCCGCGACTATGTCGCCGACACGTGGCGGCGGCGCGAGCCGACGGTGTTCGGCCGGTTCGACCTGGCCTATGACGGCACCGGCCCGGCCAAGCTGCTGGAATACAACGCCGACACGCCGACCGCGCTCTACGAGGCCGCCTTCTTCCAGTGGGTGTGGCTGGAGGAGATGAAGCGG
>CAZJCW010000313.1:0-4760 GCA_964544365.1 uncultured Alsobacter sp.
GGACGGCCGGTGGCGAGCGCGGCGCAGGGCGTGCCGGCCTCGACGCCGGGTCCCGCGGCAGCGCTCCCGCCGGAGGCCCTTGCGCTGCCTCCCGCCGTCCTGCGCCAGCTCGTGGCGCGGGCGTTCGGATCCCCTGACGCCGCGGTGCAGCCGCGCGGCGCCCCTGCCCTGTCGACCGACCGGCTGGCCGGGCCGCCGCGGGCCGACATTCCGCCGAAGGCCATGGCCGCCGAGCGCGCCCCGCCCGGTTTCGCCGAACTGCCGCCGCAGGAGCTGCGCGAGGCCCTGCTGTCGGCCACCGACGGCGCGCTGGATCGCCTGAAATTGTCCCAATATGCGTCGCTTCCCCGCGACGTCGCGGTTCCGCAGCAGGTGCAGCCGGCTCCCCTGCAGCCGGGGCAGCAGATGCCTGCGCAGGCCTGGGTCATGGACCTGCCGATGATCGCCGGGCGCGAGGCCACGCTGGCGCAGATGAGGATCTCCCGGGACGGGCGCGGATCCGGCGTCGAGAGCGAAGGTCCCGCCTGGAGCATCGACGTGGCGCTGGACACCAGCGAGACGGGTCCGATCCATGCCCGCGTGCGGCTCGGCGCGGGTCGGCTGGGCGTGACGCTGTGGGCCGAGCGCGGCGACGTGGCCGACCGGCTGCGCGAGGACATGCCGGCGCTGCGCCGGACGCTGGACGACGCCGCCTTCTCGGTCGACGACGTCGCCATCCTCACCGGCGCTCCCGCCGCGCCGCCGAAGGGCGGGGCGGCCGCCGGCTATCTGCTGGACACGCGCTCGTGACGGCGGCGCCCGATCCCCGCCGGCTGGCCGTCGCGCTCGAATACGACCGCCTCGGCGCGCCGCGCGTCACCGCCAAGGGGCGCGGCGCCCTGGCCGAGAAGATCATCGAGACGGCGCGCGAACACGACGTGCCGATCGAAGACGACAGTCTGCTGGCCGAGGCGCTGTCGCGCGTCCCGCTGGACGACGAGATCCCCCTCGAACTCTACCGCGCGGTGGCGACGGTGATCGGGTTCATCCTGGCGAACCAGCGCAAGGGACGCTGACCGGTCCGCTCCCCCGATCCGGATCCGACGGCAGCCGAGCACCGAGGATCAGAAGAGCGACCCCTGGGCGTCGTCGCGCGGCGGCTTGCGGGGCGGGGCCGGCGGCCGGGACGGCGGCTGCAACGCCGTCACGACGACCGCGTCGTCGGGCGCGGGGCGGACCAGCTTCATCGCGGCCGCGATGTCGTCGCCGGGCGCGGGTTCCAGCCAGGTGTCGAAGTCGCGCGGCTCGACGATGACGGGCATCCGGTCATGGACGGCGGCGACGGTTCCGTTGGCGGCGGTCGTGACGATGGCGACGGTGTCGATCTCGCCGCCTCCGGGGTCCATGTAGGTTTCCCAGACACCGGCCATGGCCATCGGCCGGCCGTCGGCGCGCGAGACGAAGAAGGGTTCGCGCCTCACCGCCCGGCCCTCGCCGGTCCGCCGCCACTCGTGGAAGCCGTCCGCCGGGACGAGACAGCGGCGCCGGCGCACGGCGGCGCGGAAGGCCGGCTTGTCGGCCAGCGTTTCGCCGCGGGCATTGTAGAGCAGCGGAAAGTCGGCCGGGTCCTTCACCCAGGTGGGAATGAAACCCCACCGCATGAGCATGAAGCGCCGCGCCCCGCCGGCCGACAGCACCACGCCGATCGGCTCGGTCGGCCGGATCGCGTCGCGCGGCGGGAAATTGGGCGTGTCGCCGTAGCCGAAGAGCGCGCGGACATCCTGCGGGGTGGCGGTGAGGGCGAAGCGGCCGCACATGGACGAGTCGATTCAGCGGGTTGGAGCGGATTGCGAAGCGAATGCTTCAGCGCCACCCGCTTCACAACTTTTGGTTGCATACGTCCCGGCGCGTGCCGACATCGCCTGCACGTGGAACGAGCCTAGAGCCACTTCTTCCAGCGGAAGAAGAGGTAGGGAAAGATCCCGGCGAGCAGCATGAAGCCGAGCGCCATCGGATAGCCGAGGTGCCATTCGAGCTCCGGCATCAGCTTGAAGTTCATGCCGTAGATCGAGGCGACGAGCGTCGGCGGCATGAAGATGACCGCCATGACCGAGAACAGCTTGATGATGTTGTTCTGCTCGAGGTTGACGAGGCCCAGCGTCGCGTCGAGCAGGAACTGGATCTTCTGCGACTGGAAGGTCGCGTGCTCCTCCATGGACTGGAGGTCGCGCAGCGTCGTGCGCACCTGCTCGCGCAGCTCGATCGGCACGCGGGCCGAGCGGTAGCTGACCGAGACGAACAGCAGCACGCGCTCGATCGAGACGAGGCTTTCGCGGATCTTGGAGACGATGTCGCCGTGCCGCCCCAGCGCGCGCAGCGTGTCCTGGAACTCGGCGGTGCGGGACGCCGGGTCGCTCTTGGCCTCGAAGACGCGGTCCGACAGGCGGTCGAGGCGCTCGGCGGTGGCCTGGAGCACGTCCGCCGCGCGGTCGATGATGGTCTCGAACAGCCCGGCCAGGATGGCCTCCGCCGTCGGCTCGCAGCCGTTCGGCCGGGCGATGCGGGTGGTGAACATCTGGAACGCCTTGGGGTCGGCGTAGCGCACGGTCACCATCGTCCGGTCCTTCAGGATGAAGGAGATGCCGGTGATCTCGGGATCGGTGTCGACCTGGTGGACCACGCGGGCGGTGAGGTAGCGCGCCCCGTCCTCCTGGTAGAGCAGCTCGGAGGGCTCGATGTCCGACATTTCCTCGCGCGTCGGGATGGAAATGCCGAGATAGGCCTCGACCCGGGCGTCCTCCTCCCGCGTGGGGTCGACGAGGTCGATCCACAGGGCGTCGGGCGGAATCGCCCCGTCGGCGGCGAGCACGCGCCGGTCGAAGCGGCAGCCGCCGTCGTCGATGGGCTTGACGCAGTAGACGATGATCATCGGCGCTTCCCGTTGAGAGAGGTGCTGCACCACGGGAGTGGCTGCGCCGTCAAGTCGGCAGCGCGAGCATGACGCCAGTATGGCGGCCGATCCGGCTCAACCGACCGCAAAACGCGGCGGCTGGGTGCCGTCCTCGTCGGTGAAGCCGTAGCGGCGGGCGAGATCGGCGACGAACAGCGACTGGCCGGTGAACGCCATCGGATCCGGATCCGCCGCAAGCGCGGCCACGGCGCGGCCGGCATACAACGGCGACTGGGTCGCCTGATCGCCGTGACCGGCGTCGAGGACGCGCTCGGTGCGGACGAAGCCGGGGGTGAGGTGGACGCTGGCGATGGCGTGCGGGGCCAGCTCGGCGGCGACGATGCGGGAGGCGCGCAGGATCCCCGCCTTCCCGATGTCGTAGAAGACGTCGCCGATATAGGCGTCCTCGGCGTCGAAACCGACGGCGACGAAGAGACCCGCCCGGCAGGGGATCATCATGGGCGCGAAGGCCCTCGCGGTGGCGAGGACGGCGTAGGCGCCGGTGCGGATGGCGGTGTCGAAAGGGGTCAGCGGGCGCTGCCAGAACGGGGTGCCGAAGCGGGAGCCATCGGGATAGGTGATGCCGTCGAACCCCTCGTTGCCGCCCCAGACCGCGCAGGCGACGACATCGGGCGGGCCCAGGCGGCGCAGGACCCAGGTGGAGAAGTCGTGCAGGGACCGGCTGTCGGTGTGGTCGCAGACATAGGGAAGACCGCGCCCGCCCCTCTCCTCCACGGCTTCGGCGGTGTCCTCGACCGTCTCGCCGCGGCCGTCGGTGCGCGGCCCGAACCGGGTCGAGCGGCCGCTGCAGACGACGGTCGCCCCGGCCTCGGCCAGCCCCAGCGCGATGCCGCGGCCGACGCCGCGCGAGGCGCCTGCGACGACGCAGACCTTTCCGGCCAGGGGGCGGGACGGATCGGACGCGACGGCGTCCGTCATGCGGCGAAGACGGCGGCGCCGTCCTCGACGGAGCCGGCTCCCTCGGTGATGGCGCGCTCCAGGGACGGCGCCTCGGCGGCGAGGTGCTCGGCGAAGAAGCGCGCCGTGACGACGCGGGCGGCATGGCCGCGATCGCCGGCCGTCTCGTCGAGCGAGGCCTGCGCGGCCAGCGCCTTGCGCGCGAGCGCGGCGCCGCCCTGGGCCAGGCCGAAGAGCTTGAGATAGGCGGTCGCCCCGGCCAGCGCCTCGGCGGCGCGGCCGCCGGCGAGCGCCTCCAGCATCCACGCCGTGGCGCGCTCGAGGCTGTCGACCGCGTCGCGCAGGCGGGCGGCGCTGTGGCCGAAGCTGGGCGCGTTGCGGCGGCCGAGCTCGGCGACCGTCTCGCGCATGCGGGCGATGGCGTCCGCCACGACCGCGCCGTCGCCGAGCGGCAGCTTGCGGGTGACGAGATCGATGGCCTGGATGCCGTTGGTGCCCTCGTAGATCGTGGCGATGCGGGCGTCGCGCAGGTGCTGGGCGGCCCCGGTCTCCTCGATGTAGCCCATGCCGCCGTGGATCTGGACGCCCAGCGAGGCGACCTCGATGCCGATGTCGGTGGAATAGGCCTTGGCGACGGGGGTGAGCAGCGCCGCGCGGTCGGCCCAGGCCTTGCGCGCCGCCGGATCGGCCTCGCGATGGGCGCGGTCCAGCGCCTCGGCCGTCATGTAGCAGATGGCGCGAGCGGCGCGCGTCTGCGCCCGCATGACGAGAAGCATGCGCCGGACGTCCGGGTGAAGGATGATCGGGCTCATCGCCTCGGTCCCCGCCCCCGGCGCGCGGCCCTGCCGCCGCTCCCCGGCGAAGGCGAGCGCCTGCTGGTAGGCCCGCTCGGCAATCGCGACTCCCTCCAGCC
>CAZJCW010000314.1:0-4694 GCA_964544365.1 uncultured Alsobacter sp.
TTGCTGCGGAAGTTGAAGCTCTGGAACATGTAGTTTCCGAGCGTCGACATCTCGCCGTACTTTCCGCCGAGCAGTTCCTGCAGCGCCGCGGCGGCGTTGGGATCCTGTCGCTCGGGAGCAGGGAGTTCGACCTGAAGCTTGTCGACGCGCAGGAACATGGGATCCACCTTCGTTGACGTGAATGGGGATCAATGACGGGCTGAGCCTTCCGTTCCTTCCTTCTTATGGTCCGACTGACCAGCCCTCACCTCGGCCTTACGGATGCCGAGGCCCTCACCGGCGTTGCGCGAGCGCAACCTTCGGCGGGGCCAAGCACTTGATGAAGCGCCATGGGCGGCGAGCACGCATAGCCCTTGTGCTGCTGAGCAAGGGAGCTCGTGATGCGTTGGATGAGTCTACGAAGCGTAGCCGTGCCGAGCCTGCTCGCCATCATGCTGGTCGGATGCCAGACCGCGGACCAGTCAATGATGAGTGCGGAGGATGCGTGCCTCTCCTCTGGCTACCGACCAGGGACGCGGATGTACAATCGCTGCGTCCAGTCGGCCTACAGTGATTATCGGTTGGAAACGCAGGCGACAGGCAACGCCGTCGCCGCAGGGGCCGCGGCAGGGCTCGTCGGCGGCGCCGTGATCGCGGCCAGCTCCGGCCCATACTATCGCTCCGGACCCTACTATGGCTCGGGGCCGTACTACGATTCCGGTGTCTATGTGGGGCGCGGCGACGGGGTCTACGCCACGGGGTACTATGGACCGGCCTCCCGGCCGTACTATCGCGGCCGGGGGCCGTATTCCCGCTGGTGATCCACGCCTCGGCAGTCACGACGCCAGACGAGCGTTGCTGACAAAGTGTCGCCCGCTCGTCTTCGTTGAACAGTGGGCGGGCATGATCCTCCCAGCCTTGGTGGTCCGGACCGGCTCCGAAGCGCCTGCGCCGGTACGGACTGCCATGGCGAGGGGCTGCCTCCCGGCGCCCGCCCAGCGTAAACTTGACAATAATCGAAAGTGCACGCCGAATATTCGGCGAATCCATGCCACATACAACGCGCATTCTGGTAGATTAAGTGAAGCGACGCCTCGCGGTCAGGACAGACGTGTCCTGCCGGACAGTCAATGTTGGCAGGGTCGGCTCGAAAGATCGAAACTCATGGCCCGACAACAATGCGACACCGTCGATTCGAGATGCGAAGCGACGTCATGGGGGTGGTGGGCGAGATGCTCCGGGGAGTCACCCGCGGGCACAATCCCTTGCACGGCCTGGCGCCAGTCCGGGATGGATGACTCTCCGGGATCGTTGCCTTCGCACCGGGTGTTTGGAGCGTGACGGCCCCCATGATCAACCCTCGGTCATGGAAGGCCGAGAGCCTGCGGCGTGCCGTGAAGGCGGCCGGCGTCGCGCTGTGGTCCTGGAACGTCGAGACTGATGAATTCGCGATGGACGACAGGGGCTACCAGTTGTGGGCGGTGCAGCCCGACACGGCCGTCACCTTCGAGGTTTTGTCCTCGCGCATCCATCCGGCGGATCGAGACAGGGTTCGCGCGGCCTTCGCTGCCACGCGAGCCATCGAAGGCACGTACGAGATCGATTTCCGGATCGTCGTCGATGGCGACAACAACTGGATCTCGGCGCGAGGCATAGGAGACGATGCCAATCTGCATGAAGGCATCGCCTACGGTGTCTTCCTGGACGTCACCGGACGCAAGCAGGCCGAGGAAAGCAACGAATTGCTTGCCGGGGAGATGAGCCATCGCGTCAAGAACTTGATGGCCATCGCCGCAGGGTTGACCCAAATCTCTTCGCGCTCGGCGACCACGGCCAAGGAGATGGCGGTAGAACTCACGGGCCGGTTGACTGCACTGGGGCGCGCGCACGACCTCGTGAGGCCCCTGCCAGGCAACCAGGGCACGGCGGCGCTGCTGGGCGACCTGGTGTCGATCCTGCTCTCCCCCTACGAGGACATGGGTGCCTTCAGCGGACGCATCCGTGTCGCCGTTCCCCGCATGGGCGTGGGAGAGGCATCGGCGACTACGCTGGCTCTCGTGATCCACGAGCTTGCTACAAACTCATTGAAGTATGGAGCGTTGTCGGTGGAGACGGGGACGCTCGACTTGTCCGGGGTCTCCGAGAAGGAACGGATCAAGATCGTCTGGACGGAGCGCGGCGGCCCCGCTGTCGAGCCGCCGAAGACAGCCGGCGGATATGGCAGCCGCCTCGTCGAGCGCAGTGTTTCCACCCAGCTCGGCGGTTCGATCGAGTATGATTGGTCGCCCGACGGTCTGATCGCGACGCTATGGATCGAGGAAGCCAGGCTGGCTGCCTAGATTGCACGTTGCACTGCTTCGATGACGGCCGCCTCAGTGTATGGCTTTCGCAGAAAGGTCGTTTTGCCGGGCATCTCGTCGGACCTGGGCGGGAGCCTGCCACTGGCGATGATGAGCCTGATCGGTGGCCAGCGGTCTCGCACCGCGAAGGAGAACTTCAGGCCGTCCATGGAACCGGGCATCTCGATATCGGTGAACACGACGGTAATGTCGGGCCGGGACTTCAGCACCACCATCGCGTCGTCGGCATTGGTAGCCTCGACGACCTCAATGCCGGCGTCCTCGATCATTGCCACGACGCCCATGCGGATCAGCAGATCGTCCTCAACAACCAACACTACCGTTCTTGACACACTTGATATCTTGATCACATCGCTTGAACGTACCCCGAGTTGGATAGTTGCTTCGCACGGCGCTCAATGTCGCCTCACATGTACTGGACGCAACAATCGGAATGATGGCACCTGATGTTTCCGTTCACGGCCCAGGTGGCTGTGCTTGGGCTACCATTCATTCAATCGCGGCCAGGCTGCGCTTCCGGCTCGAGCGACAGTGGAAACCGTCAGGTGAAGGTCGCCCCCGCACCCGGCAGCGCCAACCTGGCGAGGCTGCCGTGGAGTTGGCGGACAAGGACCGCGATGGAGTCGGATCCGTGCTTACCGGGCGTACCGGCCTGGCCCCGGGGCCGCCAGGCCGATATCCCGTCGTCGGCGACCTTCAGCGACCGGTCACGTCCGGTCGGTCTCGAGGAAAAACCGGATCATCTCGCGGGACGCGTCCGGGCCTGTCGCATCGGCGTAGCTTCCGGACCGGTCGCCGCCGGACCATGCGTGGCCACTGCCCTGGATGACCCAGTGCTCGGCCACCGTGGGTCCGTTGTCGGGGATCAGCCGTGTGCGCGTGACACGTTTGCCGTTGATGATGGTGTCGGTTGTCAGTTCCTGGAACGACCCGTCGCGATCCCGGACACGGTCGAAGAGCCTTTCCCCGTTCGACGGGTGGACGGTGGCATCGGCCGTGCCGTGAAAGATGATCGTCCTGCCTGTCGGATCCCCACTGGATGAGGAGGTCTTCAGGGTGCCCTTCATGGCTGCGAACGCCGACATCACGTCCCGCGCCTCGCCATGCGGCAGGCCCGAATGGATGCCGGCAGCTGAAAACACGTCGGGGTAAGTGGCGGCCAGGACATCGGCCATGGCGCCGCCGGCCGACAGGCCCGCAACGAAGACACGGTCGACGCTGATGCCGAACTGCGTGGCGAGGTCCTGCGCGACGCCTGCCAGGAGCGCGGCCTCGCCCGCTCCGCGCCGTTGATGACGCGGATCGAACCAGTTCCAGCAGCCCTGGGCATTGGCCGAGCGCGGTTGGTGTGGATACACGACAATCAGCCCAAACTCGTCGGCGAGAGCGTTCATCCGCGTTCCACGGGCAAAGTCGTCCGGATCCTGCGTGCAACCATGCAGCATCACGACGAGCGCGAGTTCTCGCCCCGCGTGCCCGGCCGGCACATAGAGCTTGTAGCGCAGCGATCCTGCCGTGTTCGCGAAGCTGTGCGAGCGGAAGCGACCGTCGGACACCTCGGGTCCGGCCGGACGATCCTTGTCCTCGACAGTGCGGGCATACTGCGCCCGACCGACGCGCAAGGCTTGCAGGACATCGCCAAGCCGGCGTGGCAGCGGCCCCGTCTTTGCGACGGATCCAGCCTCGCCATCCTCGGAGCGACGCCGCCTGGAGGCTGGCCCGCCATTGAGGGCCTGCTGGATTGCAGCGGTTGCGCCCGCGACGTCGGCATTCCTGAGGCGAGCCATGGCGTCTCCGACGGCGGATCGAAACTTCGCGTTCATGAGGGAAATCCTGGGAATGAGCCTTTGTGATCGAACGTCATGCCGACCGCTCGGCACATCCGCTGCGAACATCTGGCAAGAGAAACGCCTCACGTTTCACGGTGAGGCGCTTCTGCATTTCTGGTCGTACGAAAGAGGGAGCTCCTCGTACGGATGAGATCAGGTCTTGGGCATCATCTTCATGGCATTGTCCATGTGCGTGACGCAGCCCTTCGTGTCCTTCTTGGCCATCATGTCCTTGGCCATGGCCATTTCCTTGGCCACGGCGGCTTTCTTCGTCGCATCCGTCATTTTGGTTGCGTCTGCGTCCAGCTTGGTCAATTCAGCTTGGCTGCAGGTCAGAGAGCTCGTCATCGGAGTTGCGGGCGCCGTTGTCTGCGCCTGTACGGACCAGATTCCGACGCCACACACGAAGGTCGCAAGCACTAGGGTTTTATTGAACATTATTTATCCTCCCATAGGGTCTTCAACGACCCACGCAGGAAAACACCGGCGCCATGCTTTTTGTTCCGGCACGTCTTCTTGCATCAGA
>CAZJCW010000315.1:0-4684 GCA_964544365.1 uncultured Alsobacter sp.
TCGCGGGCGCGTCGCACGAGATAGTCGACCACCGCCGGATCGTCGATCGGCGGGTTCGTGTCGGGCATGCAGACCACGGTGGTGACGCCGCCGGCCGCCGCGGCGCGGCTTGCCGAGGCCAGCGTCTCGCGATGCTCGGCTCCCGGTTCACCGACGAAGGCGCGCATGTCGACCAGGCCGGGCGCCAGCATGCGCCCGCCGGCCTGGACGATCCGCGCGCCCGCCGGGCAGGCGCCGGAGAGGCCGCTGCCGATCGCCTTGATTGCCCCGTCGACGGCAAGGAGGTCACCCATGCGCTCCGTGCCGCTGGCCGGGTCGACGAGACGGGCGTCGAGAACGAGAAGGGGAGGAGCGACGGGGAGGGGACCGGCCATGCTCATGTGTCGATCACCCGTTCGGCAGGTGGCTGGCCAGCGCCTCGAGCACGGCCATCCGCAATGCCACGCCCATCTCGACCTGCTCGCGGATCAGCGACTGCGCGCCGTCGGCGACGTCGGACGCGATCTCGACGCCGCGATTCATGGGGCCGGGATGCATGACGAGCGCGCCGGGCGTTGCGCAGGCGAGCTTTTCGGTGTCGAGACCGAAGTAGCGGAAGTACTCCTTCACGGAGGGGACGAAGGACCCGTTCATCCGCTCACGCTGCAGGCGCAGCATCATCACGATGTCGGCCCCGGCGAGGCCCTTGCGCATGTCGGTGAACACCTCGACGCCCATGCGCTCGATCCCGGGCGGCAGGAGCGTGGAGGGCCCGATCACCCGCACCGCCGCGCCAAGCGCGTTGAGCAGGATGATGTTCGAGCGTGCCACCCGCGAATGCAGGATGTCGCCGCAGATCGCGACGGTGAGCCCGTGGATGCGGCCCTTGTTGCGGCGGATCGTCAGGGCGTCGAGGAGCGCCTGGGTCGGGTGCTCGTGCGCGCCGTCGCCTGCGTTGATCACCGAGCAGTCGACCTTGCGCGCCAGCAGGTGGACTGCCCCGGCGGCATGGTGGCGGACGACGATCAGGTCCGGCCGCATGGCGTTGAGCGTCATCGCCGTGTCGATGAGCGTCTCGCCCTTCTTGATCGAGGACGAGGCGACGGACATGTTCATCACGTCGGCGCCGAGCCGCTTGCCGGCCAGTTCGAATGAGGCCTGGGTTCGCGTGGAGGCTTCGAAAAAGAGGTTGATCTGCGTGCGGCCGCGCAGCGTGCTCTTCTTCTTTTCGACCTGACGCGAGACCTCGATGGCGTCCTCCGCCATGTCGAGCAGCGTGGTGATGTCGCGGGCGGACAGGCCCTCGATCCCCAGCAGGTGGCGGTGCGGGAAGAGCGGGCTCGTGACGGATGTGGTCATGAGACTGGTGGGATAGGGCAAAAGGCGGGCGCCGGCAATCGCGGCACGGCCGGCTTGAAGGGTTGCACACAGGCCACGCATGGCTGGGCTCGTGCCCTGCGCGCCGTTCCGCCGTTTGACAGCCCGGTCCGCCTGACCCACCTTCGCGCGTGAAGAGGGGCCTCCCCCGACATGATCGATCAAGCGGACCCGGCATTGCGCCCGGGGCCGCGAAAGGGCGTGCATGAAAGTCGTCGTCGTCGAGTCTCCGGCCAAGGCCAAGACGATCAACAAGTACCTGGGAGCCGACTACGAGGTCATCGCCTCGTTCGGCCACATCCGCGACCTCCCGGCCAAGGACGGCTCGGTGGAGCCCGACCAGGACTTTGCGATGATCTGGGAGGTCGATCCCAAGGCATCCAAGCGCGTGTCGGAGATCGCGGCCGCCGTGAAGGGGGCCGACCGGCTCATCCTGGCGACCGACCCGGACCGCGAGGGCGAGGCCATCTCCTGGCACATTCTGGAGGCGCTGAAGGCGCGCCGGGTCCTGAAGGACGTCCCTGTCGAGCGTGTCACCTTCAACGCCATCACCAAGGACGCGGTGAAGGAAGCGATGGCGGCGCCGCGCGAGATCGACCAGGCGCTGGTCGACGCCTACCTCGCTCGCCGCGCGCTGGACTACCTCGTCGGCTTCCGGCTGTCGCCTGTGCTGTGGCGCAAACTGCCGGGGGCCCGTTCGGCGGGGCGCGTGCAGTCCGTCGCGCTGCGGCTCGTCTGCGACCGGGAGCGTGAGATCGAGAGCTTCGTTGCGCGCGAGTACTGGTCGGTCATCGCTCACCTCGCCACGCCGGCGGGCGCGGCGTTCGAGGCCCGGCTTGTCGGCGCCGACGGCAAGAAGATCACGCGCCTCGACATCGGCAAGGGCGAGGAGGCCGAGCGCTTCAAGCGTGACCTGGAGACGGCCCGCTTCACCGTGACCGGCGTCGAATCCAAGCCTGCGAAGCGCCACCCGTGGCCGCCCTTCACCACCTCCACCCTCCAGCAGGAGGCCAGCCGCAAGCTCGGCATGGCGCCGGCGCGCACCATGCAGGTGGCGCAGCGGCTGTACGAGGGCATCGACGTGGGCGAGGGCACCGTCGGCCTCATTACCTATATGCGAACCGATGGCGTCGACCTGGCGCCCGAGGCCGTCGGCGCGATCCGCCGCACGATCGGCAAGGAATTCGGCGATGCCTATGTCCCGACCGTGCCGCGCAAGTACACCTCGAAGCAGAAGAACGCCCAGGAGGCGCACGAGGCGATCCGGCCGACCGACATGGGTCGTCATCCCCGGCAGGTCGCCCGCTTCCTCGAGCCTGAACAGGCCCGGCTCTACGAGCTGATCTGGATCCGCACCCTGGCGAGCCAGATGGAATCGGCCGAACTGGAACGCACCACTGTCGACATCGCGGCACTGGTCGGCCTCGCCACGGACAAGCCGCGCCATCTCGACCTGCGCGCGACCGGGCAGGTCGTGAAGTTCGACGGCTTCCTGCGCCTTTACCAGGAGGGCAAGGACGACGACGGCGAGGACGAGGAAAGCCGCCGCCTCCCGGCGATGAACGCCGGCGATCCGCTCACCAAGCGCAAGATCGAGGCGACCCAGCACTTCACCGAGCCACCGCCGCGCTACTCCGAGGCCTCGCTCGTGAAGCGCATGGAGGAGCTCGGCATCGGCCGGCCGTCCACCTACGCCTCGACGCTGGCGGTGCTGAAGGACCGCGAGTATGTGCGCCTCGACAAGAAGCGTCTCTACGCCGAGGACAAGGGCCTGCTCGTCACGGCTTTTCTGGAAAGCTTCTTCCGCCGCTACGTCGAATACGACTTCACCGCCGCACTGGAGGAGGATCTCGACCGCATCTCAAACCATGAGGTCGACTGGAAGGAGATCCTGCGCCGGTTCTGGGAGGAGTTCTCCGGTTCGCTCGAGGGCACCAAGGACCTGCGCGTTGGACAGGTGCTGGAATCCCTCAACGAGATCATGGGGCCGCACATCTTCCCGCAGAAGGGCGAAGGCAGCGACCCGCGCGCCTGCCCGAGTTGCGGCAACGGCCAGCTGTCCCTGAAGCTCGGTCGTTACGGTTCCTTCGTCGGCTGCTCCAATTATCCCGAGTGCAAGTTCACCCGTCAGCTGTCCGCGGGCTCCGGGGATGCCGAGGCGACCGCCGGCGACGGCGGCGTGGTCGGTGGGCCCCGCACGCTGGGGCAGGATCCGGAGACGGGGCTCGACGTCACGGTCCGCGACGGGCGTTTCGGCGCCTATGTCCAGCTCGGCGAGGGGGAAAAGCCCAAGCGCCAGTCGTTGCCGAAGGGCATGACGCGCGAGGCGGTCGACCTCGAGACCGCGCTGCTGCTGCTCTCGCTTCCACGCGAGGTCGCGCGCCATCCCGAGAGCGGCGAGCCGATCCTGGCCGGCATCGGCCGCTTCGGACCCTATGTCCAGCACGGGAAGACATATGCCAATATCGGCAAGGACGACGACGTGCTCTCGATCGGCGCCAACCGCGCCATCGACCTGATCGTCACCAAGGAAAGCGGCGGCGGCTTCCGCCGTGGCGGTGCTTCGGCAGGGCGGGCTCTCGGCGATCATCCGGACGGCGGCGCCGTGACCGTGCGCGACGGTCGCTTTGGCCCCTATGTCAATCACGGCAGCGTCAACGCCAACCTTCCCAAGGGCACCGCGCCCGACTCCGTGACGCTGGAGCAGGCGCTGGCCCTCATCAAGGCCCGCGTCGAGGCCGGCGGAGGCAAGGCGAAGCCCGCCCGCCGAACCGCCGCGAAGGCACCAGCCAAGGCCGCGGCAAAATCATCCGCCAAGTCGGCGACGGCCGGCAAGTCCAAGTCGTCAACCAAGAGCGCCGCGACCAAGGCTCCCGCCAAGCGCTCCGCCGGCAAACGCCCCGCCGCGGACAGCTGACCCCCGCGCATCGCGCAACCTTCCACGGTCATGGCCGGGCCTGTCCCGGCCATGCACGGCTTCGGCATGCCGGGCCAAGGCGTGGATCCCCGGGCCAGGCCCGGGGATGACGCGAGGGGACGGCGGCGCGGCCTGTTGGGCGAGCATCTGCGGGCGAACGACGTCCTGCGGACAAACAGCGCTCTGCCGCATCCGCTTTTCCTCCGCCACCCCTCCGCGGTCATGGCCGGGCCTGTCCCGGCCATCAACGGCTTGGGCACGCCGGGCCAAGGCGTGGATCCCCGGGCCAGGCCCGGGGATGACGACGAGGGGCCGGCGGCGCGGCCACTTGTCGGAGTTGCGGTTTGCAGGCGGACTCTACTCGGTGTCCGAGCGGCATTCCGCCTGCTCCGTCGTGCCTCTGCCGCCTCT
>CAZJCW010000316.1:0-4674 GCA_964544365.1 uncultured Alsobacter sp.
GCCAGGAACTCGGCCCGCTCGATGTAGCGGGAGACCCAGTAGAGATTGTCGGCGGTCCGGCTAAGCATCGAGCACCCAGGTGTCCTTGGTTCCGCCACCCTGGCTGGAATTCACAACGAGCGAGCCTTCCTTCAGCGCCACGCGGGTGAGCCCGCCCGGCACGATGCGCACCTTGTCGGATCCCGACAGCACGAAGGGCCGCAGGTCGACATGGCGAGGCGCGACGCCGGAGGCGACGAAGGTGGGGCAGGTAGAGAGCGCCAGAGTCGGCTGCGCGATGAAGCCGTCGGGCGCCATCTTCAGCTTGCGGCGGAACTCCTCGATCTGCTGGCGCGAGGCGTGCGGGCCGACGAGCATGCCGTAGCCACCCGACCCGTTGACCTCCTTCACCACCAGCTCCGGCAGGTGGTCCATGACGTAGGTCAGGGCCTCCTTCTCGCGGCAGCGCCAGGTCGGCACGTTATTGAGGATCGGCTCCTCGCCGGTGAAGAAGCGGATGATCTCCGGCATGTAGCTGTAGACGGCCTTGTCGTCAGCGACGCCCGTCCCCACCGCATTGCACAGGGTGACGTTGCCGGCCATGTAGGCGCTCATCAGGCCCGGTACGCCGAGGATCGAGTCCGGCCGGAAGGCGAGGGGATCGAGGAAGTCGTCGTCGATGCGGCGGTAGATCACGTCGACACGCTGGGGCCCCTGGGTCGTGCGCATGTAGACGACGTCGTCGCGCACGAAGAGGTCCGAACCCTCGACGAGCTCAATGCCGAGCTTGTCGGCCAGGAAGGAGTGCTCGTAGAAGGCCGAGTTGAACTGGCCGGGCGTCAGGAGCACGCAGACCGGGTCGCGCGAGGCGGTGCGCGGCGCGACGGACTGCAGCGTCGCAAGCAGGCTGTCGGGGTAGTTTTCGACTGGCGCGACCCGATGCTCGGTAAACAGTTCCGGGAAGAGCCGCATCATCACCTCCCGGTTCTCCAGCATGTAGGAGACGCCGGACGGCGTGCGGGCGTTGTCCTCCAGCACGTAGAAGGTGTCGGGATCGACGCGCACGATGTCGATGCCTGCGATATGCACGTAGATGTCGTGCGGCACGCGACGGCCCGCCATCTCGGGCCGGAAGCCCGGGTTCCGGAAGACGAGATCCTCGGGGACGATGCCAGCCTTCAGGCATTCGCGCGGGCCATAGACGTCGCCCAGGAAGGCATTGAGCGCGTTGACGCGCTGGATGAGACCCTTCTCGAGCTTGCTCCATTCTGGCTTGGTCAGAACACGGGGGATGATGTCGAAGGGGATCAACCGCTCCGTCGCTTCCGCGTCTCCATAGACGGCGAACGTGATGCCGATCCGCCTGAAGAACAGTTCGGCCTGGCTGCGCCTCAGCGCTATGTGATCGGCCGGGACCGTATCGAGCCACTGCTTGAGGCCGACATAGGCCTCCCGGATCGCACCATCGGTGCCGTTCATTTCGTCGAAGGCCAAGGCCATTCCGATCCCCCGAAGCGACCGGCCGAAGCGGTCGCGAACCTGACCGAAGCCTAACCGCAAAGCCCGTGCCAGTGGAAGGACTTGCTCGCGATGCGGGCGGACGGGGCCGCATGATCGTTTTTTGGGCAGCGACGGACGTTCCGTAGGCGATGGCGGGGCAGGAGATGCGTCAGAACAGGCCCAGGCCCTTGAGGCTGGCGTGACCCTGCTTTCCCACGATGATGTGGTCGTGCACGACGACGCCCAGCGGCTTGGCCGCGTCGGCGATCTCCCGGGTCATGCGGATGTCGGCCTGGGACGGCGTCGGATCCCCGCTCGGATGGTTGTGCACGAGGATGACGGCCGAGGCCGACAGTTCGAGCGCCCGCTTCACCACCTCGCGCGGATAGACGGGCGTGTGGTCGACCGTGCCGGTCTGCTGGACCTCGTCGGCGATGAGATTGTTGCGCTTGTCGAGGAACAGGATCCGGAAGCTTTCCCTGTCGGAGAACGCCATGGCGGCGCGGCAATAGTCGATCACGGCCGACCAGGACGACAGCACGGTGCGCTTCGAGACGGCTCCCTTCGCCAGCGCGAGACCGGCGGCCTCGACGACCTTGAGGTCCGTCGCCGTGGCTTCGACGAGCCCCGGCACTTCCAAAAGTCGCGCGTACGGTGCGCCCAGCACCTCCGGCAGGGAACCGAAACGGTGGATGAGCGCCTTGGCCAGCACCTTGACGTCACGCTGCGGAATGGACCGGAAGAGGATGAGTTCGAGGAGCTCATACTCCTCTAGCGCGAGATGACCCACCCGCAGGAAGCGGTTTCTCAACCTCTGGCGGTGTCCGCGGCGGTGGTCCTCCCCGGCCATCAGGTCCGGGGGGGCCGCCTCGCGCATCGGGTCAGGCCGGTCCGGCGGCCGGGGGCATGTCCCACCCCTTCGGCGACAGCGTGAAGATCTCCACACCGGAATCGGTGACGCCGACGGTGTGCTCGAACTGGGCCGAGAGCGACCGGTCGCGGGTGACGGCGGTCCAGCCGTCGCCCAGCACCTTCACGTGCGGCCGGCCCAGGTTGATCATCGGCTCGACGGTGAAGAACATGCCGGGCTTGAGCGGCACGCCATCGCCGCGCCGCCCGTAGTGCAGGATGTTCGGCTCGTCGTGGAACAGGCGTCCGAGCCCGTGGCCGCAGAAATCGCGCACCACCGAACACCGCTCGGCCTCGGCGAAATCCTGGATGGCGGCGCCGATGTCGCCGGTCGTGCCGCCGGGACGGATGGCCTGGATACCGCGAATCATGGCCTCGTACGTGACCTCGACGAGCCGTTGCGCACGCCGCGGCACGTCTCCGACGAGATACATGCGGGAGCTGTCCCCATGCCAGCCTTCGAAGACGAGCGTCACGTCGATGTTGACGATGTCGCCGTCGCGCAGCGGCTTGGCCTCGGGAATGCCGTGGCAGACCACGTGGTTGACCGAGGTGCAGATCCCCTTCCGGAAACCGCGGTACATCAGCGGCGCCGGATAGGCCCCGTGATCCATCGCGAACTCGAACACCAGACGGTCGAGGTGTTCCGTGGTGACGCCGGGGCGCACTTCGGGGACCAGCATGTCGAGCGCCTGCGCCGTCACCTGGCCGGCGCGGCGCATGCCCTCGAAGCCGTCCGGCCCGTGCAGCTTGATCTCGCCCGTCTTGCGGCTGGCCGACTGAGCGGCGTCGACGAAAGTCATCGCGGTGTCCGAAACGCGGTCATGCCTCTCACATGGGCCAAACGGCGATCCGGCGCAAGATGGCGCGGCATCCGGATGTCCATGCGTCTGCGGCACGAGGGACTGGCGCAGCGTCCCGCGAGGCTGTACTTGCTGGCGCCATGACCGGCCTGACCAACGAGCCCCAGGCGGCGCCTGACGGCATGAACCCGCCGCGCGGTCCGATGCCGCGCAGCGCCGACACCAGTCCCTTCGGGTCGCACGGGCCCGACGGAATGATGGCGCGCATCATCGACTTCAGCCGGCGGATGCCGCTGTCGTGGGGTGGGAGGCGGCTCGCCTACGCGGCGCGCCAGCTGGGCCTGTGGAAGCTCAAGGGCGCGCCGGTCGACGTGGAGTCTCTCGGCGCACGGATGCGGCTCTATCCCGGCAACAATGTCTGCGAGAAGCGGCTGCTGTTCACGCCGCAATATTTCGATCCGGAAGAGCGCGCCTACCTGGAGCGCGCGATCACGGACGGGTTCGTTTTCGTCGACATCGGCGCCAATGTCGGCGGCTACGCGCTGTTCGTCGCGGCGCGGGCGGGTGCTGCGGGGCGGGTTCTCGCGGTGGAGCCGCAGCCGGCGGTTTTCGAGCGGCTGGTCTACAACATCCGGCAGAACCCGTTCGGGACGGTGAAGGCGGTGGACTGCGCCGTCGCCGACAAGGCGGGCGAGCTGACCCTGTTCGTCGACATGAAGAACCACGGCGAGTCGAGCGTGAAGTTCGTCGGCCTGTCGGGCGGCCCCTCGGTGCGCGTCGCCGCCAAGACGCTCCGGCAGCTTCTCGACGAGGAGGGCTTCGATCATGTCGACGCCATCAAGCTGGATGTCGAGGGCGCCGAGGACCTGATCCTCGAGCCATTCCTTCGCACGGCCCCGGAATCCCTGCTGCCTCGCCTGCTGCTCATCGAGAACGGCGCCGGCCGCTGGCAGATCGACCTTCCCGCGCTGCTGGCCGAGAAGGGCTACCGCCTCGTCGCCAAGACACGCGTGAACCTGATCTTCGAGCGGGCCTAGCCCTCGGTCAGGGCGGCATCGAGTCATTGCGGGCGCGGCCGATCATCCGCCCCTCGCTGCGCCGGAGCCAGCCTCTCCCGAAGGGGGAGGGGTGCCTCCAGCCATTTCCTCGACGTCAGCCGAGGATCTCCGCGGGGCGGTCGAGGGCGATTTGCTCGGGGCTGACGCGGCAGCACCAGGCCAGCGCCTCGACGCCGCGGGAACGGGCCCGGGCGAAGGCCGCTGCATAGGCCGGGTCGAGATCGGCGGCGAGGGCGAATCGGTCGGCCGCCATCTGGATCACGAACAGCATGACGGCGCGGTCCCCCGCCTCGACCCTGTCGCCCAGTTCGTCGAGGTGCTTGGCGCCGCGCGAGGTCACGCTGTCCGGAAACTCGGCGAGGCCGGGCCTGCGCATGAGGTGGACGTTCTTCACCTCGACGAAGCATGGCGCACGCCCGCCGCCC
>CAZJCW010000317.1:0-4666 GCA_964544365.1 uncultured Alsobacter sp.
ACATCGACAACGTGCACGTCCACAAGGTCGTCTCGCCCGAGATGCCGGCCGACGCGGATGCCTTCCAGCGCGAGCAGACCGCGATGTTCATCCGCGAGTCCTGGGTGATCGGCGACATCGCCCAGAAGGCGCCGAACCTGAAATATGCGACGGCTCTCCTGCCGCGCGGCACGATCGTCGCGCCGGTGTTCTTCTACTCGCCGAACGAGGGCGAGAAGGCGCGCGTGGCATGGGACTTCGCCATCGCCGCCAACAGCCCGGAGAACGCGGTTTGGCTGCTCGACAATGTCGGCTGGCTCCCGAACCGCAAGGACGTCGACTATTCCGCCGTCGTCGCGAAGAAGCCGGCCTTCAAGGCCTTCGTGAGCTACCCGAAGGACTATGCGTTCTTCACCCTGCCGGCGATCGCGCCGGTCGAGGAGGTGCTGACGCGCCTTGCGGCGCGCCTGACCAAGGCGTTCGGCGACCCCTCGCTCGCCGGCAACGATGCCGCGATTGACGCGGTGCTGAAGGAAGCCGCCGCGGAGACCGACACGATCCTGCGTCGCGCCGGCCTTCTCGCGTCGAAGTAGGCATGATGCCCCTCAAGCCCTGCCGCCTCGCGCGGCAGGGCGCTTGCCGGAAGAGCGGGCCATGATCGCGCGCGGGCGCCTGAGCTTCATCCTGGCCGCGCTGCTGCCCACGCTGGCGATCTATGCGTGGGTGCGCCTGTACCCGATCGGCGACGTGCTGTTCCTCAGCCTGCACGAGTGGAACATCATCGCGCGGGTTCGCCCCTTCGTCGGGCTCGAGAATTTCGTCGAACTGTCCACCGACCCGCTGTTCCTCGAGGCCTTGCGGAACACGGCGATCATCGCCTTCGGCGTGCTGCTGGTGACGATTCCGCTCGCCATGGTGCTGGCGGCTCTCATTCACGCGCGGACGGCCTCGCGCCTGTCGGGCTTCTACGAAACCGCGATCTTCCTGCCCCACGTCGTCTCGCTGGTGCCTGCGGCGATGGCCTGGAAGTGGATCTTCGATGCGCGGCTGGGGCCGCTCAACGCGGTCCTGTCGGTGTTCGGCGTGCAACCGAAGGCGTGGCTCTTCGATCCCGTCCTGTCGATCCTGTGCATCGTGGTCCTGTGCGCCTGGCAGGCGCTCGGCTTCGCCGTCCTCATCTTCCTCGTCGGCATCAAGAACCTGCCTGTCTCGCTCTACGAGGCGGCGAAGCTCGACGGGGCGGGGCCGGTGCAGAGCTTCTTCTACGTCACCGTGCCGCTGCTGAAGCCCATCACCCTGTACGTGTCGGTCGTCACGCTCGTCGCCGGCTTCAACGTCTACGGCCAGGCCTTCGTGCTGGCGTCCGACGCGCAGGGCGCGCCGGGCAACCTGGTGCGGGTGCTGGTGCTCGACATGCTGGAGAATGCCTTCCGCAACTATCGCGTGGGCTATGCCGCCGCCGAGGCGGTCGTTCTGCTGGTCGTCGTGCTGGTCCTCACGGCCATCCAGTTCGGCGCGATGCGCGAGCGGGGGCGGGCATGAGCGAGGGTCTCCCGCAGTCGCGCAAGCAGGTCGTGGTCGGCCGCATGATCGATGCAGGGCTGATCCTGTTCTGCCTCGCCATGCTGCTGCCGCTCGTGCTGCTGGTGTCGAACGCCTTCAAGACACCGCCCGACATCCTGCGCTGGCCGCCGGCGATCCTGCCGCGCGACCCGACGCTGGACAACATGCGTGCCGTCCTCGCCGATACGCCGCTGCTGCGCTGGATGTGGAACAGCGTGCTCTTCGCCCTTCTTTCGACGGCGGCGATTTTGGCCACCTCCGCGGTCTCCGGCTACGTGCTGGCGAAGTTCCGGTCCCGCGCGCTCGATGTGATTTTCGCGATCATCCTCGCCACGGCCATCGTGCCGTTCGAGGTCTACATGATCCCGCTGTTCTTCAACGTGCAGAAGCTCGGGCTCCTCAACAGCACGGCCGGTCTGCTGGTCGGCTACCTCGTGATGAGCTTCGGCATCTTCCTCATCCGCCAGAACGTCATCGCGTCGATCCCGGACGAACTGCTCGAGGCGGCCCGGGTGGACGGGGCCGGGGAATGGTGGATCTTCTGGCGCATCGTCGTCCCGCTCCTGCGCGGACCGCTGGGCGCGCTCGGCGTCCTCGCATTCTTCCAGGCCTGGACGGCGTTCGCGTGGCCGCTCATCGTCGCCACGACGAAGGAGAGCTACACGGTCGAAGTGGGCCTCGCCCTGTTCCAGACGGGCTTCACCGTCGATCTCGGCCGGCTCAGCGCCGCGGCGACCGTGGTGCTCATTCCCACGATCATCGTGTTTTCCCTGCTCCGCCGGAACTTCGTGCAGGGCGTCGCCACGAGCGGCCTGAAGGACTGAAGCGGGAGCAGGCAGGCCATGGAAGACAACGCCTTCTTCGTCCGCGCCAGGGATGCCTATGTCGACGTGAATGCCCGCACGCTGCGCTGGATGCTCGCCCGGCCGCGGCGGCACGGCGCCTTCGTCGACACCAAGGTCAACTCCGTCACCCTGCGCGACTACGGCCCGCAGGACGGCTGGCGCGGGCCGGATGTCACCTTCGGCTGGATCCAGGGGCGCGCGCTCGAGGCGATCGCCACCCATGCCGCCTTCTTCGAACGGGAAGATCCGGCGCTCTCCGCCGAACTGGACGCCGCCGGGCGGACGCTCTACGCGGCGCTGGCCGACCTGTTCGCCGCGCACGGGCACGGCTACTTCGCCTACGACGGAGCGCTGCGCCCGGTGTGGCCCGATGCGCAGGGCGAGCTTCGCCCGCAGGGGCCCGCGCGCGACCTTTTCACCTTCTCCGACACGTTCGTGCTGAAGGGCCTCGTCGCCGCCGCGACGCGCTATGCGCCGGCCGACGTCGATGTCCATGTCGCGAGCCTTCTCCGGGTGGTCGCCGCCATCGAGGAGGGCCGCTTCGTGTCCGATGAGCGACAGGCGCTCGACGACGCGGCGCGCGCCGGCATCCGCGACGAATACGGCCCGCGCATGATCCTTCTCGGCGCCGCCTCGATGCTGCGCGCACTCGGGCAGCAGGAGGCGGCCGCATTCGGCCGGCGCTTCATCGATCACGTGCTGGACCGGCACCGGACGGCCGGCGGAGCGCTGGCGGACGTGCCGGGCGAGGATGTCTCGAATCCCGGCCATGCCATGGAGTTCGTCGGGTTCGGCCTCGAATGGCTGGAGGGCACCGACGACGCGGCGACCGTCGCCGCGCTGCGCGACGTGTTCCTGGCCTCCGCGCGGATCGGCTTCCACGGTCCGGGCATCGCCGCGAAGGTCGTGCTCTCCACCGGAGAGCCGATCGTGCCCCTGTGCCCCTGGTGGTCGCTGCCGGAGACGATCCGGGCCGCGGCCCTGCTGTTCGACCGAACCGCCGATCCCGCCATCCTTGCCGTCTGGAAGCGGGCCCACGAGCTCTTCTTCGCGCACTACTGGCGAGGCGAGCCGCCGCTGGCCTACCAGACCGTAGGTGCGCAGGGACCGGTGGACGCCGTGCCCGCGACGCCCGATCTCGATCCCGGCTACCATACCGGCCTCAGCCTGCTCGCTGCGATCAGGCTGGTCGACGCCCGCGCCTGACTTCGTCCGCCTCAGGACACCGTGAAGGCCGAACCGGCGACGGCCTGGCGCCGCACGGCCGCCATGTCCCAGGCGATGCCGAGGCCGGGGTCCTGCGAGGGTAGCGCGCGCCCGTGCGCCATCGTCATCCCGCGCGTCGTCAGGCTGTCGAGCTGGGGGATGTATTCCACCCACCGTGCATTGGGCACCGCGCAGCACAGGGCGACGTGCAGTTCCATCAGGAAGTGCGGGCAGACGGGGACGTTGAACGTCTCGGCAAGGTGCGCGACCTTCAGCCAGGGCGTGATCCCGCCGATGCGGGCGACGTCGACCTGCACGATCGAGCAGGCGCCGGCCGCGAGGTACTCGCGAAAATGCAGCGGGCTGTACAGGCTCTCGCCCACGGCCACGGGCACCGTCGTCTGTCGCGCGAGGCGGGCGTGGCCGCCGAGATCGTCGGCCGGCAGGGGCTCCTCGAACCAGGCGATGTCGAGCGCCTCGTAGTGGCGGGCGCGGCGGATCGCCTCGTCCACCGTGAAGGCCTGGTTGGCGTCGGTCATGATCTCGAAGCCGGAGCCGCAGGCCTCGCGGACGGCCGACAGGCGGGCGACGTCCTCGCTCACATGCTTGCGGCCAACCTTGATCTTGGCGCCGCCGAAGCCGGCCGCCTTTGCCTGCAAGGCGTCGTCGACCAGCGCCGAAGGCTCCAGGTGAAGCCAGCCGCCCTCGGTCGTGTAGAGCGGCAGCGACTCCTGCGCGCCGCCGGCCATGACATGCAGCGGCAGGCCGGCGCGCCGGCACCGCAGGTCCCACAGCGCGGTGTCGATGGCCGCCTGGGCCAATGCCGTGATCGCCCCGACGGTCGTCGCATGGGTGAGGAACATCAGGTCGCGCCACAGGCGCTCGATCTCGCCGGCCTCCCGGCCGATCAGGGCGGGCGCGAGAGTCTTCTCGATCAGCGCCATCACGGACGGGCCGCCGGTGCCGATCGTGTAGGAGTAGCCCATGCCGGTGGCGCCGTCCGCGTCGGTGACGATGACGATGGGCGTTTCCTGGCTGACGAAGCTCTGGATGGCGTCGGTGCGCTTCACCTT
>CAZJCW010000318.1:0-4665 GCA_964544365.1 uncultured Alsobacter sp.
CCGATGTTCTCGCCCAGTTGCGGCTCCACCAGGATGACGGCAGGGCCGCCCTCCAACGCGGGTCTCGTATGGTCCGTTCCGGCTCCCGGCATATCCTGCGATCTTCTGAAAATGGGAAGAATCTCAAGCCTTTTCAGACTTTTAGGATCGCGACCCTAGCGATCGATCGGGGCGAAGGCAATCCGCTTCTTCCGCACCGGACACCGGCCTGGCGTGTCACGGCGTTGCGCGGGCGTCACCCGTCGCTAAGCTTTCAACCACAGATTGATTCTACCCTTGCGTGTATCCGCGTCGGGCAAGCGTCCGTGAAGCGCCGGCATCGGATGGGAGAGCGCATGACACATCCCGGAAGCGACGCGGCAGTGGCCGGCAAGGTTTATGTCCAGGTCGGCGCGGGTGCCGGCGACCGCGACGCCCGAGCGAATTACCGGGACGGATTTTGCGAGCTGGTGAAGGCGCTGCCGCCGGCCGACGTGCGCAAGATCGTCCTTGTCGAACCCAATCCGTTCAATATCCCCGCGCTCACCGCGTGCTGGAAGGACTTTCCCCAGGCGTCGATCTTCAAGCTCGGCATCGTGCCGAAGGCGTTCTCGGGGAAGAGCCTGAACTTCTTCTTCGCGACGGAGGACGGTCCGCATTTCCAGGTCGCCTCGATCGACCCGTCCCACGTCATGAAGCACTATCCTCACCTCTCCATCGGCGATCTTCAGGTCGTTCCCATCGCCACGACCGACCTCGCCGCTTTTCTCAGGGATGCCGTCGGCGACGATGAAATCGAGCTTCTCTGCCTGGACATCGAGGGTATCGACGCCGAAGTCCTGCTCGACACGGACCTGTCGGCCCTGAACGTCAGGTTCATCTCGTTCGAGCATCTTCATCTCGGCGCGCAGACCGAAGCCGTCCAGTCGCACTTCGAGGCGGCCGGCTTTGCCAAGGTCGGAAGCGGAGTCGACCACAACGGCTTCGATTGGCTCTATCAGAAGTCCGCCTGAGCCCTCTGCCCCCGTCGCGCCGCACGGCCTGGTCGGCTTTGGCGCTGTTGAATGTCAGTCTCGTCACGGCGCAGGTTGTCCACTCCTCGAACCGTAGCGCGGGACAGACCGAAGGGTCGCGAGGGTTTCCGCGCCCCCTCCCTTGCCTCCCCCGCCGTCGCGTCGGATAAACGGGCCAACGCCCGTCGGCCCGGACCATGTCGCCCAGCATCGTCATCGAAGTCGCCCTGCAGGGTCTGCTGATGGGGCTCGTCTACGGGCTGATGGCGCTCGGGCTGTCGGTCATCTTCGGCGTCGTGCGCGTGGTGAATTTCGCGCATGGCGAGTTCGCCGTCCTGGCCATGTACGCCGCCTACGTGCTGTTCACCGCCCTGCGGCTCGACCCCTTTCTCGCCATGCTGCCGATTGCGGCGCTCTTCTTCGTCATCGGCTACGGGCTTCAGGCAACGCTCATCAACCCGTTCATCAGCCGGCCGGAGCACGAACAGTTCATCCTGCTGGTCGGCGTCGCCATCATCATGGTCAACGGCCTGCTGATGATCTTCGGGCCCGACGCGCGGCACGCCAACCTGTCCTATTCCTTCGACAGCTGGCTGATCGAGACGCCCTTCGGGTCGCCGGTCATCGTCGACAAGGTCCGGGCGTATTCTGCGGGCGCGGCGCTGGTCGTCTGCGGGCTTCTCTTCGTCTTTTTCCGGTTCACCCTGACCGGCACGGCCATCCGGGCGTGTGCCGACAACCTCGTCGGGGCCGCTGTCGTGGGCCTCGACGTGAAGCGCCTCTATGCGCTCACCTTCGGTCTCGGACTCGCCTGCGTCGGGGCGGCCGGCGCGATGATGGTGGCGCTCACCGACGCGACGCCGATGCTGGCGCCGTCCTTCACCCTGCTCGCCTTCACCATCGTCATCGTCGGCGGGCTGGGCTCGATGGCCGGCGCCCTGGTCGGCGGCGTGCTGATCGGCGTCGCAGAGGCCATGGCCAGCCTCTTCGTGGCGCCCTCCATGAAGAGCATGGTTTCCTTCGCGCTCCTCGTCGCGGTCCTCGCGGTGCGGCCGCAGGGCCTGCTGGGTCGTCGCGCGGCATGATCGGGACGCTGCTCAAGGCGACGCCGCCACGGGCACGGCTCCTGCTCGGACTGCTGCTCTGCACCCTCGTCCTGGCGCCCGCCTTCGCGGACCGCTACGTCGTCTCCGTTCTCGTCCTTGTCTTCTGGTTCGCCTATGTCGGCCAGGCGTGGAACGTCATGATGGGCTTCGCCGGCCTCCTGTCCCTGGGCCACGCACTCTATGTCGGCATCGGCGCCTACGTATCCGCGGCCCTTTTCGTCCGGCTCGGGATCGGGCCCTGGGGCGGGGTGCCCGCCGCGATCCTGGCCAGCATGGCTTTCGGCGCCGCCGTGGGCTGGCTCGGCTTCCGCTTCCGCATCGAGGGCGTCTATTTCGCCCTTCTCACCATCGCTTTCGCCGAGGTGACGCGCATCGGCTTCGATCACATCGCCTGGACCGGCGGCGCGGCGGGGCTGTTCCTGCCCGTTTCGTCCGGCGACGGCGGGGCGTGGTGGAACCTGCGCGGCGGCCCCGTCTTCTTCTACTATATCGCCCTCGCGATGGCCGCAGCCGCCTTCGTGCTGTGCGCGGCCCTGCGGCATTCCCCGCTCGGCTACCGCTGGCTGGCCGTCCGTGAGGATCCGGAGGCGGCGCGCGCGCTTGGCGTCGATGTCTTCCGCGCGCGCATGGCCGCCGTCCTCGTATCGGCCGCGCTGGCCAGCGTGGGCGGCGTCTTCTATGCCTTCTACTACAACAACCTGTTCCCCTCGCAGACCTTCGACATCGCCCGCTCGATCGAGATCATCCTTGCACCGATCGTCGGCGGGTTGGGAACACTCTTCGGGCCGATCCTGGGCGCCTTCATCCTCACCCCGCTGGGCGAGGCGCTCATCGCCGTCACCGAACGGGCCGGCCTCAACGCCCCCGGGACCAAGGCGGTCTTCTATGGGCTGTGCCTGATCGTCATCATCACGCTGGCGCCCAACGGCGTCTGGCCGGCCTTGAAGAAGCGCCTCGGCATTCCGGAGGAGGAGGCATGAGCGCGCTCCTCGAGGTTCGCGGCGCCACCAAGCGTTTCCGCGGGCTCGTCGCCGTCGACGCCGTGTCCCTCTCGGTCGCCGAGGGCGAGATCTTCGCGGTCATCGGGCCCAACGGCGCGGGCAAGACCACGCTGTTCAACATCATCGCTGGCGTCTACAGGCCCGACTCCGGCTCCGTCGCCTTCGCAGGCCGTGACGTCACCGGGCTGTCGCCCGAGGCGATCTGCGCGGCGGGACTCGCGCGCACCTTCCAGATCGTCCGGCCCTTTCCCGGCCTCAGCGTGTTCGAGAACGCGCTGATCGGCGGCCTCGCGCACGGTGCCGCCATCGACGATGCCCGGATCGTCGCCGGCGATACGCTGCGGCTGATGGAGTTGTGGGACAAGCGGAACCAGAAGGCCGGGTCCCTCACCCTGCCGGACCGCAAGCGCCTGGAGGTCGCCCGCGCGCTGGCGACGGGCCCCCGGCTGCTGCTGCTCGACGAGGTCATGGCGGGCCTGCGCCCGACCGAGACGGACCGCATGGTCGCCGTGCTGCGCATGCTGAACCGCGAGCGCGGCCTCACGCTGGTGCTCATCGAGCACGTCATGCGTGCGGTGATGGCGCTCGCCGGCCGGATCCACGTGCTGCACCACGGCGCGACGATCGCCGAGGGATCGCCGGAGGCGGTGACGCGCGATCCGGCGGTCATTTCCTCCTATCTCGGCACGGAGGCTCTGGGCTGATGCTGGAGATCGCCGATCTCGACCTTTTCCACGGTGACGCGCAGGCGCTCGACGGCGTCGGCCTCGTCGTGCCCGAAGGCGCCATCGTCGCGATCGTCGGCGCGAACGGGGCGGGCAAGACGTCGCTGATCCGCGCCGTCGCCGGCATGCTGAAGCCGGCGCGCGGGCGCATCCTGTGGCGCGGGCGCGACATCGCCGGCCTGCCGAGCCATGTCGTCTGCAACCTGGGCATCGGCCAGGTCGCAGAGGGACGGCAGGTGTTTCCCGGCCTCTCCGTGCGCGAGAACCTGCTGATGGGCTCGATGCTCCCGCGCGCGAGGGCCGGCCGGGCCGAGATGCTCGACCGCGTCCTCGCCCTCTTCCCGCGCCTCGCCGAGCGTGCCGGCCAGGCGGCGGGCACGCTCTCGGGCGGCGAGCAGCAGATGCTGGCCATCGGCCGCTGCCTGATGGGCAGGCCCGAACTGGTGATGTTCGACGAACCGTCGCTGGGCCTCGCCCCCGCCATGGTGCAGACGGTGCTCGCTGCCGTCGCCGACCTCAACCGGGACGGCCTGACCTGCGTCCTCGTCGAGCAGAACGTCGCCGTCTCGCTGCGCCTCGCCTCGCGCGCCTACGTGCTCGAAAACGGCCGCGTCACCCTGTCGGGAACCGGCGCCGAGCTGCTGGCGGACGACCGCGTGCGGCAGGCGTATCTGGGGTTATAAGCTAGAACCACGCGCTGAGCCCATGCCACGGTTCGTGGCACACGAGCCAACCGTGCCCCCACCCGGTGAACCATCCCGATCGCAGCTGGGCCGCAACCGCCAACCTGGCGAGGGAGTCACGGGAATGCCGATCGAACAGGTCTCCCTGGCGCTTTTCT
>CAZJCW010000319.1:0-4655 GCA_964544365.1 uncultured Alsobacter sp.
GGCGCGCTGGAGAAGCCGTTCATGATCGGGATGGTGCTCGTGACGCACGGGCGGCTCGCTGTCGAGTTCCGTGCCGCGATGGAGCACGTCGTAGGTCCGCAGCGACAGGTTGAGACGATCACGATCGGCCCGGACGACGACATGGATCAGCGTCGGCGAGACATCCTCGCCGCCGTCGAGGCTGTCGACACCGGCGACGGGGTTGTCATCCTGACGGACATGTTCGGCGGTACACCGTCCAACCTTGCCATCTCCGTGATGAATGGCGGGAAGACGGAAGTCGTCGCGGGGATCAACCTGCCGATGCTCATCAAGCTCGCCAGCGTCCGCGGCGAGTGCGATCTCGATCGCGCCGTCGTGCAGGCGCAGGATGCGGGTCGCAAGTACATCAACGTCGCGAGCCGGGTCCTGGCAGGCAAATGACAGACGAGACTTTGGTCGACGAGACCCCCTGTCCCCCCGCTCCCCTGCCCGAAGGGGCGCTGGTCCGCGAGTTGCGGATCGTGAATCGCAAGGGGCTTCACGCCCGGGCGACAGCCAAGTTCGTCCAGTGCGCGGAGATGTTCGAATCGGCGATCCAGGTCACGCGCTGCGGCGAGACCGTCGGCGGGACCTCCATCATGGGCATCCTGACGCTCGGCGCCGGAATCGGCACCACGATCACGGTGACGGCCGTCGGTCCCGATGCGCAGGCTGCCATCGATGCCCTGGACACGCTCGTCGCCGGTCGGTTCGGCGAGGACGAATAGCCCCGTTCAGCCGTTCAGCCGTTCCGTCGGAACTGGAAGTCCGGGCGCGCCGCCCGAATCATCATCATCTCCGCGACGTTCGCGTTCGTCAGCAGACCGACGAGCCGACCGTCCGCGTCAACCACCGGCAAGGCCTGCCGCCCCGAGACCCGAAGCGCCTCGAGGGCCTTTTCGAGCGCGTCGCCCGCCCGCAGCGGGTCGCTCGGCGCGGCCATCACGTCGATGATCGCGGTTGTCTCGCCCCGGTCGCGCAGGGCGGCGATGAGGTCTGGGCGGGTGAGGATGCCCGTCGGGCGGCCCCATCCGTCGACGACGGGGAATTCTTCCTGTGTCGTCCTCAGGAGACACTCCACGGCATCGGCCACGGTGGCCGTGAGGGGAAGGGACGCGTAGCGCGTCACCATGGCGTCCGCGGCGGTCACGCCCGCCGTTGCCGACTTGAACGCCACCGCCTCGGCCTCGGCGCCGGCGGCCATGTAGACGAAGATGGCGATGAAGATCAGGATCGGGTTGCCGAAGAAGCCGGCGAACCCCAGCGCGACCGCCAGCGCCTGGCCGATGCTCGCCGCCACGCGGGTGGCCTTCACGGTTCCCATGCGCATCGCCAGCAGGGCCCGCAGCACCCGCCCCCCGTCCATCGGAAAGGCGGGGATCATGTTGAACAGGGCCAGGAACAGGTTGGCTCCCGCCAGCCGCGCCGCCAGCCGTTCGTGACCGGGTTCCTGCAGCCGGGCGAGGTCGGACGGATCGAGCGTGGCTCCAAGCCCGACGACAAGGATCGCGGCGATGACGAGGTTCACAGCCGGCCCCGCCAGCGCGACGACCAGCTCCTGGCGCGGATTGTCCGGGATCCGCTCGAGGTTGGCCACGCCGCCGATCGGATAGAGCGTGACCTCGGGCGTGCGGATGCCATAGCGCCGCGCCGCCAGGATGTGCCCGAACTCGTGCAGGACGACGCAGCCGAACAGCAGGGACACGAAGAGGACAGCGGCCCAACCGGCGGCTGCGCCCCCGGACACGGCCTGTCCGACGCCGATCCACACAAGGAACAGCAGGAAGGTCAGGTGGATCCTGACGGCCGTTCCGGCAATCGTTCCAACCGTGATGGACCAGGGCATGATTGGTGTTCCTGCCCCCCGGAGCGGATCCTCAGCTCTTCGGCTTTGCCTTGTCGTTGGCCGGCGGCGTCGGCTTCGCGGCCGGCTTGCCGGGCGCCGCCTTGTCTTCCCCGGGCACGAACACGCCCCGGACGCGGCCACCGGACGACGATGCGCCGCTTTCCACGACCGCGACACCCGATTCGGTGTCGTAGATGAGCTTCTCGCCCTTGGTCACGTTCTCGCCCTGGCTGAGCGCGACATTGCCGGTGAGGATGATCTTGTTGGACAGGCGGTCGAAGACCCCCTCGTTGCCGGTCGCGACCTGGTCCTTGGAAATGACGGTGACGCCGCCTTTCGCCTCGACGCGGCGCAGCGAGGTGCCGCCCTCGCCTTCGGCCGCCGCGGGTTGCGCGGCGGGCTGCCCGCCGGCCGGTGTGGACTGGCGGTCGTAGAAGACGGTCATCTGAGCCGACTTGATCGTCGTGTCGCCCTGCACCGCGATGACGTTGCCGGAATAGATCGCGCGCTGCTCCTTGCTGAACACCTCGAGCCGGTCGGCATCGATCTGGATCGGCTCCTTCGAGGCCGTGCCGAAGCCCGGCGTCCCGGCCTGCTTCTTCGGCGCCGGGGTCTGCGCGTGGCCGGGCGCCTGCGCCCAGAGCATCACGGAGGCCGTCGCCGCGGCCAGCAGCATCAGTCGCTTCATGGGCTCTTGTCCTTGCTCGCCTGCCGCTCCGCATCGGGCTTCATGACGGTGCGGACGCGGCCTTCGAATACAATATGGGCGCCGCTGTCGTACATGTCGACGCGTGCGGCATCGATCGTGCCGCCGTTGAAGTTCACGGTCACCGGATCGTCGCTGACGACGTTGCCGGCCCGGAAGTCGACGCGCGCCGACTTCATCCGGACGTCGTACCCCGCCTCGGTCCGGACCCGGACGTCGTCGCGCAGGTCGAGCCGCTCGCTCGAGCTGTCATACAAGCCCTGCTGCGACTGCACGGTGGCGACGCTCTTGTCCTGCATCACGATCCGCGCCTTGAGCTCCCGCAGTTCGATGATGCTGGGCGTCTTGATGTCCTGCGCCGCCCACTGCGCCGTCACCTCGTAGGGCCGGTTGTCGCGCTTGAACCCGGTGAGCCGGGGCAGTTCCATGGTGATCCGCGTCCCGTTGAGGTTCACATTGCCGATCGAGACGCCGGCCGGCAGCGCGCGGAACGGGTTCACGAAAGCCAGGAACAGGATGGCTCCCACCGCAGTCGCGGCGCCGACGGGGATCGCAAGCCGGAGCAGCCGCACGCGCCGCGAGTGCCGCATGGCAGCCCTGTACGGATCGGCGGCCCTGCGGCCGGTCGATGCCAGAGCAACCTGCGGCCCGGGACGCATCATTGCGGGTTTCCGTGTTTGCCTTCGATGGGCGGCAAGTGGAGAAGCAAGATGGCGAAGATAAGTCGGTCGGAATGACGAACGGTAAATCCACGTCAGCTGTGCGCGAAGATGTCCTGCTCCGCCCAGCCCATCAGGTCAAGCCGGGCCCGCGTCGGCAGGTAGTCGAACGAGGCCTTCGCGAGATCCCCCCGGTCCTCGCGCGCCAGCATGGCGTCGAGGGCGGCCTTGAGGGCGTGCAGATGCAGGACATCGGACGCCGCGTAGGCCATCTGGGCGTCGCTCAGCGTGTCTGCGCCCCAGTCGGACGACTGCTGCTGCTTGGACAGGTCGACACCCAGCAGCTCCCGCGTGATGTCCTTCAGCCCATGCCGGTCGGTGTAGGTGCGCACCAGCTTGGAAGCGATCTTCGTGCAGTAGACGGGCGCCGGCATCACCCGGAGCGTATGGAAGAGCACCGCCAGGTCGAATCGGGCGAAATGGAACAGCTTCGTCACGGCCGGATCGGCCATGAGCGCCGCCAGTCGCGGCGCATGGACGGGTCCGCGCGGGATCTTGACCAGATCCGCACTGCCATCCCCGCGCGACAGCTGCACGAGACAGAGTCGATCGCGCAGCGGGTTCAGCCCGAGCGTTTCGGTATCGACGGCGACGACCGATCCGAAATCGATGTCGGCCGGCAGGTCGCCGTGGTGCAGGCGAATGGTCATGTCCAGGAGTTCCGCGCGGTCCGCATGGAGGAGTTCGTCAGGAAGGTTCGGCGGACCGGCCGTGGCACCCTCCGCACGTGTCGTTTGCCGCGTAGCACGGTGAATGCCATTCGCTCCACTGGAAACTTGAAGCTGTGCCCGGGACCGGCGCCGGACCGGCCCCCGGGGACGCGGGACCATGGCCGGCCACGACGTCCGTCGCCGGGTTCGACCCGCCTCCCGCAAGAGCCCCTGCCGCGGACCCCGGTGCGTCGGGATCCTGGGGGTCTGCTGCCTTCGGGCTGGCGCAAGGACCTGTTCGATCGATAGAACCGGGTGAATGGCGTATCTTGCAGGCAGGGGAGTTCGCGGATGTCGCGACGGGACGCAGCCGAAGTCGTGAGCCGCAGGGCCGTCCTTGCAGCCGCGGCACTCCTTTGCACGGTGCGCAGCGGCAGGGCCGCGCCGCCTCTCCGGCTCGGGCTGCAGAAGACCGGAACGGTGTCGTGGGAAATCGACACGATCCGCCGCCACGGGCTGGATGCCCGCCATGGCGTCGCGATGGTGGTCACCGAACTGGCCTCGCCCGAGGCAGCGCGCATCGCGCTGCGCGGCGGCAGCGTCGACGTCATCGTGTCCGACTGGTTGTGGGTTTCGCGCGAGCGCAGCCTCGGCGCGCGCTTGAAGTACGTGCCGTTCTCCACCGCGGTGGGCGCGCTCGTCGTGGCCAGGAC
>CAZJCW010000320.1:0-4621 GCA_964544365.1 uncultured Alsobacter sp.
CGGAGAGCGACCAGATGGCGGACGCCCACACCAAGAACCACGACTACCATCTCGTCGATCCGAGCCCGTGGCCGTTCATCGGCTCGGTCTCGGCGTTCTTCATGGCCGTGGGGGCGGTCATGTGGATGAAGGGGATTCCGATCGGCGGCCTGAAGGCCGGCTCGGTCATCTTCGGGCTCGGCCTCATCGGCGTTCTCTACACGATGGTGGCATGGTGGACAGACGTCACGCGCGAGGCGGAGCACGAGGGTCACCACACCCGCGTCGTCCAGATCAGCCACCGCTACGGCATGATCATGTTCATCGCCTCCGAGGTGATGTTCTTCGTCGCCTGGTTCTGGGCCTATTTCGACGTCAGCCTGTTCGCCAATTCGGGGCCGCAGTTCCAGCGCACCGAGTTCATCGGCGCGCAGTGGCCGCCGAAGGGGATCGCCGTGTTCGATCCCTTCCACCTGCCCCTGCTGAACACGCTGATCCTGCTGACCTCCGGCACGACCGTGACGTGGGCGCATCACGCGCTGCTGCACAACGACCGCGAGGGGCTGAAGTGGGGCCTCGTGCTGACGGTGCTGCTCGGCGCGCTGTTCACGATCGTGCAGGTCTACGAGTATTCGCACGCCGCGTTCGCCTTCAAGGGCAACATCTACGGCGCGACCTTCTACATGGCGACCGGCTTCCACGGCTTCCATGTGTTCGTGGGGACGATCTTCCTCATCGTGTGCCTGGCGCGCGCGCTGAAGGGGCACTTCACCCCGCAGCGCCACCTCGGCTTCGAATTCGCGGCCTGGTACTGGCACTTCGTCGACGTGGTGTGGCTGTTCCTTTTCGTTGCGATCTACCTGTGGGGGTCGCAGTGGGGCGCCGCCGCCGCAGCGGCGCACTGAACAGGTCATCCTGGACTGGCGGGGGGCGGCTGCGGCCGCCCCTTCGCGTTTCCGGCATGGGACGGCCGATGTCCCCGAGGAGAAACGGCGATGACCGAACCCGGTGCTGAGTGGTCGGGCCGAAGCCCCTCCCCGTTCGCGGCCGGCGTCGCCGGACGCTGCCCGCGCTGCGGCCAAGCCTCGATGTTCCAGGGCTTCATCGCAGTCAGGCCGACCTGCTCCGCCTGCGGCCTCGACTACGGCTTTGCGGACTCCGGAGACGGCCCGGCGGTTTTCATCATGCTGGCGGCTGGCTTCCTGCTCGTCGGCGCGGCCTTGTTCGTCGAGATCCGCTACGAGCCGTCCGCCTGGGTCCATGCGCTGATCTGGCCGCCGCTCGTGATCGGCGTCTGCCTCGCCATGATGCGGCCGTTCAAGGGCGTCCTGATCGCCCTGCAATTCCACAACAAGGCCGAACAGGGCCGGCTGGAGCGCTGAAATGCCCGCGACGACCACCAAGCCGGATGCAGGCTCCGTCCGGCCTCGCTCATGGACGTTTTTCGTCGTCCCCGCGCTGTTCACGCTCGCCGGGGTGATCGCGCTCATCGCTCTCGGCGCCTGGCAGGTGGAACGCGGCGGCGCCAAGAAGCGGCTGATCGCGCGGGTCGAGGCGCGGGTGAACGAGCCGCCGGTCCCGCTCCCGCCCGAGAGCGCGTGGGCCGGGATGTCGCCCAAGACCTACGAATACCAGCGCGTGACGGCACAGGGCCGGTTCCGGCACGATCTCGAGGCGCGCATGCACGGCCTGCGGCCGGGCGACCGCCCGGGGCAGCCGACGCTGCAGGGCTTCTACGTCCTCACGCCGCTCGTGCTGGCCGACGGCTCGACCGTGATCGTCAACCGCGGATTCGTGCCGACCGAACGCGCCGATCCGGCGACACGGCCGCAGGGCCAGGTGGAGGGCGAGCAGTCCGTCACGGGACTGCTTCGCTCGCCGGAGGTGCGCGGCTGGTTCGTTCCGGAAAACGACCCGGCGAAGAACGTCTGGTTCACGCGCGATCCCGCCGCCGTCGCCGCCGCGCGGGGCCTGACGCGTACCGCGCCTTTCGTGCTCGAGGCGGACAGGACGCCGGTGCCCGGCGGCCTGCCGGTCGGCGGAAACACGCGCGTGTCGTTCCCCGACAACCACCTGCAATACGCCGTCACCTGGTTCACGCTGGCCCTGGGCCTTCTGGCGGTGTTCGGCGTCTGGATCCGCCAGCAGCTGCGAAAATCCGGTGACATGCGGCCCTGAGCCGCCGCTTGTCAGTCCTGCGCAAGGCTCCTACGCTCACCGCCACAGAGGAATGATCGCCGTGCAGCACGTTTCGACCCGGGGGGAAGCCCCCGTGCTCGGGTTCTCGGACGCCCTGCTCGCGGGTCTGGCCCGCGACGGCGGCCTCTATGTCCCGGCGACATGGCCCACCCTCGACAGCGCCGCCATCGCCGCGCTGGCCGGCGTGCCGTACGCCGAGGCGGCCCGGCGGATCCTCGCGCCGTTCGTCGACGGCGAGGTCGAGGCGGGTGCGTTCTCGCGCATGGTGGACGCGGCCTATGCGGGATTTCGCCACCCCGCCGTCTGCCCGCTCGTGCAGATCGGCGACAACCTGTTCGTGCTCGAACTGTTCCACGGCCCCACCCTGGCGTTCAAGGACGTGGCGATGCAGCTGCTCGGGCGGCTCATGGACCACGTCCTGGAGCAGCGCGGACAGCGCGCCACCATCGTCGGTGCAACGTCGGGGGATACGGGCGGGGCGGCGATCGAGGCGTTTCGCGGGCTGAAGCGGGTCGACATCTTCATCCTCTACCCGCACGGGCGGGTCAGCCCGGTGCAGCGGCGGCAGATGACGACCGTGGAGGCGGACAATGTCCACGCCGTCGCGGTCGAAGGCGACTTCGACGACTGCCAGGCGCTCGTCAAGGCGATGTTCAACCACCACGCGTTCCGCGACGAGCTTGGCCTGTCCGGCGTGAACTCGATCAACTGGGCGCGCATCGTCGCGCAGATCGTCTACTACTTCACGGCGGCAGTGACGCTCGGCGGTCCGCACCGGCCAGTCTCCTTCTCCGTGCCGACCGGCAATTTCGGCGACATCCTCGCCGGACACGTGGCGCGCCGGATGGGACTGCCGGTCTCCGTCCTGAACATCGCCACCAACACCAACGACATTCTCGCTCGCACGCTGGCCACGGGCCGCTACGAGGTGACGGGCGTGGTGCCGACGAGCTCGCCGTCGATGGACATCCAGGTCTCCTCGAATTTCGAACGCCTGCTCTACGAGGCGGTGGCGGGAGACGCCGGCGAAGTGAGGCGCATGATGGCCTCCCTCGCCCAGGCGAAGTCGTTCTCGATTCCCGACGCGGCGATGACGGCGATCCGGCGGGGCTTCCGGGCCAGCCGCGCCGGCGAGGACGCGGTGGCCGCCGAGATGCGGGCCACGTGGCGGGACGCCGGCTACCTGCTCGATCCCCACACCGCCGTCGGCGTCGTCAGCGGCCGGGAGGTGCTGGCGCAGGATCCCGCGACGCCGCTGGTGGTGCTCGGCACGGCCCATCCGGCGAAGTTCCCGGACGCGGTCACGGCGGCGACCGGGCAGCATCCGGCCCTGCCGGACCATCTGGCCGACTTGCACGACCGGGCGGAACGATTCACGGTCCTGCCGAACGACCAGGCGCGGATCGAGCGTTTCGTGCGAGACCGCGCCAGGGCGACCCGGGAGAACGCCGCATGACCCACCGCCATCCGGCCCGTTGCCGGGATCGTCGCCCGTGAGCGCCGCCCCCGTCGCCCGCTCCCGCCGGCAGCCGCCGCCACGCGCCGAGGCCGTCCGCGTCACCGCGCTGCCCAACGGGCTGCGCGTCGTGACGGAGACCATGCCCCAGCTCGCCACGGCCGCGCTCGGGGTGTGGATCGGCGCTGGCACGCGGCACGAGCGCGAGGGCGAGCAGGGGCTCGCCCATCTGCTGGAGCACATGGCCTTCAAGGGCACGCGCCGGCGCAACGCGCTGCAGATCGTCGAGGAGATCGAGGCCGTCGGCGGCGACCTGAACGCCGAGACGAGCGTCGAGCGGACGTCTTACTACGCCCGCGTGCTGGGCGAGAACGTGCCGCTGGCGCTCGACATCCTCTCCGACATCCTCACCGAGCCGGCCTTCGACCGCGACGAGCTGAAGCGCGAGAAGGGCGTCGTGCTGCAGGAGATCGGCGCGTGCGAGGATACGCCGGACGACATCGTCTTCGACATGTTCATGGAGACCGCCTTCGGCGGCGCGCCCATCGGCCGGCGGATCCTCGGCACGCCGAAGACGGTGCGGGCGCAGACCGCCGCCTCGATGCGCAGCTTCCTCGACCGGCAGTATCGCGGGCCGGACATGGTGGTCGCGGCGGCGGGCGCGGTGGACCATGACGAGGTCGTCGCCGAGGTGAGCCGCCGCTTCGACCGCTTCGGCGACAGCCCCGTGGAGACGCCGGTCGCAGGCCGCTACGCCGGCGGCGACGAGCGCAAGATCCGCAAGCTGGAGCAGGCCCACCTCGTGCTCGGTTTCGAGGGACGGTCGTTCCACGACACGGACCACTACACGCTGCACGTGTTCTCCAACATCCTGGGCGGCGGCATGTCGTCCCGCCTGTTCCAGGAGATCCGCGAGAAGCGCGGCCTGTGCTACGAGGTCTACTCGTTCCACCAGCCCTTCACCGACGCCGGCGTCTTCGCCGTCTA
>CAZJCW010000321.1:0-4604 GCA_964544365.1 uncultured Alsobacter sp.
CTGGATCCCCTTCCCGACCGGCTGCGCCGGTCGCCGGGGACGACGGGGGAGAGGCACAGGGTGAACCGGGAATGGGGGGCCTGGCGGGGAGAAGGCGTGCAGGACGCCGGTGCCTGATCCGGATCCAGGAGTCAGCGCCGAGGCGCGCGGGGGCTGACGCGCGCTTCCTTGCCGGTTTCGAGCGGCGGCCCCTGGATCCCCTTCCCGACCGGCTGCGCCGGTCGCCGGGGACGACGGGGGAGAGGCACAGGGTGAAACGAGAATGGGGGGACTGCTTCGTTGACGGCTATTTGAATGCCGTCATGGCCGTCCGGTGATAGGAGCGTGCCTGGAAGGTTCCGAACGCCGGCGTCTTGCCACATTGTTCGGGCCGGTTGAAAGTCAGGCGGGCCATCGCGGCCCCACCACGGGTACCAGGAGACCGACCATGTCGACGCGCCGTTCCGTCATCCTCAGCCTTGCCAGCGCGGGCGTCGCGGCCGTCGCCCTGCCCGGCCTGTCCGCTCCCGCGGCCGCACAGTCGGTCTCGGCGTCCGATCTCGCCGTCGCCAGCACGCTGGGCGACGTTTGGGTCGGCAAGGACGACGCCAAGGTCACGATCTACGAGTACGCCTCGCTCACGTGCAGCCACTGCGCCACGTTCCACAACAAGACGTGGCCGGCGCTGAAGCAGAAATACATCGACACCGGCAAGGTGCGCTTCGTGCTCCGCGAGTTCCCGCTGGACCCGCTCGCGACCGCCGGCTTCATGCTGGCACGCTGCTCGGGCAACGAGCGGTACTACCCGATCTCCGACCTGCTGTTCGCCCAGCAGCGGACCTGGGCCTTCAGCGAAAAGCCCGTGGACGCCCTGCTCGGACTCGTGAAACAGGCCGGTTTCACACAGGAATCCTTCGAGGCCTGCTTGAAAAACCAGCAGATCTATGACGCGGTGAACGCCGTTCGGGACCGCGGCGCGAAGCTCGGCGTGAACTCGACCCCCACCTTCTTCATCAACGGGCAGATCCATCGCGGGGCGCTCACGATTGAGGAATTCGACAAGATCCTCGGCCCGCTGGTCGGGAGCTGAACAGCGGACGGTCGAATCCCGGTCACTGGGTGACGCGCGGGGCGCGGAGAGACGCGCCTCATGATCCTCACCCGCCTGCGCATCGCCGGGTTCAAATCCTTCGTCGAACCGGCCGAGTTCCTGATCGAGCCCGGGCTGACCGGCGTCGTCGGCCCCAACGGCTGCGGCAAGTCGAACCTCGTCGAGGCGCTGCGCTGGGTGATGGGCGAAAGCTCGTACAAGAGCCTTCGCGCCTCCGGCATGGAGGACGTGATCTTCGCGGGCTCCGGCCACCGGCCGGCCCGCAACATGGCCGAGGTCGGCCTGATCATCGACAACCGCGAGCGCAGTGCGCCGGCCGCCTTCAACGATGCCGACCAGCTCGACGTGACGCGGCGGATCGAGCGCGACGAAGGCTCGACCTACCGGATCAACGGCAAGGAGGTGCGCGCCAAGGACGTGCAGCTCCTGTTCGCCGACGCCGCGACCGGCGCCCGCTCGCCGGCCATGGTGCGGCAGGGGCAGATCGGGGAGATCATCGCCGCCAAGCCGCAGGCACGCCGGCGCATCCTCGAGGATGCGGCGGGCATCGCCGGGCTGCACTCCCGGCGACACGAGGCCGAGCTGCGGCTGCAGGCGGCCGAGGACAACCTGACCCGCCTCGAGGACGTGCTTCAGCAGATCGAGGCGCAGGTCGACAGCCTCAAGCGGCAGGCGAGGCAGGCGTCACGCTACCGGACGCTTGCCGCCGAGATCCGCAAGGCGGACGCCCTGATCCTGTTCATCGCCTGGTGCGAGGCCCGCGACGCGGTGCTCGCCGGCGAGCGAAAGGTCGAGGCGGACCTGCGCGTCGTGGCCGAGCGGACGAGGGCACAGGCCGAAACGGCGACGAAGCAGGCCCTGGCCGCCCACGAAATGCCGGCGTTGCGCGACGCCGAGGCGGCCGCCGCCGCCGGCCTGCAGCGGCTGGTGCTGGCGCGCGAGAGCCTCGACGCCGAGGAACGACGGGCCGGCGAACGGGCCGTGGAGCTGGAGCGCCGCGCCGAAGAACTGGCCCGCGACCTGGCTCGCGAAAAGGCCCTGATCGAGGACGCCGCCGGTGCGCTGCAGCGGCTCGAAGCCGAGGCGGAAGGCCTGGGCCTCGACGCCGAAGGCGCCGAGGAGGCGGCAGCCGAGGCGCGGGAACGGCTCGCCGGCCTCGAGGACGTGCTGTTCGACTCGGAAGCCGCCCTGTCCGCCGCCCAGTCCGCACTCTCCGACCGCAATGCAAGGCGCGCCGCGGCGGAACGCACGATCCGTGAATCGGACGAACGCATCGCCCGGCTCGACCGCGACATCGCACGCGTCGCCGCCGACCTCGCGACGCTCGACGGCTCGGAGGGCGGCTCCGGCCGGCTGGCCGAGCTGCGCGCCGAGATGGACGAGGTTTCCGAGAGCGCGGCGCACGCGGAAGATCAGGCCGCCGCGGCCCGAGACGCCCACGCGACGGCTCGCGAGCGGGAACTCGCGCTGCGCCAGCCGGCGCAGGAGGCAGACCGCAAGGCGCAGCGGCTCGAAACCGAGGCGGGGACGCTGGCGAAGCTCCTCGCATCCGGCGCCGACCGGCGCTATCCGCCGGTGCTCGAGGCGCTCGCCGTCGCCAAGGGCTACGAGATGGCGCTCGGCGCCGCGCTCGGGGAGGACCTCGACGCCTCCGCCGACACGGCGGCTCCGGCCCACTGGAGCGACACCGGCGCCGGAGATGCCGATCCGCCGCTGCCGCCCGGCGTGGAACCGCTGCTGGCGAAGGTCGACGGCCCCCCCGCCCTGCGCCGGACCCTGCGTCAGGTCGGCGTGGTCGCGCGCGCCGACGGGGAGCGACTGCGCGCCGGATTGCGGCCCGGCCAGCGGCTCGTCTCGCCGGAGGGCGATGTCTGGCGGTGGGACGGGTTCACCGCCGCCGCCGACGCCCCGAGTGCCGCGGCCCGCCGGCTGGCGGAGCGCAACCGCCTGGGCGACCTCAAGACGGAAGCCGCCGCGGCGCGCGCGGAGGCAGAGCGCCTGCGGTTCGAGGCCGACGCCGCGCAGGCGGCGGTGCGGCAGGCGGCGCAGGACGAGGAACAGGAATACGAGACGGCGCAGATGATGCGCCGCAGCCTCGACGCCATCCGCCAGCGCCTGGCCGAGGCCGAGCGGCGTCAGGGCGAGGTCGCGGCCCGGCGCTCGGCGCTGGTCGAGGCACAGACACGGCTGGCGGGCGAACGGCAGGATGTCGCGACCCGGCGCGATGCGCTGGCCGAGCAGGTTGCATCGATGGCCGACGCCGCCGCGCTGGAAGCGGCGCTGGAGCGGGCCCGGCAGAAGGCCGCGGCGGACCGGCAGGCCGCCAACGAGGCGCGCGTGCTGGTGCAGAGCCTGCAGCGCGAAGCGGAGATGCGCAGCCGGCGGCTGGCCGCCATCGGCGCGGACCGGGCCGCCTGGGACGAGCGCCGCAACCGGTCCGTCGGACAGATCGCCGAGATCGAGCGCCGCCGGGACGACGTCGAGGAGGAGCGCGAGGCCCTGCGCGAGGCGCCGGAGACCTTCGGCGAACGGCGCCGCGCCATCCTCACGCAGATCGCGCTCGCGGAGACGGCACGGCGGGACGCCGCAGACCGGCTCGCCTCGGCCGAATCGGCCCTCGCCGAGGCGGACCGGACGGCCAAGGACGCCCTGGCCGCCCTGTCCGCGGCGCGCGAGGAGCGCGCGGGCTCGGAAGCGCGGCTGGAGGCGGCGCGGGCGCGCTTCGCGGAAACGGTGCGCGGCATCCGCGAGCGGCTGGAGGTGGGACCCGAGGCGCTGCCCCAGATCGCGGGGCTGGACCCGGCGGCGCCGCTGCCGGACGCTGCGGAGGTGGACCGGCGCGTCGAGGGGCTTCGGCAGGATCGCGAACGGCTCGGCGCGGTGAATCTTCGGGCGGAAGAGGAACTGGCCGCCGTCGAGGAGCAGCGCGACGGCCTGGTGGCGGAGCGCGAGGACCTGACGGAGGCCATCAAGCGGCTGCGCACCGCCATCGGCAACCTGAACCGCGAGGGCCGGGAGCGCCTGCTGGCCGCCTTCACCACGGTGCAGGGCCACTTCGAGCGGCTGTTCACCAGCCTGTTCGGCGGCGGCACGGCGCAGCTCGAGCTGATCGAATCGGACGATCCGCTCGAGGCAGGCCTCGAGATCGTCGCCCGGCCGCCGGGCAAGAAGCCACAGGTGATGACGCTGCTCTCGGGCGGGGAGCAGGCGCTCACCGCGATCGCGCTCATCTTCGCGGTGTTCCTGACGAACCCGTCGCCGATCTGCGTGCTCGACGAGGTCGACGCGCCACTCGACGACGCGAACGTGGAGCGCTACTGCGATCTCCTGAACGACATGGCCCGTTCGACGCAGACGCGGTTCATCGTCATCACCCACAATCCGATCACCATGGCCCGGATGGACCGGCTGTTCGGCGTGACGATGGCCGAGCGCGGCGTCAGCCAGCTCGTGTCGGTGGACCTCGACACGGCGGAGCGCTTCCTCGAGGCTTCGTAGGGCGGCGCGACGACGT
>CAZJCW010000322.1:0-4591 GCA_964544365.1 uncultured Alsobacter sp.
TGCGATCAATCCGTCGACCGGAGCGTTGAGCTTCCTCGCGCCCCGGAACTTCGAGGCGCCGGCCGATGCCGGGACGAACAACGTCTACGATGTGCAGGTGCAGGTCTCCGACGGGACGCTGACGGCATCGACCGCTGTCGCCGTGACGGTGACCAACGCCGAGGAGCCGCCTGTCGTCGTCATCTCGTCGCCCGGAGCGTCGATATCGGAGAACGCGATCGGCGCGACCATCGCGACACTGTTCGGAACCGATCCGGATGCCCTCAGCGGGGTGTCTTTCTCGGTCGACGATCCCCGCTTCGAGATCGTGGCCGGCACGCTGCGGCTGAAGGCAAACATCTCGCTCGACTACGAAACCGAAACGTCGGTGTCGCTTGTCATCACCGCGACGGACGCCAGCAACGTCAGCGTCAATGTCCCCTTCACGGTCACCGTCATCGATGTCCAGGAGGACGTCGCCGGTACGAGCGGAAACGACACGCTGTTCGGCCTCAACGGCACTTTCACCCTCGCGGGCGGGGGCGGCGACGACACCTACGTGATCGACTCGGCCGACGACCTGATCGTGGAAGGCGGGAACGCCGGAACCGAGCGCGTCTATGTGAGGTTCGGCGGCTACACGCTCACGACGAACGTCGAGAACCTCGTCCTCGACACGGGGGCGACGAGCGGCACAGGCAACGACGGCGGCAACGAGATCGCCGGCAACGCATCCGCGAACCTCATCGACGGCGCCGGGGCAAACGATACGCTGACGGGACTGGCCGGAAACGACACCCTTCTCGGCGGAACCGGCTCGGACGGCCTCTTCGGCGGAGACGACAACGACAGCCTGGACGGAGGCGCCGACAGTGACCGCCTGATCGGCGGCGGCGGCATCGACACGTTGGTCGGCGGCTCGGGCAACGACACCCTCTGGGGCGAGGCCGGAGCAGACAGCCTCGCAGGATCCGACGGCGACGACCAGTTGGTCGGACAGGCCGGGGCGGACACAATGGCTGGCGGCATCGGCAACGACGCTTATGTCCTCGACGACGCTGGCGACCTGATCGTCGAAGCAGACGGGGAGGGGACCGATACCGTCTTCTCGTCGGTCGACGGCTACACCTTGGGAGCGGGGCTCGAAATTCTCGTGTTGAGCGGCGGTGCCGCGTCCGGAAGCGGCAATGGTGGAGCGAACCAGCTCTATGGAAATGGATCGGCCAACACGCTGTCCGGTGCCGCGGGAGACGATACCCTTGTCGGAGGTGACGGCGGCGACAGCCTTCTCGGCGGGGCAGACGCAGACCTCCTGTTCGGTGAAGGCGACAACGATACGCTGGACGGCGGCGACGGCATCGACCAGCTGGTCGGAGGCGGCGGCAATGACTCGATCCTGGGCGGCGACGGAGCCGACCTCATCTGGGGCGAACTCGGGGCCGACACCATGGACGGCGGCGCCGGCGCCGACATCATGGGCGGTGGGATCGGAGACGACGTCTACATCGTCAACGACGCAGGCGACTCCATAGCGGAAGCGGCAGGAGAGGGCATCGATACGGTTCGGCTGAGTCTTGCCGACTATCTGCTCGGTGCCAATGTCGACAATGCCGAACTTCTGGTAGGCGGGCTGCAGGTCTTCGGGAATGAACTTGCCAACCGGCTCGTCGGCAATGGCGTCGGAAACATCATCGTCGGCGGCGCCGGCGACGACACGCTGGAGGGCGCCGGCGGGGATGACTGGTTGTTCGCCGACACGGGCGCAAACGTCCTTGCCGGCGGGGCCGGGAACGACACCATCGTCGGATCGAGCGACTTCGCCACCGACGTCTTCCGTCATGGCGGCGCCGCGCTGGATGGCCTCGACTTCATCTACAGCTACGACGCCTCTCACGGCGACGTGATCGATCTCGCGTCTGCGACCTACGACATCGTGGACAACATCGAATACTTCTCGATCTTCGAGAGCGGCGTCGAAGTGGTCCGGGTGTTCAGCGATCTTGCGGATGGCGTACTGATTGCATGACCCAGGAGAACACGTGTCGAGGCGGCAACAGCGGGGGTGAATTCCAGTTTCGATCTCAGGGCTGAATGCTCGAATGCAAGCCAAAAGTTTGCACCAGATTACAACATCCGATTGTATCCGTTCGTGGCGTCAGGGGTGGTGAGTATGTTGGCGTGTTGGGGCAAGTATCGTGTCGGGGCCGCCGTGGCCCTTGCGTGCGCGATGCTGCTCGGCCATTTCCAGCCGGCTCTGGCACAGGTTGCCGGTGCGTCAAAGGCGGAGATGGATCGCCTGTTCCAGCAGATCCTGCGCAAACCGTCGGACCTCGACGCCAATCTGCGCTTCGCCCAGATCGCCATCGAGCTGAAGGACTACGAGGCGGCCATCGGGGCGTTCGAACGGCTTCTGTTCTACAATCCGGATAATGGCGAGGTTCAGCTCCAGCTCGGGCGGCTTTACCTGGAGCTTCAGTCTCCGCAGATGGCCCGTAACTATTTCTCAGCCGCTGCGCAGGCGAAGGGGGCCACGCCGAGCGTCCGACAGCAGGCCAGTGCATTCATCGCCCAGATCGACGGCGTGTCCAACAAGCCCTGGTCGATCTATGCGAGCTTTGGCGCGCGCTACCAGTCGAACGCGAACGCCGGGCCGAACCAGCAGATCATCCGGGCCTTCGGCCAGGCCCAGGTGGCCCCGCAAACCACGACGAAGACCCCGGACTGGAACGTATTCGCCCTCACGAGCGCCTACTACGGGTGGAGCTTCGACGACCGCGGCGACACGCTGGAGTTCAACCTCGCAGGCTACTACGCCGCTCAGAAGAAGCTTTCACGGCTCGACCTGGGGCTAATCGACCTCCAGGTAGGACCGCGCTTCCTTCTGCCGAACGATACCGTGTCGAACCTGTCTATCCGACCCTACGGCATAGCCACCTATACGGCGTTGGGCGGAAGCACCTACTTCTCGGGACCTGGCGCAGGCGTGACCATCCGTCACGACCTCGGCAGCTTCGCCACCCTCGAGCATTTCGGCGAGTACAGACGCAAGAGCTACGAAAACTCGACCGACTACCCGCTCGCGACGCAGCAGACCGGCAACCTGTGGAGCTATGCGCTTCAGGCCACGGGTACGATCACCGGCAACATCCGGTATGTCGGGCGCTTCACGCTCAACCACAACGTAGCCGCGACAACCTTCAACAGCTTCGACCAGGTCGCCCTCGATCTCGCTTTCCCCTACGAGTTCACGGGCCCCGTGACACTGGGGCAGGGGCCTTGGGTCGTGTCTCCGACGATCGGCTTCTCGAACACGCGCTACGGTGGTCCCGATCCCTTCGTCGATCCCAACGACACCCGGCACGACCAAGAGTGGCGGGTTGGCGTCCGCTTCGACATACCGATCTTCGCGAGTGTCGGCTTCATGACGCTGATTTCGTATTCGGTCGTCGACTCCAACATCATCAACTACGATACGCGCAACTTCTCCGTGAGCTTCGGCTCGACGCTCCGGTTCTAGGTGAGTTGAAGCGATGGCACGCAAGCGCAATCATCTCGTGACCGGACTTGGCGTACTCCTGGCCAGTTCCACAACGATGACGTCCGGCGTGATGGCGCAGTCGCAGGTCGGCACGACGGCAGCGGTCAAGCCTTCGACCACCGGGACGCGCCCGACCGGCCAGATCCGGATTCTGCAGATCGGCGCCGACCTCGTTTTCAAGGAACGCGTGCAGACCGCCGTCGACGGCGCGGCGCAGGTGCTCTTCGTGGACAAGTCCACGCTGAATCTGGGTCCAGACAGCGACGTCCTGATCGACGAATACGTCTATAATCCGAATGCTGGCACGGGCCGAATGGTGGCCAACATCGCCAAGGGTGCGTTGCGCTTCGTCGGCGGCAACATCAGCCACACCGAAGGCATCACGATCAAGACTCCGAGCGGAGCGGTCGGCGTTCGTGGCGGCGTGGTCTTCATCTCGGTGACGAGAAACCCGGGGCAGACGCAAGTCCAGGTTCTACCCGTCTACGGCGCAGTCACCTTCACGCAGGGCAATCAGCGCACGGAGCTCACCGTCGGTCAGCGGCTGACCGTGAACTCCACCCCGGGCAACGCCGGAGGTCGCGGCGCAAGCGCACAGATCAACGTCGCACCCGCCACAAACGCCGATTTCACCAACGCCCAGCAGGTCGTCCAGCCGCCGGCGATCGGTGACATGCCCACGACCACGCTGACTCTCACGCCGAACACGGCAGGAAACGTCGCACAGATCGGTTCCACGGCACCTTTGCCGCCGACGCCTTCGCCGCCGACCGGTAATCCGGCGACGGGCACGGGCATCCTGTTGCCGCCGCCGATCTTGACGCAGATCCCGTCGTCGGCAAACAACGCCACCACCCCGACGCGCCCCCCCGTGCGGATCCCGCCGAGCACGCCGCCGGCCCCGCCGCCTCCGCCTCCACCCAATCTTCCGCCGCCCCCCCCTCCGCCGCCGCCTCCACCACCCCCTCCGCCGCCACCCCCACCGCCCCCACCGCCCCCGCCACCTCCGGGAGGGGGAGGAGGCAGCTAAGCGTGCCCTTTTTCCTCGCAGCGGGATCTGGAGGGGCCGCGGAC
>CAZJCW010000323.1:0-4587 GCA_964544365.1 uncultured Alsobacter sp.
CCGTCGCCCGGACACCCCACACCACCTTCCCCGATCACACCGGGGACGACGAGCCCAAGCCGATCCGCGCACCACCCCGCGAGATCACGACAGAAAAGCCATCTCCCCCTGACGCAGGGCTCCCGCCGCAACCGGCGCCGGGCCTCGCCGGCCTGCGCGGTCCGTCCGGCGATGCCTGTCGACGGCCCATGCGGCCCGGGTCAGCCCGTCTTGCCGAACTCGTCCATGATGGCGGCGGCGTACTTGATGCCCTTGATGTAGCTGTCGATCGAGATGTTCTCGTCCGGCGCGTGCAGGTTGGCGCCGGGATTGGCGAAGCCGGTCAGCACGCACGGGATCCAGACATGGCGCAGGATCGTGCCCTCGGCCGACACGCCGTTGACGATCGGCACCTCGCCATAGACCTTCGTGGCGGCCGCGATGACGGCCTGCGCCATGCTCTCGCGCACCGAGATCTTGTAGGGCGGTTCCGCGTTCATGCGGTACTGCACCTCGAGGTGGCCGAAGCCGTGCTTCACCAGATGCGCCTTCAGCCGCTCGATCGCCTTGTCGGGCTGGATGTTCGGGATCAGGCGGAAGTCCATCTTCACCCGCGCCTCGTTGGGCACGATGGTCTTCATGCCCGGGCCGGTGTAGCCGGCGACCAGCCCCTGGATGTTGGCGGTGGGCTCGTAGGTCCGGGCGCGGATCGCCTCCACGCCGTCGCGGCCCAGCGCGAACTCCTTGATGCCCCACTCGTCGCGCATGTCCTGCAGGTTGACCCGCTTGGCCTTGTCGACGAGTTCCTGCTCGTCGTCGGCGTCGAGTTCGTAGAGGCCCTCGTACCAGCCCTCGATCAGGATGCGCCGGTTCTCGTCCATGATCGTGTTGAGCGCCCGCACGATGTCCCAGGCCGGGCTCGGCAGCAGCGGGAAGTTCAGCGAGTGGACGTCGGACTTCGCGCCGCGCGCGATCAGCTCGACGAACAGCACCGACTTGAGGCCGAGGTCGATGTCGGGCAGCAGCGTCGAGGTGTCGACCGAGCCGTCCAGGCAATGCATGCCGTCGGCTTCCAGCAGGTGCTTGTTCTTTTCCACCCACGGGCCGAGGTGCAGCGAGCCGATCTCCTCCTCGCCCTCGATGATGAACTTGAGGTTCACGGGCAGCTCGCCGCGCACCGCCATGAACGCCTTGGCCGCCTTGTTGAAGGCGAGCACGCCGGACTTGTTGTCCGTCGCCCCGCGACCGTAGAGCACGCCGTCGACGATCGCCGCCGACCATGGCCCGCCATGGCTCCAGGCCTCGATGGGCTCGGGCGGCTGCACGTCGTAGTGCGAGTAGCACAGCATCGTCTTCGTCGAGCGCGGCGTCGTCATGTGGCCGACGATGATCGGCGGCCCGCCGTCGAGTTCGTGCTTGTGGGCGTCGAGCCCGTCCCGCTTCATCTGCCGCAGCACGAGGTCGCAGCACTCCTCGAGGCCCACCTTCTGCGCCGAGATGCTGGGCTGGCGCACCATCTCCTGCAGGTCGTCGATGGCCTCCTGCGCGTGGGCGTCGATCCAGTCGTAGATGTCCTGCATGGGGTCTTGCGGCATCGCCTCAGCCTGTTGTCTGCAGGCGCGGGTCGAGGAAGTCCCTCAGCCAGTCGCCCAGGATGTTGAAGGACAGCACCGTCGCCATGATGGCGACGCCGGGGAAGATGGCCAGCCACCACCGGCCCGCCAGCAGCTGCTCGCGGCTCTCCGCCAGCATGCCGCCCCAGGTAGGCACGGTCGGCGGCACGCCGAGGCCGAGGAACGACAGCGCGGCCTCGGACAGGATCACGCTCGCCACGTTGAACGAGGCGATGACGGTGAGCGGCGCCAGGATGTTGGGCAGGATGGTCTGGAACAGGATCGTCGACGTGCGCGCGCCCAGCGCCTTCGCCGCGTCGACGTATTCCTTCTCGCGCTGCGCGATGGTCTGCCCCCGCGCGATGCGCGCATAGGTCACCCATTGCCCGATGCCGAGGATCACGATCAGGTTCCAGACCCCGGGCCCGAGCACGATCAGGAACATGATGGCGAGCAGGATGAACGGGAACGCCAGCTGGATGTCCGCGATCCGCATGATCACGTCGTCGATCCAGCCGCCGAAATACCCCGCGACCAGTCCGAGCACCGTGCCGAGGATGCCGCCGATCACGACGGCGGCGAGGCCGACCACGACCGAGATCCGCGCGCCGTAGATCAGCCGCGAGAGCACGTCGCGTCCCAGCGCGTCCGTGCCCAGCACGTAGTCCACCTTGCCCTGCCGGTCGACGGCCATCGGCGGCTTGAGGCGCGCCATGATCGCCTGCCGGTTGGGATCGCGCGGCGCCATCGAGGGGCCGAAGGCCGCCGCCAGTCCGACGATGGCGAGGATGAGCATCGCGACGAGCGGCCAGCGCGCCCGCAGCAGGCTCCGCCACGCCCGCCTGAGCGTGCGGCGCCAGTCGTCGAGCGGCACCGCGTCCTGCGCCTGCATCGCGGTTGTCGTGGGCTCGATCGTCGCGGTCATGGCGTGCGCCTCAGGTCAGCCGGATGCGCGGGTCGAGCCGCGCATAGATGAGGTCGACGATCAGGTTGAGCGTCACGAAGGTCACGGCGAACACCACCACCGCCGCCTGGACCAGCGGGATGTCGCGCTGGTTGATGGCGTTGAACACCAGCCGCCCGAGCCCGGGCCAGGAGAAGATCGTCTCCACCACCACCACGCCCGACAGCATGAACCCGAACTCCAGGCCGATCATGGTCACCACGGGCAGCCAGGCATTGCGCAGCGCATGGCCCACCACGACCTCCCGTTCGGCGAGGCCCTTGGCACGGGCGGTGCGGATGAAGTCCTGCCCCAGCACCTCGAGCATGGAGGAGCGCACGAGGCGGGCATTGCGGGAGATCGAGAAGAAGGCCACCGTCAGGGCCGGCATCAGCACATAGGTCGCGGCGCTCGGGATGTTGCCGATCGCCTTGCCGAAGTCGCCGGCGAGCAGCGGCTCCAGCACGGGCACGTGGCCCGATATCGGCAGCCACCCCAGCCCCAGCCCGACGAACAGGATCATCATGATCCCGAGCCAGAAGCTCGGCATGGACTGCCCGAACATCGCCAGCGTCATGATGCCGCCGTCGATCGCCGTGCCGCGCTTCAACGCCGCGAGGATCCCGAGGGGAACCGAGATGGCGATCGCCAGCACGATGGCGACGATCGTCAGCTCCAGCGTCGCCGGGAAATGCAGCGCGATGACGTCGAGCGCCGGGGTCTTGTAGGTCAGCGACGTCCCGAGGTCGCCCTGCACGAGGCCGGCCGCGAAGCTCAGGTACTGCTCCGGCAGGGGCCGGTCGAAGCCGAGCTTCGCCCGCGTCTCCGCGATCTCCTCCGCGGTCGCCCGCTCGCTGACGAAAAGGTAGGTGGGGTCGCCGCCCATGTGCAGCGCGACGAAGCTGATCACGGTCACGCCGACGATCACGAAGACGCTCTGGAGCAGTCGCCGGGCGACGTAGGTCCACATTCAGGTCACCTGGTCATCATGTCCGGGGCGGACGGGAAGCGGTCCGCCCGTCCCGGGGCCTTGGTCCCGCCGGGGGGCAGGCCCCCCTGCTGGCGATGTCGGGCCGCGCCCGCCCGTGCTCCGCGCAGGAGGCGGGCGGGCGCGGTCGCATCACTTCAGCTTGGCTTCGTTGATGTAGATCTTCTCGTCGCGACGGGCCTTCCAGTCGACGCGGTTCGACACGCCGTAGAAGTCCGGCTGGAAGTACATCAGCAGCCACGGGCCGCGCTCGTAGAAGATCTTGAGCATGCGGTTGATCGTCGCGCGCTGCTCGGCCTCGGGGCGCTTCTGGGAGAGCTCGGCCCAGCCGCTGAAGAACTCCGGATCCTCCCAGTTCGTGTAGTTCGTGCCGGCGGTCGGGGTCGACAGGTCGGCCATGTCGTACAGGGCATTCCACGTGCCGCCGCCCGTTCCGAGAAGGAACATCGGGCCGGCTTCCTTCTTGCGGATCAGCGGCACGTAGACCGAAGCCCACTCCATGAGCTGCACGTCGGTCTTCACGCCGACGTCGGTCAGGTACTGGCCGATGGCGAGCGCCACGTTGGCGTCGTTCAGGTAGCGGCCGCGCGGCGACTGCAGGACGATCTCGAAGCGCACGCCGTTCTTCTTCGGGAAGCCGGCCTCGTCGAGAAGCTTCTCGGCCATCTTCGGATCATACGGGTAGGGCTTCAGGTCGGGATTGCCGTTGGGCGGGTTGACCAGGCTGGTCGCGCGCTCGCAGGTCGTGCTGAGGAGCTGCGCGCAGATCGCCGGCACGTCGATGGCGTATTGCAGCGCCTGGCGAACCTTCGCGTTGCGGATGGCCTTGCCGCCTTCCGTGTTCCCGAACATTTCCTTCTGGTTGAAGCCGACATAGATGCGGCGGGTGCCGCTGACCGCCTGCACCTTGGCGCGCGGGCTCTTGTTCACCGTGTCGATCTGGTCGGGCGCGACGTTGGTGATGATGTCGACGTTGCCGGCCAGCAGCTCGGCCGTGCGGGTCGAGGCCTCCGGGATGACGCGCCACACCACCTTCTCGAAGTTCGCCGGGCGAACCGTGTAGC
>CAZJCW010000324.1:0-4573 GCA_964544365.1 uncultured Alsobacter sp.
CCATGATGACGACGTTGGTCTGCCCGTCGGCCTGGCCGATGATGAAGATCTTGCGCGTGGAGCGGACGACCGCGTTCGCCACCTTCGGGTTGGCGACGAACACCTCCTTGGCGTCGCGCGGCAGGTCGACGATCACCGACTTGCCGATCCCCAGCTCGATCCGGCGCGGCTGGCCGGCGTCGGCGCTCGTCACGGTGATGTTGGTCGGGATCACCGTGGTCTGCGCCGCGGCAGGCATGATGGTTGCCGCGAGCGCCAGCAGGACGATCCCGGCGCGTCTCGCGATCGGCCGGAATGATTGCCCTGCGGGCCTGTCGGGGCGCTGTGCGGAGGTCATGCCGTTGGTTTCCCTAGCGTCAGGATCCACGTCACCGCTGCGTCGCGGTGCCGTAGCGCACGATGGTCAGGCTGTCGTCCTCGCTGCGCGAGACGACGTCGTCGGTCTTGTTCGTGTCCTGCAGGCTGCGCAGCGACAGGGAGAGCTGTCCCAGCCGCTGGGCGAGCGAGATGATCTCGACCTGGCGCGGATCGAGCTCCAGGGTCGCGGTCTCGCCGACCACGACCTTCTCGCCGTTGCGCTCCTGGATGTTCTGGCCGATCGCGAGCACGCGGACATTGCGCAGGAGGGTGTCGCTGACGAAAACGTCGCTCCCCTGCACCTTGGAGGCGGCCTCGTCGCGCGTGATGCGGATCACGTCGACCCTGTCATTGGGCAGGATGAAGCCGCCGGCCGTGTTGGCGCCGCGGTTGTCGACGGTGATGGCGAGGGCGCGCGAACCGGCCGGCAGCAGCGCCGACATCACGCCGCCCTGGCTCGAACGGATCAGCTTCTCGCTGCGGACGGGTTCGCCGGCGATCATCGCCATCCGGGCGATCGCCCCGCCGAAGTCGACCAGCGCGTTGGGCTGCTCGCTGCGGGTGATCATGCCGGCCGAGGTGTTGTCGGCGGGCCAGGTCTGCCAGCGCAGCTCCTTCGGCGTCACGGTCGCGCCCAGCGGGATCTCCGCGGCTGCGACGAGGACTTCGGAGGTCCTGATGGTCTGGACCACGGGAGCGGGCGCCGGGGCCTGCGACGGACCGGACGCCAGGTAGGCGGCCACAAGGCCGGCAGTGAGGGCAACGCCGAGGACGAGGATACGCGCGGGGTTCATGACGCCTGGTTTCCGTTGCTGCTGCGGGGAGCACAGTCCGGATTACAGACGGGAAGATCGTCGCCTTATGGTTAAGGAATCGTTGAAAATTCGCGCTATGGGGGAAAACGCTTCAAAAGCGGACGATTGCGTGTGTCCGTTCCCGGCGATCCGGACAGGCCTTCGGCCGGGTCGTCGTCAGGGCGAGGCGGCCAGCATCCACAGGGGACTGCGGGGATAGACCGCAAGGCCGGCCGCGGCGAGCGCGATCCCGTAGGGAATGCCGGTCTTGGGATGGTGGAGAATGAGAAGCCACGGCATGCCGACGACGAAGCGCGGCAGGGGAGCCGCCCGGAAGAAAAGAATCAACAGGGTCAGCAGTCCGCCGAAGACCGACGCCATGAGGCCGTAGTCGAGCAGGCGATCCCAGCCGAGCCAGAGCGCCGTGGCCGCCGCAAGCTTGGCGTCCCCGCCCCCGATCCAGCCGGCCGCGAAGAGCCCGAACGTGAGGACCAGGACGAGCGAGCCCGCGGCGACGTGCATTCCCAGTCCCCGGAACGGCATGCCCAGCGCCAACGCGACGAGGAAGAAGCCGGTCACGAGCAGGAAGCTCAGGCGGTTCGGGATCGTCATGGAGACCAGATCGCTCGATGCCGCATAGGCCATCAAGGCAGGAAACAGCAGCAGGATGAGGGAACTCGTCAGCACCGTGCGTGGTCCTGGTTGCAACGCGACGGGCGGCAGACTAGCGGCTGCGGGTTGTGGCTTCGTTACTTCCGGTCCCGTCGACGATGACGCTCGGGCCGTGCGGTCCGCGTTACTTGGCCGCCTTCAGGGTCGTTCCCACCGTGTCGAACGTGTCGCCGATGCTGGTCTTCAGGGAGGTGAGCGCGCCGATCAGGCCCATCGCCAGCAAGGCGGCGATCAGGCCGTACTCGATGGCCGTGGCACCATCGGTGTTCTTCAGGAAGCGCGATATCAGCGGAGCCATGACAAGTTCCCGTATCGGTCGTCGCCCAGGGCGTTTTCGACGTCGGAGGCGCCCGAAAGCGCTTCTGCACTGCTGGATACGGCTGTTTCCGTTGCGTTACCGTTAATTGATCTCGTCGGAATTGGTTCCGAATGCTGGAAATCGAACTTGGTTAACGATCGATAGACAAGTGATATTCGGGTGTCTTGGAATAATTATCTTGATTGTTCGAGTATTCCATGTGGACGGATCGGCATCGCGATGGAGAAACCGTGCGGTGCCTTCGTCGAGCCGGGCGACGCGGGCCCCGCGGGGGGACCGAGATGCTGGATCGCGCCCCGATCGCATCGTCCTGGGCCGGCGCGTTGAGGCTTTGTTCACCATTTGCAACACATGGTTGTCGTGTACAGGCCCGACAGCGTGCGGTCGCATCGGGCGCGTCTTTTCCGGAGGCCACACCCGCCATGCCCAGGGTCCTGACGAGAGTTGCTCTGCTGGCCTGTGTGCTGTCGGCTTCGCCCGCGTTCGCGCTCGACAGCATCATCGTGCGCACCGATCACGCCCAGGTCCTCAAGCTGCCGCCGCGCACCAACACGATCATCATCGGCAATCCGATGATCGCCGACGTCAGCGTCCAGAAGAACGGCTCGATGGTGGTGACGGGCAAGAGCTTCGGCACGACCAACCTCATCGCGCAGGACGCGACGGGCGCCGTCATCGGGGAGTCGATCATCAAGGTCGAGGCGCCGGTCGACGACGTGCTCCTCGTCCAGCGGGGCCTGGAACGCGAGACCTATTCCTGCACGCCGCGCTGCCAGCCGACGCTCAGCCTCGGCGACGTGCAGCGCCACTTCGAGGGCATCAGCGGGCAGACGACGACCCGCAACTCGCTCGCCAAGTAGGGTCCGGCCGCGGCGTCGGTCGATGCATCGCATTCGACCGGTTCGCGGAACACGCCGTTAAGCGTGACCGCAATTGATACACTCCATCAACGGTTGAAAAACGTTCTGAGCCCATCCTTCTCTGCGATGTGAAGCGTGCGCGCCTTTCGGCGCCGCCGCTGTGCAGGGAGATGGTCATGCTCATCAGGTCGGACACAGCGGACGCCAAGGCCCGCCGGATCGGCTGGCAGCGCGTCCTGCGGACGTTCCGCCGCGACAGGAAGGGCTCGACCGCGGTCGAGTTCGCCATGCTCGCGGTGCCGTTCCTGTCCCTCGTCTTCGCGATCTTCGAGACGTCGATGGTCCACATGACCGGCCAGGTCATGCAGACCGCGGTCTCCGACGCGTCGCGCCTGATCATGACGGGACAGGCCCAGGCGGCCGGGTTCACGGGCGTCGACTTCAAGAACGAGGTCTGCAAGCGCGTGAAGGCCACCTTCGACTGCCCGAACATGCTGCAGGTGGACGTGAAGGTCTTCCCGAACTTCGCCTCGGCCACGGCCCCGCCTCCGCCGATCAACGGCGGCAAGCTGGACAGCACCGGCTTCGGCTTCGTCCCCGGCGGGCCGAACCAGATCGTCGTGGTGCGCGCGGCCATCGAGTATCCGATCGTGGTGCCGCTGATCGGCCAGACGATGGTGAACCTCGCCGACAACCGGTTGCTGATCATGGCATCCGCCGCCTTCAAGAACGAGCCGTACAACTGATGCTCGACAGGATCAGGACGCCATTCCGGCAACAGGCCGCCCGCCTCGGGCGCGCGCTGTCGAGGCTGCCGCTGCGGCGCGACCAGCGCGGCGTGGCGGCGGTCGAGTTCGCGCTGCTGCTGCCCGTGATGCTGACGCTCTACATCGGTTCGGTCGAGGTGAGCCAGAGCCTCAACGCCAACCGCCGCGTCGTGCTGCTCGCGCGGACCATCGCCGACCTGACGACGCAGTCGCCGAAGATGACGGCGGCGGACGTGACGGGTGTCATCGCCGCGGCCAGCGCCGTGCTGGCGCCGCTCTCCACCTCGCCGGCGCGGATCCGCATCACCAGCGTCGCGATCTCGGGCTCGGGCTCGCCCGATCCCAAGGTCGTCAATCCCGCGTCGGTATGCTGGAGCTTCCAGCAGGGATGGTCCGCCTATGCCCGCGGCACCATCCTGGACCAGACCCAGATCCCGCCGGCCTTGCGGTCCGAGCCGGGGACCTCGCTCATCATGGCCGAGGTCGAATACCCGTACCAGCCGGTGATCGGCTACGTGCTGACCGGTTCGCTCACGCTCAACGAGCGCATCTACATGCGCCCGCGCATGTCCACCTACATCGAGCGCAGCGACCTGCCCAGCAACGGAATCCCGAACCCGACGACTGGCCCCTGCACCTGAGCCGCCGGCTCAGATGCTCTGGTTGCAGGCGCCGACCTCGGCGTTTTCCCGCAGGATGGCGTCGACCGCGGGCGTGGGGCGATCCGCGTCGGGCGGCACGCCCGGCGCGCCTACTGCTTCAGGACCAGCGTCCCGCCGCTCACGTTGAAGCTCGACAGGCGGC
>CAZJCW010000325.1:0-4545 GCA_964544365.1 uncultured Alsobacter sp.
CGACGAGGCCGCCGCAGAGCACGACCTGCTCGCCGAACAGGTCGGTCTCGCACTCCTCCTTGAAGCTCGTCTCGATGATACCGGCGCGGCCGCCGCCATTGGCCGAGGCGTAGGAGAGGCCGAGATCGTGGGCATTGCCCGAGGAGTCCTGGTGGATGGCGATGAGGGTCGGCACGCCGCCGCCGCGGACATATTCGGAGCGGACGGTGTGGCCCGGGCCCTTGGGGGCGACCATCAGCACGTCGAGGTCCTTGCGCGGCTCGATCAGGTTGAAGTGGATGTTGAGGCCATGCGCGAACAGAAGGGCGGCGCCCTTCTTCATGTTGGCGTGCAGCTCGTCGCGGTAGATGTCCGCCTGCAGCTCGTCCGGCGTCAGCATCATCACCACGTCGGCCCACTTGGCGGCCTCGACCACGGTCATGACCTTGAGGCCCTCGCCTTCCGCCTTCTTGGCGGTCGGGGAGCCGGCGCGCAGCGCGACCGCGATGTTCTTGACGCCGCTGTCGCGCAGGTTCAGCGCGTGGGCGTGGCCCTGGGAGCCGTAGCCGACGATGGCGACGTTCTTGCCCTTGATGAGGTTGATGTCGGCGTCGCGGTCGTAATAAACGCGCATGGGAGTCGCTCCTTGGGCCTCCGCCTTCGGCGGATCGGTTTTCCGTGTGGTGGGGGTGCGCTTAAGCGGCACGGTGGTTCTGGTCAAGCGGTAAGACGGGCGAAGCGGAACGGACATCCCTTCAAGGGCTTGCGGGAAGCACGAAGGGAACGACCGAGGCCGCCAGCAGGATGGCCATCACGATGTTGAACGCGCGCAGGCGGGACGGCGCGGAAAGCGCCCCGCGCAGCGCCACGCCGAAGGCCGCCCAGACGCTGACGGTGGGCAGGTTGATCGCGCCGAACACCAGCGACACGATGATCACGGAACGCAGGAGCGCGTCGGGGCTCACATAGACGGTGGCGGCAGTCAGCGCCATCGCCCACGCCTTCGGGTTGATCCACTGGAAGAGAGCCGCCTCGTGGAACCTCATCGGCCGCGCCGCCGATCCGCCGGCCCCCATGCTCCCGGACGTCGCGAGGCGCCAGGCGAGCAGCAGCATGTAGCCGGCGCAGGCGATCTTGAACAGGCCATGCACCACGGGCGACATGGTGAGCACAGTGCCCAGTCCGAACCCGACGACGGCGAGCATCGAGGTGAAGCCGAAGCCGATCCCCAGCATGTGCGGGATCGTCCGCGCGAAGCCGAAGTTCACGCCGGACGCGAGCAGCATCATGTTGTTGGGCCCCGGCGTCACCGAGGTGGCGAACGCGAAGACCGCCAGCGCCATCAGCGTCTCGGACGTCATCGCCGTCAGGCCGGGGACGGCATCGGGAAGCCATCCTTCGCCTGGACACGCTGGACCGCCGCGCGGGCCGCGACGCGGCGGGCGTGCTCGGTCCAGCGGGGGAAGTCCGCCTCCATGTCGTAGGCGAGCACGGTTCCCCTGCCCCACGTCCAGAAGACGAAGAGGTACAGGTCGGCCACGCTGAAGGTCTGTCCCGCGGCCCATGGCGTGCCTTGGGCGGCGATCTTGTCCTCGACCTGCTGCCACACCGCGCGGGTGGTGGTCCGGCCCTTGGCGACGACCTCCGCCTTGCCCGCCTCGCTGTCGGCGTATCGCTCGGGCCGGCGGACGTGGGCGTAGCTGACATGCACGCCGGAGGCGAGCCATGCCAGCCACTCGGCGCAGCGGCCGTCCTCGCGGGGATCCTCCGGCCAGAGCTTCGCGGCCGGCGCGAGCCGGGCCACGTAGCGCAGGATCGCCGCCGCCTCGGTCAGGATGTAGTCGCCGTCGACGAGCGCCGGCACGCGGCCCTTGGGGTTGATCCGGAGATAGTCCGGCGTGCGCTGCTGGCCTTCGGCCAGGGCGACGCTGGCGATCTCGTAGGCCAGGCCGGCTTCCTCGAGGGCGAGGTGGACGGCACCGGAGCAGGCGCCGGGGGAATGGTGCAGCGTGAGCATGGAGGTGGTTCTTTCGGTCTTGGGGAGCGTCGCGCGGGCAGCGGGTCCGGCCAGGCCGAGGTCTACCGGCCTCGGCCCGACCTGTTGCCCTGGCCTCAGAGAGACTCCGCGCCCCTGCTCATGGCGGCGATGCCCGTGCGCGACACCTCGACGAGGCCGACTTCGCCCATCAGGCGGATGAAGCGCTCGATCTCCTCGGTGTTGCCGGTGAGTTCGAAGACGAAGGACGTGACCGTGGCGTCGAGCGTGCGGGCGCCGAAGGCGGAGGCGAGGCGCAGAGCCTCGACTCGCATCTCGCCCTTGCCGACGACCTTCACCATGGCGAGTTCGCGCTCCAGCGACTCGCCGTGGGTCGTGAGGTCGATCACCCGGTGAACGGGGATGAGGCGGTCGAGCTGGTGCTTGATCTGCTCGATCACCTCGGCGGTGCCGGCGGTCACGATGGTGATGCGCGACACGTGCTGCTCGTGCTGCGTCTCCGAAACCGTGAGGCTCTCGATGTTGTAGCCGCGGCCCGAGAACAGGCCGGCGATGCGGGCGAGGACGCCCGGCTCGTTGTCGACAAGCACCGACAGCGTGTGACGGGCGACGGGCTGGGCCTTCGGAGCGTCGGAGTAGTGGGACTTCATGGTCAGGCCCTTCGGAGTGACGATGGCGTTCATGGCGTGAAGCTCTGCTGATCAGGGTCGGAACGGACCGATGGACGGCTCGTCGACCTCGTCGTGACCGACGATCCACGGTTCCTCCATCGCGGCCTTGTGCCACTCGACAAAGGCCGGAAGATCGAGGACCGCGTCCATGTAGGCACGGATCTGCGGATCGACGGGGATCGAATAGGTCTGCAGCCGCGTGACGACCGGCGCGTACATCGCGTCGGCGGCACTGAAGGCGCCGAACAGGAACGGGCCGTTGCCGCGGTCGCCGTAGAGGTTGCGGGCCGTGCGCCACAGATGCAGGACCCGGGCGACATCCTTGGCGACGAGTTCGCCGCGGTCGACGAAGGCATAGCGCTTGCGCACATTCATCGGGCAGGCCGAGCGAAGCGCGCGGAAGCCCGCGTGCATCTCGGAGGCGATCGAACGGGCATAGGCCCGGGCCCGCCGGTCGGCCGGCCAGACCGGCCGCCCCGGGTTCATGTCGGCGATGGTGTCGAGGATCGCGATCGTCTCCCACACGACGATGTCGCCATCGACCAGGATCGGTACGGTCGAGCCCGCCCGGTAGGCGGAGACGCGTGGCCGGAACTCGGGCGTGTCGAGCGGGATGACGTCTTCCTCGAAGGGGATGCCGAAGGTCTTCAGGAGAATCCAGGGCCGCAGCGACCAGGAGGAGTAGGCCTTGTTGGCGATGACGAGCTTGAGCATCAGGTCCTCGGGTCAGGCGGCGAGCGCAAAATCGACCGCCGCGTCGGCGTGCAGTCTGGTGGTGTCGAAGACGGGTTCGGGGCAGTGGGACTGGTCCAGGATCATGCCGAGTTCCGTGCACCCCAGGATGACGCCGTCCGCGCCCTCCGCCCTTGCCTGGTCGACCACGCCGAGGATGGCCTCGCGCGAGCCGTCGCGCACGATCCCCCGGCACAGTTCGTCATAGATGACGCCGTGGACGAGGCCACGCCCCTGCACATCGGGAACGACGGCCTCGATGCCATGCCGAAGACGCAGGCGACCGACATAGAAGTCGTCCTCCATCGTATAGCGCGTGGCGAGAAGAAGCGGCCGCCGGCAGCCTGCCGCGCGGATCGCCGACGCCGTCACGTCGGCGAGATGGATGAAGGGCAACGTCGTGGCGGCGACGATGGCGTCGGCGACCTTGTGCATGGTGTTCGTGCACAGCACGAGAACCTCCGCCCCGCCGCGCTCGAGACCCCGCGCGGCGCCGGCCAGCGCGTCTCCCGCCCCGGCCCAATCCCCGGACGCCTGCCGTCGGGCGATGTCGTCGAAATCGAACGACCACAGCAGGACCCGTGCGGAATGCAGCCCCCCGGCCCGCTCGCGCACGCGCTCGTTGACGAGGCGATAGTAGATCGCCGTCGACTCCCAGCTCATGCCGCCGATCAGGCCGATGGTGCGCATGCCGTTCTCCTCCCGCGCCAGGCGTGGCCAGCCTCGGGGCACCGCGCCGCGAACAGTGCCGCGGCAAGCCCCGACAGGCCGCGCCGGTAAGCCCGCCTCAGACCAGCATCTTGCCCTTCTCGTCGATGACCTTGCCGATGTCCTGGGCCACATCCGGAAGGATCATCTCGTTGTGAGCCTTGCCCGACGGGATCATCGGGAAGCAGTTCTCGTCCTTCGAGACGACGCAGTCGAAGATCACCGGACGCGGCGTGTCGATCATTTCCATGATCGCGTCGTCGAGCTTGGCCGGGTCGTCGCAGCGGATGCCGACGCCGCCATAGGCCTCGGCAAGCTTCACGAAGTCCGGCAGCGCGGCCGAATAGCTCTCCGAGTAGCGGCCGCCATGCAGCAGTTCCTGCCACTGGCGCACCATGCCCATGTACTGGTTGTTGATGATGAACACCTTGACCGGCAGCCGGTACTGCGCAGCCGTGG
>CAZJCW010000326.1:0-1439 GCA_964544365.1 uncultured Alsobacter sp.
ACACCAACCGCCTGCAGGAGCGCATCCTGCTGGCGCTGAAGCCGGACGGGCGCGGGCTGACGGTCGTCGGCGACGACGCCCAGTCGATCTACTCCTTCCGGGCGGCGACGGTGCGCAACATCCTCGATTTCCCCGCCCGGTTCACGCAGCCGGCCGAAGTCGTGACGCTGGAGCAGAACTACCGCTCCACGCAACCCATCCTGGCCGCCGCGAACGCCGTCATCGGCCTCGCCCGCGAGCGCTTCACCAAGAACCTGTGGTCGGACCGGGAATCGCGAGAGAAGCCCCGGCTCCTGACCGTGGCCGACGAAACCGCGCAAGCGAACTGCATCGTCGAGCGGGTTCTCGAAAACCGCGAGGCCGGCCTCGCGCTCAAGCAGCAGGCGGTGCTGTTCCGGACCTCGCATCACTCCGGGCCGCTGGAGGTGGAGCTCACGCGCCGCAACATCCCGTTCGTGAAGTTCGGCGGGCTGAAGTTCCTCGACGCAGCCCACGTCAAGGATGTCCTGGCCGTGCTGCGCTACGCGGAAAACCCGCGCGACCGGGTGGCCGGCTTCCGGCTGCTCCAGCTCGTTCCCGGGATCGGACCGACGACGGCGGGCCGCATCGTGGACGCGGTCGCCGCTTCCGGCGGCTCGCTGGATGCGCTGGCGGCCGTGTCGCCGCCGCCTCGCGCCGCCGACGCGTGGCCGCAAACCGTGTCACTGCTGTCGGACCTGCGGTCGGGCGCGGCCGACTGGCCGGCGGAACTGGAGCGCGTGCGCCTGTGGTACGAGCCGCACCTGGAGCGCATCCACGAGGACGCCCGGCTTCGACTGCCCGACCTGCTCCAGCTCGAACAGATCGCGGCGCATGCCCCGTCGCGCCAGCGCTTCCTGACCGACCTGACGCTCGACCCGCCCGATGCCACGAGCGACGAGGCCGGCGTCCCGCTGAAGGACGAGGACTACCTGATCCTCTCGACCATCCACTCGGCCAAGGGGCAGGAGTGGAAGGCGGTGTTCCTGCTCAACGCGGTGGACGGCTGCATGCCTTCCGACCTCGCGACGGGTTCCGACGCCGAGATCGAAGAGGAGCGCCGGCTCCTCTACGTCGCGATGACACGGGCGAAGGACCAGCTCCACCTCATGACGCCGCAGCGCTTCTACGTGCATGGACAGGCCGCGCGGGGCGACCGCCACGTCTATGCATCGCGCACGCGCTTCATCCCGCACGCGCTGCTCGATCACTTCGAGCTCGCGAGCTGGCCCGCCGCCGCGCCCCGCGCCGCGTCAGGCCCACGACCCGCCCCGACCGTCACGGTCGACGTGGCGGCGCGCATGCGGTCTCTGTGGCGATAGGAGCTGCGCCGGAAGGCGGTTCTCTGTCCTCCCTTTCGGGGGCCCCCTCCCGTCATCCCCGGGCCCGGCCCGGGGATCCACGCCTTCACCTGAGGCCGC
>CAZJCW010000326.1:1539-4525 GCA_964544365.1 uncultured Alsobacter sp.
CCCGGGCCCGGCCCGGGGATCCACGCCTTCACCTGAGGCCGCGCAAGCCGTGGATAGCCGGGCCAGGCCCGGCCATGACGGCGGAGAGGTGGAACTGGACAGGCATCCGTAGAGGCGCGCGGATCGTGCCATGCGGTGGCGGGAGTTCGTGGCGCGTCGGGGATTTCAGGCGTGGCGGTCCAACGAGGCACGTTTCGGAGCGTCTTCGGTAACCCTCCCGTCATCCCCGGGCCCGGCCCGGGGATCCACGCCTTCACCCATGGTCGCGCAAGCCGTGGATGGCCCGGCCGGGCCCGGCCATGACGGGCGGACATTCCGTCGCGTGAACCGCGTCAGCCCCGGGACGGGCGCGGCCATGACGGCGGAGGGGGCGGGTCAGGTCGACTACAGAACGGCTTCGATCAGGAAGGGGCCGCGCCGCCCCATCGCACCGTCCAGCAGCTTGACCAGTTCGTCCGCCGTGGCGGCGCGGGCGGCCTCGACGCCCATGCCGCGGGCGATGGAGACGAAGTCGAGGACCGGGTCGTCGAGGTTGAGCATCCGGCGGGCGTTGAGCCCGACCTCATTGACCCCGACACCGCGCATCTCGCCGTTGAGGATGGCGTAGGTACGGTTGGAGAACACCACCGTCACGATGTCGAGGTTTTCCCGCGCCTGCGTCCACAGGCCCTGGATCGTGTACATGGCGCTGCCGTCGGCCTGCGTGGCGACGACCTTGCGGTCGGGACAGGCCACGGCGGCGCCGGCAGCCATCGGAATGCCGATGCCGATCGCTCCGCCGGTGATCTGAAGATAGTCGTGCGGAGGGCATCCGGCGGTGTGAGCGAAGACGTGGCCGCTCGCGGTGATCGATTCGTCGCAGATGATGGCGTTTTCGGGCAGCAGGGCCGCCACGGCCTGCGCCGCCGACTCGGGCGTCAGGGCACCCGTGGGACGCGACGGGCGGCTGGCGGGGGCCACGGCCATGCCGGGCGCGGCGGACGGCACGCCGAGGGCGTCGGCGAGCAGGTCGAGCGCGGACGACGGATCGTCGGAGGGACCGGCGAGCGTCACGACGCGGCAGTCGTCGCGGATCAGGCGGCCGGGCTTGCCGGGATAGCCGAAGAAGGCGACCGGAACCGGCGCGCCGACGAGGACCATCATGTCGATATCCGCCAGCATCGGCAGCGAGAGATCGACGGGATAGGGAACCTTCGCGACGGCAAGCCGGCCTGCGCCGCGTTCGATCCGCGGGTTCGACATGGGCGAGAGCAGCCGCAGGCCATGCCGGGCGGCGATGCGGCCGGCGACCGCGAGCGGCCCCTCCCGCAGCGCCTGGCCGGCAACGAGGAGGGTGACGTTTCGCCCCGCCGCCCTCGCCTCGCGGATCGCGCGAGCCGTCTCGTCCACGGTGTCGGACGAAGGAACGCGCAGGCGCGGAGCGGTGAGCGCCGATGGCGCTTCCGGCGCGACGCTGCCCCACGCGGCGTCGGCTGGCAGAATCAGCGTGGCGATGCCGGGAAGGCCCAGCGACGCCGTCCACGCCTCCTCGGTCGCCTTGCGGACGTCGTGAGGGCCTGCGATGCGACGGACGAACTGCGACATGGGCCGCGCGAGGCCCTCGATGTCGCTGGTCAGGGGAGCATCGTTGACGAGATGCCAGGAGGCGTGGTCGCCGACGACGTTGATCATCGGCGTGCGGGCACGGCGGGCGTTGTGGAGGTTGGCCAGGCCGTTGGCGAGGCCCGGCCCGGTGTGCAGCAGCGTCGCGGCCGGCCGGCCGGTCATGCGGCCATAGCCGTCGGCGGCCCCCGTCACGACCCCCTCGAAGAGACCGAGGACGCATCGCATCCGGGGCTTGCGATCGAGCGCGGCCACGAAATGCATCTCGGACGTGCCGGGATTGGCGAAGCAGACATCCACGCCGTTGGCGAGCAGCGTGTCGCAGAGAAGGTCGGCGCCGTTCATGGGAGACCGTCTATGGGGACCAAGGGTGAGGGATGTGATGGGCTCCGGGGCCGGCTGTCAAACCGGCGTCGCTGCCGCCGGTGGCTAGGCGGGCGACCCGCTTGATGTCAAACTGCCTTGACACACCGAACCGGGGGAACGCGTGGGAGTCGTCGGGGGACACGAGCAGGCCGGACCGGTCACGCCGCTGTTGCGGGCGCCTGCGCAGCGTGGATTGTGCACCGACTGCGGCGTATCGCGGCTGGAGGATCCCCGCCTGTGCGGCAAGGCGTGCCAGTTCATCGCGCCGGACTACGAGACGCTGGAAAAGCGGGTCCACGGCCGTGGCCGCGATCCGGCGCGGCCGGACGAGCTGCATTTCGGGCCGTTCCTGGCGATGAAGCGTGCCCGGCTCGCGGTACCCCGCGAGGGAGCGCAGTGGACCGGCCTCACCACCCGGCTGGCGGAACGCCTGCTCGAAGCGGGCGCCGTCGACGCCGTGCTGACGATGCGCCCGGACGAGTCGGACCCCTGGAAGCCGGTGCCCGTCCTGGTCACGCGGGCGCAGGACATGGCGGCCTGCCGCGGCATGCGCATGGGCTACGCGCCTCTGCTGGCGCTGCTGGAACCGGCGCGGGCGGCCGGATACCGGCGGATCGCGGTGGTCGGCATTCCCTGCCAGGTCTATGCGCTGCGAGCGCTGGAGGAGGACCTCGGGTTCGAGAGCATCAGCGTGATCGGCACGCCCTGCTCCGACAACACGACGACGGAGCGCTTCCACGAGTTCCTCGCCCTGCTGGCGGAGGATCCGTCCACCATCACCTACCTCGAGTTCCGCGCCGACTACCGGGTGGAACTGCGCTTCACGGACGGGCGGGTGAAGACCGTCCCGTTCCTGCAACTGCCGATCTCCAAGCTGCCGGCCGACTTCTTCCCCCTCACCTGCCGGACCTGCGTCGACTACACGAACGTGCTGGCCGACATCACCGTGGGCTACATGGGCGGCTCGGGCGACCAGTGGATCCTCGTGCGCAACGAGCGCGGCGCGGCGATGCTGGCG
>CAZJCW010000327.1:0-4513 GCA_964544365.1 uncultured Alsobacter sp.
TGGGGTTCGGCGCGTCAGACGGGCGAGGTCTGTGGTATCGCTGCATCACGTCGCGTGGGACGTTGAAGCGACCGAAGAGGAGTGGTGGGCGATGGCTAGCGAAGGGCGCAGGACGATCTCGACCGGATCGAAGTTCGAATCATGGGCCGGCTATTCGCGCGCCGTGGTCGATGGGGAGTGGATCTTCGTCTCCGGGACCGCCGGGTACGATTTCGCCGACGGGTCCATTAGCGACGACGCCGCCGAACAGGCCCGCCAGTGCCTGCGGACCATCGCGTCGACGCTGCAGCAGGCGGACGCGACGCTTGCCGACATCGTTCGCGTGCGCGTCTACCTGTCGGACCGCGACCACGTCATGCCGGTCTCGGAGGTTCTGGGGGCCACGTTCTCCGATCCGCGGCCGACCAACACGACGATCATCTGCGGCTTCGCGATGCCGGAAATGAAGGTCGAAATCGAGGTCACCGCGCTCAGGCGGCGAACCTAGCGCGTCCGGTTGCCCCGAAAGCGTCAAATTCGCCCTTTCGCCCCGGCGCGCCCCATGCTTCATTCGCCGCCGGTTGCGTGGCGGAAACTTGGCCTTCATTCATGCTCGAGATCACGGGGCTCGTCAGGTCGTTCGGGAGCATGAATGCCGTCGACGGGGTCAACCTGACCGTCGAGCAGGGGCGGATCACCGGCCTGATCGGTCCCAACGGCGCCGGAAAGACGACCCTCTTCAACCTGATTGCCGGAACCCTCGCCCCGACCGCCGGGGACATCCGCTTTCGCGGCGAATCGATCGCCGGGCTCTCGCCCGACCGGATCTTCGCCAGGGGGCTGGCGCGGACATTCCAGATTCCCCGGCCGTTCCCGCGCATGAGCGTGCTGGAGAACGCCATGCTCGTGCCGCTCAACCAGGCCGGCGAGCGCTTCTGGAACAACTGGTTCAGTCCAGCGACGGTTGCGCGCCAGGAGCGGGAGAATCGCGACCGGGCCGTCGAGGTTCTCGGCTTCTGCGGCCTCGGCGCAAAGCTCGACGATCCGGCGGGCACGCTCTCGGGCGGACAGCAGAAGCTGCTCGAGCTTGCTCGCGTTCTGATGATCGAACCCTCGATGATCCTGCTCGACGAGCCCGGCGCCGGCGTGAACCCCACGCTGATGGAGACGCTGATCGACAAGATCGTCTCGCTGCACGCCAGGGGGATCACGTTCCTTCTGATCGAGCACAACATGGATCTCGTCATGCGCATCTGCCATCCCATCGTGGTGATGGCGCAGGGGCAGGTGATCCACCACGGCGACGCCGCATCGGTGCAGAAGGATCCGCGCGTGCTCGACGCCTATCTGGGAGACCTGCCGGCATGAGCGGGCCGCTCCTGGTCGCACGCGACATCGTCGCCGGCTACGTGCCGGGCCTGCCCATCGTCAAGCGGGTCTCGGCCGACGTCGCGCGCGGCGAGATCGTCACCATCATCGGCCCGAACGGGGCGGGCAAGTCGACCTTCCTGAAGGCGCTGGCGGGCCTCGTGGCCATCGAGGCGGGTGAGGTGCGCATCGGCGATGTCGTCGTCACCGGCCAGGACACGGACCGCCTGATCACTGCGGGTCTCGCCTTCGTGCCGCAGACCGGCAACGTCTTCACCACGCTCACCATCCACGAGAACCTGACGGTGGGCGGCCACACCGTAGGCTCGGCGCTGCGACGGCGGCTGGACAACGCCTATGCGATGTTCCCGGCCCTCGCCGACAAGCGTGGCCAGAAGGCTCGCGTGCTCTCGGGGGGCCAGCGCCAGATGCTCGCCATCGCACGGGCGCTGATGACGGAGCCATCCGTGATCATGCTCGACGAGCCGACGGCAGGGCTCGCCCCGCGGGTCGTCGGCGAGGTCTTCGCGGATCTCCGTCGCCTGGCGCAGTCCGACGTCGCGGTTCTGATGGTCGAGCAGAATGCCAAGGCCGCGCTGCGCATTTCGGATCGAGGCTACGTCCTGGCCGACGGCGAGAACCGGTTCGCCGGTCCCGCCGCCGATCTGCTGGCCGATCCGGCGGTGGCGGAGGCCTTCCTCGGCGCCCGCCGCCCGCCGCCCGCAGACACGCAACCCGAACGGACACTCTAGATGCTCGGGCAAGCCATCGCCGACGGGATCCTCACCGGAGCCATCATCGCGCTCGGCGCCATCGGGGTTTCGTTCGGGCTTCAGATCCTGCGCTTCGCCAACTTCGCGCATTCGGAGCTTGTCACCTGGGGCGCCTACCTCGCCTTGGTGTTCGTGACCTTCGCGGGCCCCGGCACGCCGACGGGACCGCTGTCCTTCGGTTGGCAACTCATCGCGGCAATGGTCTTTGCCGGCGTCCTGACCGGCGTGCTGGCGTGGATCGTCGACATACTGGTGTTCCGGCGCCTGCGAAACAGCGACGCCCATCCCCTGTCGATGGTGTTCGCGGCCTTCGGGGCCGCGCTCGTGATGCGCCACCTCGTGGTGCTGATCTGGGGCCACGGATCCTACTTCTACACGCGCGAGCTGCAGATCGCGCTGGAGGTCCTTCCGGGCATCCGCATGCTGCCGGACCAGATCTTCATCCTCGGGCTCACCTTCGTCGTGGTGGCCGGCATGCACGTCTATCTGACCTACAGCCGGACGGGGATGGCGATGCGCGCCATGGCGGAGAGCCCGGCACTGGCGCGGGTGTGCGGCGTGCGGGTCGAAAGCGTCGTGCGCTGGACCTGGTTCATTTCGGGCGGACTTGCGGCGATGGCCGGCGTCTTCCTCGGCCTGACGCCGCAGATCCACCCGGAGATGGGCTTCAACCTGCTGCTCGCACTGTTCGCGGCCGCCATTCTGGGCGGCGCAGGTTCGCTGATCGGCGCCGTCGTCGGCGGTCTTCTGGTCGGCCTTGCCGAGAACCTCTCGGTGCTCGTCGTCAGCCCAGGCTACAAGACGGCGATGCCCTTCCTCGTGCTCCTGCTCGTCCTGTTCTTCCGGCCGCAGGGCCTTTTCGGCGAGAAGGAGGGGGCGCGGTGAGCATGGGCCTCGTCTCCTACGGCATCTTCTTCCTCAGCGTGGTCCTGATCCTCGGCATCGTCGCACTCGGGCTCAACCTGCAGTGGGGCTATACGGGATTGTTCAATGCCGGCATCACCGGCTTCTACGCCATCGGCGCCTACACGCACGCGATCATCACCACGCCGCCGCGGGCGGACCTCATTGCCAACATGGGCCTGCCCTGGCTGGTCGGGATTGCCGGCGCAATGGCCGTGACCGCGCTCGCCGCCTGGATCATCGGGATGGCGACGATAAGGCTTCGAGGCGACTACCTCGCCATATCGACGTTCGGGATCGCCGTGACGATCCAGCTCGTGACGCTGAACTTCGAGGCGCTGACCGGAGGCTCGCAGGGCTTCACCGGGATCCCGCGTCCGCTCTACGGCGCATTCGGCTCGCCCTTCGCGTTCAATCTGTTCTTTTTCGGCTTGCTCGTCGTGGTCACCGCCCTGGTCTACTGGGGGCTCGAGCGCATTCTTCGCTCGCCCTGGGGCCGGGTGCTCAAGGCCGTTCGCGAAGACGAGACGGCGGCCATCGCGCTGGGCAAGAGCGCCATGGCGTTCCGGCTCCAGTCGTTCGTCATCGGGTCGACACTGATGGGCCTGGCCGGCGCGCTCTATGTGAGCTTCATCGGCTTTGTGAGTCCCTTCGATTTTCTCCCCATCGTCACCTTCCAGGTCTGGGCCATGGTGATCGTCGGCGGCAGCGGCAACAACAAGGGCGCGCTGCTGGGCGCCTTCACCGTCTGGCTGATCTGGGCATCGTCGGGCGTCGCCATCACGAAGCTCGTGCCGCCGGCCCACGCCGCGCAGGGCGGTGCCATCCAGGTGATCCTCATCGGCCTGATGCTCGTGCTGGCGTTGCTGTTCCGGCCGCGCGGACTCATCGGCGAGGAGACCACCGTGTCGCGGCACGCGGAGAAGCGCTGAACACGGCCGGCGATTGACACCGCAGCGCTAAACAAGGAAGTTCAAAGCCTTGAATTCCGGACTGTTTCCGGCCCGTTGACAGGCCCGGCGCGCAGCGCGGATCGAAGGAAGGCGCGATCAGCGCCAGAGGGGAGAGAGGGATGATGAAGACCGCATGGGGAGTGGCCGCCGCACTGGCCACCATGGCGCTGGCAGCGCCGGCGCCGGCATCGGCGCAGCAGGTGTCCTGCCCGGTAAAGATCGGCGGAATCCTGCCGCTGACAGGGTCCATGGCTCCGATCACGAAGAAGATCGCCGAGGCGGCGCAACTGGCACTCGAGCACATCAACCAGGGCGGCGGCATCAAGGGCTGCCCGGTCGAACTCGTGCTGCGTGACGACCAGGGCCAGCCGACCGTCGGCGTGGACGCGGCCAAGTATCTTGTCGAAGTGGAGCGCGTTCCGGCCATCACCGGCACCATCTCCTCCGGCGTGACGGGACCGATCATCTCCTCGGTCACCGGCCCCTCGAAGATCGTGCAGATCTCCTGCTGCTCGACGGCGAGCGCCTTCACGCTCG
>CAZJCW010000328.1:0-4436 GCA_964544365.1 uncultured Alsobacter sp.
ACGTCGCCCTCTCACGGCGAAAACAGGGGTTCGAGTCCCCTTGGGAGCGCCAATCGACTCCGGAAATCGCTGACTGTGCCAGGCTTGTGACCGTCCGGCGCTGCTCCGGTGCGGCGTTTGCGTCCAGCATTGCAGTCTGGCGCAAACGGGGCCGCCGTTGTCTTCCGCGTTCTCCCATCGACAAACTACAATTTGCCAGCCTAGCTCAAAATCTAGGCAAATCACGGCTTCGGTATACAAAAGCTTCGCTTAGGCTTCGAAGACCCGCTACCGTCCTTCGAGATGATCTGGCCCCACACGTCGGGCGCGCGCGGGGAAGCATAATCGGATGGGAATTGCAGACGCCGTCGAAGCGCTGGCTGGCGGCCTCGACTTCGTGCACCTCGCGGGAATTGGCGCGGCGTGCCTCGTGTTCTCGAGCTTCTACATGAAGACGATGATCCCGCTGCGTTCGGCGGCCGTCGCATCGAACGTGGCGTTCCTGGCCTATAGCGTCCCCTTGGGCCTGTGGCCCATCGCGATCCTGCACAGCGCGCTTCTTCCGCTCAATCTGATGCGGTTGCTGGAACTGCGGCGCCTCGTGCGGCGCCTGCGCGACGCCAAGGCGGGAGACTTCAACATCGCCGCCTTGATGCAGCTGATGAAGAAGGAGACGTTTCCGGCCGGCCACGTCATGTTCGAACGCGGCGACAAGGCCGACAAGGCCTATTACCTCGCCTCGGGCCGGGTCGAGGTTCCGGCTTACGGCGTCGTCCTCGACGCCGGCGCGTTCTTCGGCGAGATCGGTGTCTTCATGCCCGACAATGCCCGCCCGTCCACGGTCGTCTGCCTGACGGATGTGGAAGTCTTCGCGATCGATGCCAGGAACATCGTCTCGGCGTTCACGCTGGAACCGGGCTTCGCCGTGCATCTGATCGGGCTGGCCTGCGCCCGGATGAATGAAAACGTCGACTACTTCAAGACGCGCGCCGGCAGCTGATTCAGGTCCACTGGACTGCGTGCCGTGCGAGCAATCCGCCGCCATGGCCGCATCCAGGTCGCCATGGCGTGAGCGGATCACTGCGTGACGGCACGCCGGACGCCTTGGCGCGCCCATCCGCCCGGCAGGTTCACTCGATCATCTCGTCCGCACCGGCGAGCACCGAAGACGGCACCTCGACGCGAAGCGCCTTGGCGGCGCGCATGTCGATCACGAGTTCGAACCGTGTCGGGTTCTCGACCGGCAGGTCGCTCACGGGCGTGCCGGTTGCCGCGCGCACCAGCTGCCGGGCGGCGCGGCGAAAGCCTTCGCTGATGTCCGGCCCGTAGCTCATCAGGCCGCCGCCTGTCAGATATCGCTTGTTCGACATCATCATCGGCATCCCGTGCTTCAGGGCCGCTTCGCCGATCTTGACGCGATTGGTGATCGTCGAGACATCCGACACGACGAAGATCGCCGCCACGCCGTCCCGCTTCAGCTTTGCGAACGCCGCGTCGAGCCCCTCGGGCACGGCAATGCCCTCGAAGACGAGGTCGATCCCCAGGGCCTTCTGGGCGCGCGCCGCCTCGTCGATCTGGATCTGCGAGGGATAGTAGGTGTTGAACACCACGCCGAATTTCTTGGCGGTGGGGAACGTCTCGCGCATCAGCTGGACGCGCTTGGCGGACAGTTCGCCCGCATGGAAGGACTGGCCGGTGACATTGGCTTCCGGCCGCGCGAGCCTTTCCACCAGTCCATCCTGCACGGCGTCGCGCGTCGCGCCGAAGATGATCGGGATGGTCGAGGTTGCCGCCTTGGCCGCCAGCGCGCCGCCGCGCGTCGAAACCAGGATGGCGTCGACGCGGCTCTCCACGAACGATTTCATCACGTCGCGCAGATCGTGGTCGGGACGAAGCTGGTGGTAGTAGATGATCTCGAGATTGCGGCCGACACGATAGCCCTGCTCGCTCATCCCGAGTTCGAACTGCTCCTCGAACACCGTCTTGTCCGGTCCGTTGACGATGTACCCGACCCGCAACGGCTTCGGCTGTTCCGCGACGACGGCGTCCGGCAGAACGGACAGAAACACGACGAGAGCGGATGCGAGGAGCTTGATCATGACCATGCCTCCCATAGGGCGTCCTTGATCGAAACCGGTCGGTCCTTGTGCACGCGGGGGATCAAACGAGATCTGATTTACAACCGCATATCGGTGCAATGTCGATTGTGCGAATGATCACACCTCGTTCATCGGCGGCGAGCGCACGCGGCCAGGGCACACCCGCCAGAAGCCGCAGTCTGCAGGCTCGATTGGCTGCGGACTGTCCGCAGCCGATCCGAAGCTCCGCGCGGGCGGGCTACGTCCGGCCGCAACAGGCCGATCAGGGAGCCGGCGCGATCGGGAAGCGCGTCAGTTCGCGGCCGCTCGCCACGTCATGGATGATCACGACAAGGCGTCCGCCGGTCTCCATCGTCACGGCGAGCTTGCCGTCGCCCAGCGCCGTGGAGACGACCCGGCCGGCCGTCGGGGACGGTCCCGCAGGCGGCGCGGTGACCGGCTGGGACACCGCCGGGACGGCCGGGGCCGACACCGTGGCGGGCGCCGATCCGCCGCCGCCCTTGACGATGCGTATGATCAGCGTCGAAAAGACCACCAGCGCCATCGCAACCAGGATGACGCCCAGGACGATCACCACGATCTTCAGCGCCAGCAGGCGGGCCTGCTCGCGCATCGCGGCGTCCCGTTCGCCGGGGTCGGCGGTGTCGGCGGGAGCACCGCCGGGTGGGCTGGAACTGGTTGTCATGGAGATCGTCGTCCCTCGGCGACGCAGGAAAGGATCGCGCGTGAGCACCCAGGACACCACGGGTTCGGGCCTGACGGATCTGGACGGATCCGGCCCGGAACCGACGGGCACGACGCCGATCGAGCTTGTAGCGGCAGCCGCCGACAAAGGCGAGCGGCTCGACCGGTTCCTCGCGCGCGCGGTTCCCGCGCTGTCGCGCACCCGCCTCAAGGCGCTGGTGCAGGAGGGCAGGGTCACCATGGCAGGCCGCGTCGTCGACGATCCCAGCCTCAAGATAGAGGCCGACGCCCGCATCGTCGTCGACGTCCCCCCGCCGGAGCCGGCCCAGCCGGCCGGCGAAGACATCCCGCTCGCCGTGGTCTACGAGGATGCCGACCTGCTCGTCATCGACAAGCCGGCCGGGCTCGTCGTGCATCCGGCCGCGGGGCACGAATCCGGCACGCTGGTCAACGCGCTGATCGCCCATTGCGGCGACACGCTGTCGGGTATCGGCGGTGTGAAGCGGCCCGGCATCGTCCACCGGCTCGACAAGGACACGACGGGCCTTCTGGTCGTTGCCAAGACGGACCGCGCCCACAAGCACCTCGCGGCCCAGTTCGCCGACCATGGGCGCACCGGTTCGCTGGTGCGCGCCTACCGCGCGCTCGTCTGGGGCGTTCCGCCGCGCAAGCACGGCACCATCGACGCCAATCTCGACCGGTCCAACCGCCACCGCGACCGCATGGCGGTCGTGTCGCGCGACCGCGGCCGCGAGGCGATCACCCACTACGAGCTGGAGCGCACCTTCGCCGGAGCCGACGGGACACCCGTCGCCAGCCTCGTCACCTGCCGGCTGGAAACCGGCCGCACCCACCAGATCCGGGTGCACATGGCCCATCTGGGCCATCCCCTGCTGGGCGACGCGATCTACGGCGCCGGCTTCCGGACCATGGCGAGCCTGCTCGCGCCCGCGGCGCGGGAGGCGGTGGAAGGGTTCCGCAGGCAGGCCCTGCATGCCGCCGAACTCGGCTTCAGCCATCCCGCCACGCGCGAGGACCTGTTCTTCGAGAGCCCTCTCCCGGTCGATCTCGCCGGCCTCGTCGAGATCCTTGCGGGGTAGATTGCGCCCAAGCGCGCGGCGCCGCCTTTCCTGCACTGTGCGGCCGGCTCCACGGAAACAACCGTTGGGCTTGCGCGTTTGCAAGGATCGTAGCCGGATTTGCCCTCTTTCGGCCAAGGTCTGCATGATGATATTTATGGACGACGCGGTCGGCTGATGCGGCCGCGACGCGGCTCGCTCCCAAGGAGGGGCCTCAAGGAGGAACATATGGCATCCGGTGCCCTGCCCATCATTGCCGCCGAGGGCGGCCTGTCGCGGTATCTCGACGAGATCCGCAAGTTTCCGATGCTGCAGCCGCAGGAAGAATACATGCTCGCCAAGAGCTGGCGGGAGCATGGCGATTCCGCCGCCGCGCACCGGCTCGTGACGTCGCATCTGCGCCTCGTGGCGAAGATCGCGATGGGCTATCGCGGCTACGGCCTGCCCATCGGCGAGGTGATCTCCGAAGGCAATGTCGGCCTGATGCAGGCCGTGAAGCGTTTCGAGCCCGAGAAGGGCTTCCGCCTTGCCACCTATGCGATGTGGTGGATCAAGGCGTCGATCCAGGAGTACATCCTGCGCTCGTGGTCGCTCG
>CAZJCW010000329.1:0-4423 GCA_964544365.1 uncultured Alsobacter sp.
CGCGAAGGCGCAGACGCCGGACGAGATCATCAAGCGCGGCAAGGTGGTCATCGCCGTCGACACGACCGTTCCGCCCTATGGCTCGCTGGACAGCAGCAACCAGCCTTCGGGCATCGACATCGATGTTGCGAATGCCATCGGCAAGCAGCTCAAGGTGCCGGTCGAGTTCGTGACCGTGAATTCTCCGGGTCGCATTCCCGCGCTGCTCTCCAACCGCGTCGACATGGTGATCGCGATCTTCTCGATCACGCCCGAGCGGGCGCTTCAGGTCTCCTTCTCGATCCCGTATGCCGGCCAGTCGGCCGTGCTGATCGCGCCTAAGTCCGTCAACATCAAGGGGCCGGATGACCTCAAGAACATGAAGGTCGGCGTCACGCGCGGTGCTCTCGAGGACGGAGCGCTGACCGCCCTCAACATTCCCGGCATCCAGATCCTGCGCTTCGACGACGGCCCGTCCACGGTCCAGGCGATGCTCTCGGGCCAGATCGACGCCATGGGCGGCGGCGACTACGGCGAGATCTATCTGCGCAAGGGCGCAAAGGGCGAGGAGTACGAGCAGAAGTTCCCGCTTCGCGCGGCGCACTTCGGCATCGGCATCCGCCGCGGCAACCCGGAATTGCTGCAGTGGCTGAACACCTTCGTCTATTCCATCAAGAACTCGGGCGAACTCGATGCGATCTCGCGCAAGCACCGCGGTGGCGCGCCGATGATCCCGCTCCCGGTGTTCTGAGCGACGATTCCCAGGGTACCTGCGTGGCGGCCGGGGACGGCCGCCACGACCGCGTTCACAGGATCGCCGTCGTGGACCGGGCCGCTGCGCAGGCGCAGTCGCCGATCAGGCTACGGGCCGTGACAGCTTTTCCCGCAATTGCTGGGAGGTGAACGGTTTCACCATGACGCTGTTCGCGCGCAGTCGTTCTGCCGCGCGGACATTGTTGATGTTGCGGCTCGCCGTCATGAGAATGACGGCCTGCGAGGCGAATTGCGGCGTGCCGCGGATGCCCTTCAGCAGCGTCAGCCCGTCCACGGGCGCCATCTCGATGTCGACGAGGAGGATGTCCCACTTGCGCTCGTGCAACGACTTGAACGCATCCGGCCCGTTGGCGGCCTCGCCGATGTCTTCCACCCCGATATCGCGCAGCAGCTTCGTCACGAAGGCGCGCATGCTGGCCTGATCATCGACGACGAGGACGGAGCCGATTTTCCGGGCCGTCCCGGCGCGCACGTCGACGAAGGAATCCGTGCCCGTGACCTGGGCAAAATACGGCTGTGCCGGCATCGCTTGCACTCCTCTCGGCCAGTTCATGCCACAAGGCCCGTTAATGGAGCTCTAGCCTGACCGCGGAAAGACACTGGGACGGGCCAGCAAAGCGGGTCGGGGACACGCGCGAGCATCGCTCACAGTTCGGAATAGCGGCGGCTCGATGCGGAAAAGGAACGACGGACCGGGATGCCGCCGGCCGCGTTCGCGCTATTCTCTTCCCGTGCCCCGGGGTGTAGGGGCAGCAGAGCGGGAGAGGCTTCGATGAAGTGGATCGAGACGTCGATCATGGCGCGCCGGGGCGTGGCGCGCGGAGCGATCGGCAGCACGCACAGACTGACCGAGGAGAAGCAAGGGACGTTCCGGTATGTCTACGGCCCATACTGCGATCCGGTGCTGCGCATCAGGCCCGGGGACGTGGTCGAAGCCGAGACGCTCGACGCGTTCGGCGGCGCGATCAAGACGGAGCAGGACCTGCCGTCGAAGGTGCTCAACATGCCCTTCGTCAACCCGCAGTGCGGTCCGATCGCCGTGGAGGGCGCCGAGAAGGGCGACGTGCTCGCGGTGCATATCCTGTCCATCGTTCCACGCGGTCCCCAGCCCTGCGGAACGACGGCCCTCATCCCGGAATTCGGCGGCCTCGTCGCCACCTCGTCGACCGCAATGCTGAACGCGCCGCTGCCCGAACGCGTGAAGAAGATGGAGGTGACGACGGCAGGCGTGAAGTTTTCCGACCGGGTCACCCTGCCCTACGAGCCCTTCATCGGCACGCTCGGCGTCAGCCCGGAGATCGAGGCCGTATCGTCGCTGCAGCCCGACTACTGGGGCGGCAACATGGACCTTCCGGACGTTGCGCCGGGAGCCGTCGTCTATTTCCCCGTGCAGCACAAGGACGCCTATCTCTATCTCGGCGACTGCCATGGCCGACAGGGCGATGGAGAGTTGTGCGGCGTCGCCGTCGAGATGAATGCGCTGGCGACGGTGCAGGTCGACCTGATCAAGGGATGGAGCATCCCGGGCGTCCGGCTGGAGACCTCCGACTTCATCATGAGCGTCGGCAGCGCACGGCCGATGGAGGACGCCGCGCGCATGGCCTACCGCGACTTGATCCGCTGGCTGGTCGCCGATTACGGCTTCGAAGAGTCCGAAGCGTACTTCCTGTGTACGCAGGCCGGTCGCGTGCGCGTCGGCAACATGGTGGACCCCAAATACACGCTGGGGGCATCGATGCTGAAAGCCTACATCGCCTGAACTTCTTCCCGACATTCCGGGCGCAGGCCGTCCATGGCCGGTCCTGCGCCGGGCACGCTCAACTGTTTTGCGAAAGGACGTTCCCATGGATCTGGGACTCAAGGGACTGCGCGCCATCGTCACCGGCGGCTCGAAGGGGATCGGTCGCCGCTGCGCCGACATTCTGGCGGACGAAGGGGCCCATGTGGCGATCTGCGCCCGCAACGCGGCGGAGGTCGAGGCCACCGTCGCGGGCCTCAAGGCGAAGGGCGTCACGGCCTATGGCGAAGCCGTGGATGTCGCCGACAAGGCGGCGCTCGAGGCCTGGGTCGCCAATGCGGCCAAGGCGTTGGGGGGCATCGACATCGTCGTTGCGAACGTTTCGGCTCTGGCCGTCGCGGACGACGAGGACGCTTGGAAGCAGGGCTTCAACGTCGACATGATGCACACCGTGCGGACCGTCAATGCCGCGCTGCCCCATCTCGAGCAGTCGAAAGCGCCGTCGATCTGCGTGATCTCGAGTGTTTCCGGCCGGGAGGTCGACTTCACGGGACCCGCCTACGGCGCCTTCAAGGCCGCCCTCGTGCACTACGCGCAGGGCCTCGCCTACAAGCTCGCGCCGAAGATGATCCGCGTGAACTCGGTTTCGCCCGGGAACACCTATTTCGAGGGAGGGATCTGGCAGCACATCGAGAAGAACATCCCGGACCTGTTCAAGACGGCCCTCGACCTCAACCCGACCGGGCGGATGGCGACGGCAGAAGAAATAGCCCGGGGCGTGGTCTTCCTGTCGAGCCCGGCCTCCTCCTTCACGACGGGGACGAACCTCGTGATCGACGGGGCTCTCACGAAGGGCGTCCAGCTCTGACGTCGAACTCTTCGCCCGGGAGCTTGTGTCTTCCTGCTCCCGGGCGGTGCCGGATCCCTCCGATGCGTCCGTAGGCTACTCGCCGGGAACGGCGACCTGCCGGTCCTTGTTGAGCGACCACATGCTGTAGTTGAGCGCCGCCGCGAAGCTGACCCACGCGAGGTAGGGCATCATCAGCATCGCCGCACCCGTCTGGACCTGCCAGAAGGCGACGATCGTGGCGAGAATCGAAAGCCAGAGCGCGCCGACCTCCAGAAGCGCCCAGTCCATGCGCTTGAGGCCGAAGAAGATGCCGCTCCATGCGGCATTCAGGACGAGTTGAAGTCCCCAGAGCGTCAGCGCGAGGGACGCGCCGGCGAAGCCCCCCGCCTGCTTCCAGACGAGCCAGCCCGCCACCGCGATCATGCCGTAGAGCACCATCCAGGCCGGCGCGAAGAGCCAGTTCGGCGGATGCCAACGCGGCTTGGCGAGGTTGCGGTGCCACGCGCCCGGCGGAAACAGTGCGCCGCTCATGGCGGCAACGAAGCACAGGCCGATGAAGACCCACAGGGCGATCGTGTCAGGTTCCATCGTCCGTCATCTCCCGTTCAGTCGCTGCGCCACGACTTCGACGCGAACCGCGAAGGCGGCATAAGGGTTCCAGCATCCCCAGCCTAGGGGAAAGATGGTGTCGTGCGACGCGACGCCAAGCCGGGAAGCAATTTCCCGGCCGCAGATCGGCTCCCGGGGCGGAAACCGGTGGACGGACGGCTCGTCCGGAGCGCCCGGCACTGGCAACGGCGGCGCCAAGGCTTATCTCTGCGACCGAACCCTCCTTTGCCGAACACAACCGGACCACGTCATGCAGCAGTCTCCCGCCGGGGCCCCCGAACGCCTGAAGCCCCTCCCCGCGCTGATCTTCGGTTCCCGCTGGTTGCAGCTTCCGCTGTATCTCGGACTGATCCTCGCCCAGTGCGTGTACGTCTTCAAATTCATGAAAGAGCTGTTCACGCTGATCACGAAGGCGACGTCCTTCAGCGAGCAGCAGATCATGCTGATCGTGCTGGGCCTGATCGACGTGGTGA
>CAZJCW010000330.1:0-4315 GCA_964544365.1 uncultured Alsobacter sp.
TCTGGTGATAGACCTCCGCCGAGCGCAGCAGCGCCTTGGTCGGGATGCATCCCCAGTTGAGGCAGATGCCGCCCAGGTGCTCGCGCTCGACGACCGCCGTCTTCATGCCGAGCTGCGCCGAACGGATCGCCGCGACATAGCCGCCCGGCCCCCCGCCGATGATGATGACGTCGTATTCGGCCATAGTGTCCCCCGTCATGCCCGGGCTCGGCCCAGGCATCCACGGCGTGGAGCGGGCCCCGAAAATCGAGTGGACCGGGAACGCCCCGGCCCCGGCGAACCGTCAGACCAGCATGCCCATCGGATTTTCGATGAGCTGCCGGAATGCGCCGATCAGCTCGGCCCCCAGCGCGCCGTCCACCGCGCGGTGGTCGGTCGAGAGCGTCACGCTCATGATCGTCGCGACGGCCGGCTGGCCGTTCTTCACCACCACACGCTGCTCGCCCGCGCCGACGGCGAGGATCGAGGAGTGCGGCGGGTTGATCACGGCGGCGAAGTCCTTGATGCCGAACATGCCGAGATTGGACACGGCGGAGGTGCCGCCCTGGTACTCCTCGGGCTTCAGCTTGCGGGCGCGGGCCCGGGCCGCGTAGTCCTTCATCTCGTTGGAGATGGCCGACAACGTCTTGGTGTCCGCCTTCCGCACCACCGGGGTGATCAGCCCACCCGGGATCGACACGGCGACGCCGACATCGGCGTTCCGGTGCTTGAGCATCGCGCCCTCGGTCCAGGTGACGTTCGCCTCCGGCACGCGCACCAGCGCAAGGCCCAGCGCCTTGATGACGAAGTCGTTCACCGAAACCTTGAACGCCGGCTTGCCGTCCTTGTCCTTGGGCGCGGACGCGTTGATCTGCTCGCGCAGCGCCAGCAGCGCGTCGAGCTGGCAGTCGATGGTGAGGTAGAAGTGCGGGATCGTCTGCTTCGCCTCGAGCAGGCGCCGCGCGATCACCTTGCGCATGGTGTCGTGCGGAACCTCCTCGTAGCTGCCGGGCTCGTAGAGCTTGCGGATGGCGTCGTCGCCCATGCCGACGGGCGCGGCCGGCTTGGCGGCGGGAGTGGGCGCCGGAGCGGCGACGGGCGCTGCCGCGGGCGCCGCAGCCTTGGCCGGAGCCGCCTTCGCCGTGCCGCCTTCGACAGCGGCCCGGACGTCACGCTCCACGACCCGCCCGTGCGGGCCCGAGCCCGACAGCAGCGCGATGTCGATGCCAGCCTCCCGCGCCATGCGCCTCGCGAGCGGCGAAGCGAAGACACGGGCGGCGCCGTTGGCGGCGGGTGCGGCCGGCGCAGAGGATGCGACGGGCGCGGGAGCCGATGGTGCAGGAGAAGATGGCGCGGGAGCCTGTGCGACCGGCGCCGCGACAGCCGGAGCCTTCGCCCCGCCGCCGGCCGCAGCCGCCTTGGGATCCTCGCCCTCGCCGGCGATCACCGCGATCAACTCGTTGACCGGCACGTCGGCGGTGCCCGCCGGAACGACGATCTTGGCCAGGATGCCCTCGTCGACAGCCTCGACTTCCATCGTCGCCTTGTCGGTCTCGATCTCCGCGATGACGTCGCCGGACTTGATCGCGTCGCCCTCCTTCTTCAGCCACTTGGCGAGGTTGCCCTTCTCCATGGTCGGCGAGAGGGCGGGCATCAGCACGTTGACTGGCATCGGGCAGCCCCTGTCTTCGTCAATTGATGGCGCTTGTCGCGCCGGGGTCGGTCGGAGTGTCGAGTTCGGCCTGGAGTCCTTCGACGATCCGCGCCATCGCCTCGCCTTCGCTCATCTCCGCCTCGGCGGCGTAGATGCGGGCGGCATGGCGGGCCAGGTCGACGAGCAGCATGCCCCACACGAAGGGATCATCGAACGAGCGCCGCATCGCGACGCTGACGGCGCCGTTGCTCACGAAGGCACGCACCACCTCGTGGCCGCCGTTCTCGACGACGTCCGGCGGAGCGTCCAGCGCGTGGAGGTCGGGCGCGCTCATCGCCTTACCGGTAGGTCACCGCGCGCACCGCCTCGATCACCTCGGCCACGTTCGGCAGCGCGAGCTTCTCGAGATTGGCGGCGTAAGGCATGGGAACGTCCTTGCCCGTCACCCGGCGCACCGGGGCATCGAGATAGTCGAACGCACGCTCCATGATCTGCGCGGCGATTTCCGCGCCGACGCCGGACTGCGGCCAGCCTTCCTCGACCGTGACGCAACGGCCCGTCTTCATGACGGACGCCACCACGGTGTCGATGTCCATCGGCCGGATGGTCCGCAGGTCGATGACCTCGGCGTAGATGTGCTTCTTTGCCAGTTCCTCGGCGGCCTTGAGCGCATAGGTCATGCCGATCGACCACGAGACGATGGTGACGTGGTTGCCCGGACGCGCAATGCGGGCCTTGCCGATCGGCAGGACGAAATCGTCGAGCTTCGGCACCGGGGCCGACTGGCCGTACAGGATCTCGTTCTCGAGGAAGACGACCGGGTTGGGATCGCGGATCGCGGCCTTGAGCAGGCCCTTCGCGTCGGCCGCGTTCGACGGCGACACCACCTTGAGGCCCGGGATCTGCGCGTACCACGCGGCATAGTCCTGGCTGTGCTGCGCGGCGACGCGCGCCGCCGCCCCGTTCGGCCCGCGGAACACGATGGGGCAGCCCATCTGCCCGCCCGACATGTAGAGCGTCTTCGCGGCGGAGTTGATGATGTGGTCGATCGCCTGCATGGCGAAGTTGAACGTCATGAACTCGACCACAGGCCGAAGGCCCGTGAACGCCGCACCGACCGCGACGCCGGCGAAGCCGTGCTCGGTGATCGGCGTGTCGATGACGCGCCGCGCACCGAACTCCTGCAGCAACCCCTGCGTCACCTTGTAGGCGCCCTGGTACTCGGCGACCTCTTCGCCCATGACGAAGACCGTTTCGTCGCGGCGCATTTCCTCGGCCATGGCATCGCGGAGGGCCTCGCGCATCGTCATGGTGACCATTTCGGTCCCGGGCGCGATCTCGCCGGAGGCGTCGTAGGCCGCCGAGGGCATCGTGATCACGGCGGGCGAGGCCATAGCGGGCTCGACGCTCGTCGTCGGCACGGGTTCGGCGGCGACTTCCGCCGCCTCGGGCACGCCCGGCATCGAAGCCCCGCCGGTCGCCGCGATGGCGGCGGCATCCTCGCCGTCGGAGGCGATGATGGCGATCTTCTCGTTCACCGCGACGTCCGCCGTCCCGGCCGGCACGAGGATCTTGGCGAGCACGCCCTCGTCGACCGCCTCGACCTCCATCGTCGCCTTGTCGGTCTCGATCTCGGCGATGATGTCGCCGGACTTCACCCGGTCGCCTTCGTTCTTCAGCCACTTGGCCAGGTTGCCCTTCTCCATCGTCGGGGAGAGAGCGGGCATCAGGATGTCGATCGGCATGGAGAGAAATCCCCTGGTCGGCCGTTGAGCGGGACCGCCGGCTCCAAAGGCGCGCCGGCGGCGCGCGATCGGGACCAGCGGTCTTGAAGAGTTACTTCAGGATGTCGGTCCAGAGCTCGGAAGGATCGGGCTCGGGATCGTTCGTGGCGAATTCGGATGCCTCGTTGACGATCTCGCGGACCTTGGCGTCCATGGACTTCAACTCGTCCTCGGACACCTTCCAGTCCTCGAGCAGCCGGCGACGCACCTGCTCGATCGGATCCCGCTCCTCGCGCATCTTCTGCACTTCGTCCTTCGACCGGTACTTTGCCGGGTCGGACATGGAGTGGCCGCGGTAGCGGTAGGTCTGCATCTCCAGGATGTAAGGACCCTTGCCGTCGCGGCACCACTGGGTGGCGCGCTGCGCGGCGGCGTAGACCGCCCGCACGTCCATGCCGTCGACCTGCTCGCCGGGGATGTTGAAGGAGATGCCCCGCTTCGAGAAGTCCGTCTGAGCCGAAGCGCGGCTGACCGCCGTACCCATCGCGTAGCGGTTGTTCTCGATGACATACACGACCGGGAGCTTCCAGAGCTCGGCCATGTTGAAGCTTTCGTAGACCTGGCCCTGGTTGGCCGCGCCGTCGCCGAAATAGGTCAGCGACACGTTGTCGTTGCCGCGGTAGCGGTTGGCGAAGGCGAGGCCGGTACCCAGCGAGACCTGCGCTCCCACGATGCCGTGGCCGCCGTAGAAATGCTTCTCGACGCTGAACATGTGCATCGAGCCGCCCTTGCCTTTCGACAGGCCGCCGCGGCGGCCGGTCAATTCGGCCATGACACCCTTGGGATCCATGCCGCAGGCCAGCATGTGGCCGTGGTCGCGGTAGCCCGTGATGACCTGGTCGCCCTGCTTCGTCGCCATCTGCATGCCGACGACGACGGCCTCCTGGCCGATGTAGAG
>CAZJCW010000331.1:0-4302 GCA_964544365.1 uncultured Alsobacter sp.
TCCACCGCCGCGAACAGGATCAGGAAGATGAAGGGCACCCAGTGCCACACGTCGACCATGATGACCGACGCCAGCGCGAAGCGGCTGTCGCCCAGCCAGTTCACCGGACCCAGCCCGAAGACGGACAGGAACTGGTTGAAGACACCGAAGTCGTAGTTGTACATCAGCCGCCACATGCTGCCGATCGCCACCGGCGGCACCAGGATCGGCAGGATGATCAGCGTCCGGATCAGTCCTTTCCAGCGCGAGACCCGCGACACGGAAATGGCCAGCGCCAGCCCGATCGCCAACTCCAGCGAGACGGCCACGACCACGAAGATGAGCGTGTTGACGATCGCTGGCCGAAGAACCGGATCCTCGCCGAAGTAACGCAGGTTCGCCATCGGGTCGAAGGTGGCGTGCTCGACGCCGCCCTCGAACCGGAAGGTCGAGACACTCATCATCAGCAGGTTGAGCAGCGGGTAGAGCGACAGGACGACGAAGACGACGACTGCCGGCAGCAGGCTCCAGTAGGGGAACGTCCTGTCGAGCAAGCCGGCAGGTTGGTGTCTCATCAGCGCGGGTTCCCGTCAGCGATGGAGCCGCACCGCGGCCAGGCGGTGCGGCTCCGGATCATCTCGGTCGGGTCCCGTCACTCGGGAAGGGGCGGAAGCTTGCCGGTCTTGCGACCCGAGCGTGCGAAGATCGTCTCGACCTCGGCGGCCGCGGTGTTGAGAGCCTTGGCCGGGGACATTTCCCCGATCAGTGCCTGGTTCAGCCGAAGTCCGATCGCCTGTTCCACCGCCGCCGCCTCGGCGTAGCCGAGCGACGCGACGGACGCCTCGACGCTCGCCAGGTAGGCCGGCATCCAGGCGAACTGGGGCTTGGAGGCGAGGTCGGACTTCAGCGTATCGGAGCGCACCGGAATGCCGCCCGCTTCCGCGTAGGCCCGCTGCGCCTCGGCGGTGGTGAACCATTTCAGAAAGGCGAGGGCCGCCTTGTGCCGCTCGGCGGTCGCGTTGTTCGGAAGCGCGAAAGACCAGTTGCCGATCACGACGCCCGGCTTCTGGCCAGGCACCGCGGCCGGCACGGCGGCGGCGGCGACCTTGCCCGCGACGGCCGACTTCGTCTTGTCCTCGAAGTTCGACCAGGCGGCGATGACGACCTGGACGGCCGCAGCCTTTCCGCTGGCCATGAGCTGGATCAGGTCGGCCTGGCCGATGGCGCCGAAGTTGGCCGGGCCGCAGCCCTTCGCCAGGGCAATGAACTGGTTGAGCGCGGCGAGGACCTTCGGGCTGTTGACCGTGACGGTGTAGTCGCCCTCCTGCGGGTTGGCGACGAACTCGCCGCCATGGCCGACCATGAAGGTGCTGAAGTCGTAGCGGATGGGGTTGCCGCGCTCGCCGCGAATGACGAAGCCGTAGAGGCCGGGAGGCGACTGCAACTTCTGGCAGGCTGCCGCGACGTCGTCATACGTCTTCGGAGCGCCGAGGCCCGCCTTGTCGTAGAGATCTTTGCGGTAGGCGACGATGTGGACGTTGCAGTTCGGCGGAACGCCCATCAGCTTGCCGCCATCGGGCGTGCGCCAGCGCTTCTGCGCATTCCACCAATGGGTGTTGCCGCAGGTGAGCATTTCCTTGGGAAGCTGGAAGGCCGGATCCACGTCATTGATGGGCTTCAGGAAGCCGCCTTCGTAGAACTCGATCGTCCAGCCGCCGTCGAGGTTCAGCAGGTCGTAGGGGCTCGATGCGCCACGCACTGCGTTTCGCGCCTTCTCGAGCATTCCGCCATACGGCGTGACGTCGAGGTTCACCTTGTTGCCGGTCTGCTTGCTGTACAGGTCGACCGCGGCCTCGAAACCGGCATACCAGGGCGAGGCATTGATGAGGATGGTGATGGGCGCGTGCTTGCCCACGTCGACGGACTGGGCCGCTGCAGGCGCGAGCGCCGCCCCGGCCAATGCGAGGCCGAGCGTCGCTGCTTTCAGGAGACAGTGAAGCCTGTTTTGCATGATGTCCCTCCCGGTGGTGCTCTTGTTCGGCGGCCGAGTGTCGAAGCGCGGGCATGACCCGCGCCGCACCGTGAACGGCGCGGCACCCTATGCTTGGCAATGGATCCTATGTGGTATCGGTATGCCCGGAAAATGAAATTCGGGGCCGCTTGCCATTCCCGGGAGCTATAGATGGTGGACCGCAAGATCCGGGCGTTCCTGGCGATCGTGGAGGAGGGGACGCTGACCGGCGCCGCTGGCCGGATCGGGCTGGCACAGCCCTCCCTGACCAAGTTCCTCCAGCGTCTCGAACGCGAACTGGGCGCCAGGCTGTTCGATCGGCGAACCCGGGGGATGGAGCTGACTGCCTTCGGGGAGAGCTTCCTCGGCCATGCCCGGCGGATCGAGGCCGAGTACAATTTTGCCGTGGAGGAGATCACGGCCATGCAGAGGGGCGGGCTCCCGATCCTCCGCATCGGTGCGGGCCCCCTCTATCACATGCTGCACGTCCCGATCGCGCTGCAGACCCTGGTCCGGGAGTTTCCCGGCACCAGGCTCGATGTCATTGCCGACATCAACCGCACCGTGATGCCAATGCTCCAGCGCGGCGACGTGGATGTCGTCTGTGGCGAAATCGAGCCGGATCTCGACCTCTACGGGATGGAGAAAATCGAGCTTCTGACGGCCGAGATCGGCATCGTCATGCGCCCGTCCCACCCGCTTGCCGGTCAGGACTTGTCCGGGCCCGGTCTTGCGGGCTGGACTTGGGTCGTCTTCCAGCAGGACGACAGGGCTTTGACGCGTCTTGCGCGCTTCATGGGCGGTGACCGTCTCGGTTTTCGCGTCGCCGTCTCGACCTCCTCCTTCGCCACGGGCCTGCGCATGGTCGCGGGGTCGGACTATCTCATGGTGGCGCCGGCCCAGCTCCAGCCGGTGATCGAGGAGGCCGGTCTCATCGTGCGGGTGCCGAAGGAGCCGATATGGCAGTTTAAGACGGGCATCACGTTGCGGTCGTCGAGCCGCCCGATCCCGATCGTCTCCAGACTGATCGAGTTGCTGCGTCTCTCCACCGGCTCCGTGACTGACGGCCGCCCGGCAGGCTGAGGTTCAGTTCGCCTCGAACAGCGTGGCGTGCAGCGACTGGATACCCACGCTGATCGCCCCGACGAGGGCTGCCCGCCCACCGAGAATGCTGGTCTTCAGGATCGGCGGGGCAGGCATAACCCGCCTCGAAAGCTCCAGGACACGGCCCATCAGTTCGGTTCTGGCGCCGATGCTTCCGCCGAACACCACGAGCGAGGGATCGAGGATCGCCTGCGTCGCGGCGATCGCCTGGACGAGGAGGCGCGCGATGTCGTCGACGGTTGCCGACGCAACCGCATCCTGCGGTCCGACCTGGTCGAAGATCATCCGGACATCCGCGTCGGGAGTTCCTCCTCCCGCGCGATAGCGCTCGACGATCGCCGCTCCGCCGATCGCCATCTCGAGCGTTCCGAAGCGGTGGCCACGCGCGTCGAAGGGATCTCCGCCTAATGGCAGATAGGCGATCTCTCCGGCGGCACCCCTGGCGCCCCGCAGCAGCCGGCCGCCTGCAATGATGCCCATGCCGATGCCGGTGCCGAGCGCCATGAAGGTGAGATCGTCCGTACCCTGGCCGCATCCATGGCGCCATTCGCCCAGGGCGGCCATGTTCACGTCGTTCTCGATGATGACGGGGAAGCCGAGACTGCCCTCCAGGGCCTTGGCGACGTCGAGCGTGTCGAAACCGGGAAGATTGGGAGCCAGTTCGATCCTGCCGGTCTCCGGCCGGAACACGCCCGGGCTGCCCATGGCTCCGAACCGGACCGAGCGTGGATCGACGCCGGCCTGCGTCGCGACCTCACGCATCATGGCGTTGATCTGGCGAACGATGTGCTGTCCGCCGCGGCGATCGGTCTCCTGGATCGTCTCGCCGACGATGCCGCCGACGAGATCCGCGAGGGCGACCTGCACTTTGGTGCCGCCCAGGTCGACCCCCATCACGAAAGCTCCGTCCACCCGCAGGGCGTACGTAGTCGCGCTGCGGCCGACAGGCCCCTGCGTCTGTCCGAGCAATCTGGTCAGGCCCGCGCTTTCAAGCTGCCGGACGACCTCGCTGGTGGTCTGCTTGGAGAGACCGGTGAGCCTGGAGAGTTGAGCCCGTGACAGCGGTCCGTGGGCAAGCATTGCCTCGAACACCGCGCGAAGCGATGCCTGTCGCACGATCGACTGGGACGCGGACTCGTTCATGACGTCACTCAGGAGATAGTTCTGAACCCGAACTAAATGAGGCTTGAATTGGCATTCTGTCAATC
>CAZJCW010000332.1:0-4293 GCA_964544365.1 uncultured Alsobacter sp.
TTGCACAAAGAATACATGTTCCGAATTGACCTGCGAATGGAGTTTTTGTTTCATCAGGCCGTCCGGCAGCGCATGCTCCGGACAGGGAATCGAGCCCGGCGCGACCGGAGCGGGAGGACGTCATGGCGGATGCGGCGGGAAACCGGGGGGCGCAGGCGTCCCTCGCAGGAAAAGTCGCGATCGTCACGGGCGGCACGCAGGGACTCGGAGAGGCCATTGCGCGGGAGCTGGTGTCGCGCGGGCTGTCCGGCCTTCTCGTCACCGGCCGGAACGGCGAGCGCGGCGCCCGTGTCGCCGCCGAGCTCTCGACCCAGGGATGCAAGACGGTTTTCGTGAAGGCAGACCTCGCCAGCGTCGAGGAAACCGCGGCGATCGTCCCTGCTGCCGATGCGGCCTTTGGCCGGGTCGACATCCTCGTCAACGCCGCCGGCGACACCGACCGCGGCACCATCTTCGACACGACCCCGGCGCTCTACGACCGCATCATGGCGGTGAACTGCCGGGCGCCCTTCTTTCTCATCCAGGCCGCCGCGACGGTGATGGTGCGGGAGAAGATCGAAGGGGCGATCGTCAACATCCAGTCCATGTCGGCCCACGGCGGCCAACCCTTCATCTCCGCGTATTGCGTCTCGAAGGGCGCTCTCGCCACGCTCACCAAGAACGCCGCCTTCTCGCTGATGCCCCATCGAATCCGCGTCAACGGCCTCAACATCGGCTGGATGTCGACGCCGGGCGAGGATGCCGTGATGCGCCGCCACCATGGCGCGCAGGACGGCTGGCTGGACAAGGCGGCGGCGGAGCAGCCTTTCGGACGCCTGCTCGATCCGAAGGAGGTGGCGCGCACCGTCGCCTTCCTCGCGTCGGCGGACTCGGGGCTCATGACAGGCTCCAACATCGACTTCGACCAGCAGGTGCTGGGCGCCTACCAGGACGCCCCGCATCCGCCGAAGCCGGCCAGGAAGGCCTGAGCACCATGGCTGCAAGCGCAGAAGCCGGTCCCTCGGGCGCCGAGCCCGGTCTCGACGTCGTCACCATCGGGCGATCGTCCGTCGACCTCTATGGACAGCAGGTCGGCGGGCGGCTGGAGGACATGGCGGCCTTCGTGAAGGCGGTCGGCGGCAGTCCCACCAACATGGCCGTCGGCGTCGCCCGCCTCGGCCTGAAGCCTGGCCTCGTCACGCGCGTCGGCGACGAGCACATGGGCCGTTTCATCCGCGAGCAGCTCGAGCGCGAGGGCGTCGATACCCGGGGCGTGCACACGGACCCCACGCGCCTGACGGCGCTGGTGGTGCTCGGCGTACGCGACGACCGGCAATTTCCCCTGATCTTCTATCGCACCGATTGCGCCGACGCCGCGCTGGACGAAAGCGACATCGACGAGGACTACATCGCCTCGGCGCGCGCCGTCGTGGTCACCGGCACGCATTTTTCCCGGCCGAACACGGCCGCCGCCCAGAAGAAGGCGATGGCGCTGGCGCGCAAGCACGGCCGCCGCGTCGCCTTCGACATCGACTACCGGCCCAATCTCTGGGGCCTGGCCGGCCACGGCGCGGGGGAGGAACGCTACATCCGCTCCGACACCGTGACCGCGCACCTGCAGGAGATCCTGCCGTCGTGCGACCTCGTGGTGGGCACGGAGGAGGAACTGCACATCGCCGGCGGCACCACCGACACGCTGGCCGCCATCCGCGCCGTGCGCGCGCTGAGCGACGCCACCATCGTCTGCAAGCGCGGCCCGATGGGCTGCGTCGTCTTTCCGGGCGCCATCCCCGACAGCCTGGAGGACGGCATCAAGGGACCCGGCTTCCCCGTCGAGGTCTATAACGTGCTGGGCGCCGGCGACGGCTTCATGGCCGGCTACCTGCGCGGCTGGATCCGCGACGAACCCGTCGAGACGTGCTGCGCCTGGGCCAATGCCTGCGGCGCGTTCGCCGTTTCGCGGCTGATGTGCGCGCCGGAATACCCCACGTGGGAGGAGCTTCAGCTGTTCCTTCGCCAGGGCTCCCCGCACCGCGCGCTGCGACGGGACGAGGCGTTGAACCACGTCCACTGGGCGACGACCCGCCGGCCCGCGCCGGAAGGGCTCGTGGCGCTCGCGATCGACCACCGGGTGCAGTTCGAGGAATGGGCCGATGCCGCCGGTGCGCCGCGCGAGCGGATCGCCGCCTTCAAGCGCCTCGCCGTCGACGCCGCGGCCCGGGTGGCCGACGGGCGGCCCGGCTACGGCATGCTGATCGACGGGACGCACGGCCGCGAGGCCCTGTTCCGCGCCGCCGACCATCCGTTCTGGATCGGACGGCCGGTGGAGAAATCCGGTTCGCGCCCGCTCGATTTCGACGGCATGGAGTCCCTCGGCGCGCATCTGGCCGAGTGGCCGGTCATCCACACCGTGAAGGCGCTGGCCTTCTACCATCCCGACGATCCGGCCGATCTGCGCGCCCGGCAGGACCGGGAGCTGCGCCGCGTCTTCGACGCCTGCCGCACGCTGGGCCGGGAGCTTCTGGTCGAGATCATCGTGTCGAAGCACGGTCCGGTGGCCGAGGACACGGCCGCCCGCGCCGTCGCTGCAGTCTATGCCGCCGGGGTGAAGCCCGACTGGTGGAAGCTCGAGCCCCAGGCGACGGCTGCGGCGTGGACCGCCGTCGCCGGCGTGATCGACGGTCATGACCGGCATTGCCGCGGCATCGTCATGCTCGGCCTCGATGCGCCGCTGGACAGCCTGGAGGCGGCGTTCCGCGTCGCGGCCTCATGCGACAGGGTGAAGGGCTTCGCCGTCGGGCGGACCATCTTCGGCGACGCGGCGAAGGCGTGGCTCGAAGGCCGCATGACCGATACGGCTGCCGTGGACGACATGGCCCGCCGCTTTGCCGCGCTCGACAGGGCGTGGCGGGAAGCCTGCGCCGCCATGAACAGGAGAACGCCATGACCCGAACCATCCGCCTCACCATGGCGCAGGCTCTCGTGCGCGCGCTCGCCGCACAGGAGACGCTGGTCGACGGTTCGCCCGTGCCGGTCTTCGCGGGGTGCTGGGCAATCTTCGGCCACGGCAATGTCGCCGGCCTGGGCGAGGCGCTGTATGCGGCCCGGGACATGCTGCCGACGTACCGCTCACACAACGAGCAGGCGATGGCGCACGCGGCCGTTGCCTTTGCCAAGGCAAGCCGCCGTCGCCGGATGATGGCGGTGACGACGTCGATCGGCCCTGGCGCGACCAACATGATCACCGCCGCGGCCATGGCGCACGTCAACCGGCTGCCGGTTCTGTTCCTGCCCGGCGACGTCTTCAGCAGCCGGCGGCCGGACCCGGTGCTGCAGCAGGTCGAGAGCTTCGCCGACGGCACGGTCTCGGCGAACGACTGTTTCCGCCCGGTGTCGCGCTATTTCGACCGCATCACCCGCGCCGAGCAGCTGGTTCCCGCCTTTGCCCGCGCCATGCAGGTGCTGACGGACCCGGCCGATTGCGGGCCTGTTACCCTGTCGCTGTGCCAGGACGTGCAGACCGAGGCGTTCGACTGGCCGGAGAGCTTCTTCGAGCCGCGCCTGTGGATGCCGCGCCGTCCGCGTCCCGACGACCGCGAACTGGCCGAGGCCGCCGTCGCGCTGAAAGGGGCCCGTCGCCCGGTGATCGTCGCCGGCGGCGGCGTCCTCTACTCCGAGGCGGAAAGCCGGCTTCGCGTCTTCGCCGAGACGCATGGCATCCCGGTGATGGAGACGCAGGCGGGCAAGTCGAGCCTCGTCGACCATCATCCGCTGAACATGGGAGCGGTGGGCGTCACCGGCACGGCTGCCGCCAATGCGCTCGCGGCCGAGGCCGACGTGGTGCTCGCGGTGGGCACCCGGCTGGCCGACTTCACGACCGGTTCGTGGTCGCTCTTCCGCGGGGAGGGCAGGCGCATCGTCGCCCTGAACACGCAGGTCTTCGACGCCGGGAAGCACCGCGCCCTGCCGCTCGTGGCCGACGCCCGCGTCGGGCTGGAGGAACTCGACAAGGCGGTCGGCGGCTGGAAGGCCCCCGTCGCGTGGACGGACCGGGCGCGCGAGGAGAAGGCCGCCTGGGGCCCCGTCGCCGCCCGCTACACCGGGCCCACCAACGCCGCCCTGCCGTCCGACGCGCAGGTCATCGGCGCGGTCCAGCGCCAGGCGAGGGACAGCGACGTCGTCGTCTGCGCTGCCGGCGGGCTTCCGGGCGAACTGCACAAGCTGTGGCAGGCGGGGGCGCCGGGCGGATACCACCTGGAGTACGGCTACTCGACCATGGGCTACGAGATCGCCGGCGGGCTGGGCGTGAAGATG
>CAZJCW010000333.1:0-4285 GCA_964544365.1 uncultured Alsobacter sp.
GCGGTGGCCCCTGGGTCCCCTTCCCGGCGCTGCGCGCCGCCGGGGACGACGGGGGTGGAGCGGCTTGGGTGCGTCGGCGTTCGGTTCCCGCGGTTCAGTCGTCGAGGACCGCACGGCGGCATGTGTATTTACACACTCGATGGAAGCGTGTAGATGCACTATCATGACACGATCACCTGACGCGAAGACCACGGCCGCGGAGCCGTGGCCGGCGGATCTCCCGGCAGACCTGCCGCGGTGCTATGCGCGGCTGGCGAACATGGCCGCGCGGGCCGTCAACCGGCACTACAACGCCGCGATGCGGGACACCGGGCTGCCGATCACGCAGATCTCGGTGCTGGCGGCGATCCGGGCGGACCGCTGGTCCAACCTCACGGCGCTGGCCGAGGAGCTGGCGCTGGAACGCACCACCCTGCTGCGCAACCTGGCGTTGCTCGAGCGCGACGGGTTCGTCGAGCCCGCCGCCGGGCGCGGCGGCCTCGGCAAGCGCTTTCGCCTGACCCCGCGCGGAACGGCGATCCTGGCCGCGGCGCTTCCACACTGGAGGCGGGCGCAGGACGCCTTCACGCAGGCGCTCGGACCGGAACGCGCAAGCGAGATCGGCCGCGCGCTGACCGCACTGCGCCGCACGGCAACGTCACTGGCCGACACGCAAGACACCAAGGAACCCATGGCATGACCGTCCTGACCCGAGACTTCGCGCCGCCCTCGCATGTCGGCGTCGTTCCCCATGCCGAGATGACCGGCATGGACGGCCTGACCTTCATGCACCGGATGATGACGGGCGACTTTCCGGCACCGCCGATCTGCCGGACCGGCTCGTTCCAGACCACGCTGGCCGAACGCGGCCGGGTGGTCTTCGAGGGCGAGCCCACCGAGGATTTCTACAACCCGCTCGGCACCGTCCATGGCGGCTGGATCAGCATGATCCTCGATTCGGCGCTGGGCTGCGTGGTTCACACGATGCTGGAGGCGGGACAGGCCTATACGACCGTCGAGCTGAAGGTGAATTTCGTCCGGCCGGTGCTGGCCGGCATGGGCCGGGTGCGCGCGGAAGCGACGATCGTCCATCTGGGCGGCCGGATCGCGACGTCGGAGGCGAAGCTGGTCGATGCCAGGGGCCGGCTGCTGGCGCACGGCACGAGCACCTGCATGATCATGGACGTCGCCCGCGCCAAGGCCGGATAAGGCTCGCCGCCATCCCGTTTCGTCATCACTGCCATCAATAACTCGCCATTATCGGGCGACCGCCCCGCTGTTACGGTTCGCTCCTCGATCCGTCCCCCGTGAGCCACCCATGAGCGCACCCACCAAGCCGTTCACCAGCCGATACGCGCCGGAAATCATCCTGCTGTGCGGCTGCCTTGCCGGGCTGATCACGTTCGGACCGCGTTCGGCGATCGGGCTGTTCCAGATCCCGATGTCGACGGAGTTCGGCTGGAGCCGGGAGGTCTTTTCCTTCGCGGTCGCCCTGCAGAACCTGCTGTGGGGCGTGGGGCAGCCCTTCGCCGGCGCCTTCGCCGACCGTTTCGGGACCGTGCGTGCGCTGACGCTGGGGGCCGTGCTCTACGCCGCGGGACAGGCGCTGATGGCCTTCGCCACGACGCCGTCGACGATGACGATCGGCGCGGGCGTGCTGATCGGCTTCGGCCTTGCCGGCTGCTCGTTCAACCTCGTCCTGGCCGCCTTCGGCAAGCTTCTGCCGGAGAGCTGGCGGGGCCTCGCCTTCGGGGCGGGCACGGCGGCCGGATCGCTCGGCCAGTTCCTGTTCCCGCCCATCGGCAGCATCCTGATCGAGCGCATCGGCTGGCAGGAGACGAGCCTGATCTTCGCCGCGACGCTGCTCCTCGTCATCCCGCTCTCGATCACGCTGGCGACGCGCGGCACGGGCGGCGCAGCGGGCGCTGCCGGGGCAGCGCCGCAGCAAACGATTGCCCAGGCGCTCGGCGAGGCCTTCCGCCATCCCAGCTACGTGCTGCTGGTGATCGGCTTCTTCACCTGCGGCTTCCAGCTCGCCTTCATCACGGCGCACATGCCGGCCTACCTGAAGGACGTCGGGCTTCCGGCCTGGGTCGGCGGCTGGACACTGGCGACCATCGGCCTCGCCAACGCGGTCGGTTCGCTGACGTCGGGCTGGCTCTCGGGCCGGATGCCGCGCCGCTGGATCCTGTCGGGGATCTATCTCGGCCGGGCGGTCGTGGTCGTCGTGTTCATCATGCTGCCCCCCTCCCCGGCCACCGCCATCGGGTTCGGGGTGGCGATGGGGCTGCTCTGGCTGTCGACGATCCCGCCGACCTCGAGCCTCGTGATGACCATGTTCGGCACGCGCTACCTGGCCATGCTCTACGGCTTCGCGTTCTTTTCCCACCAGCTCGGCGGGTTCCTCGGCGTGCTGATGGGCGGCATTCTCTACGAGAGCACCGGCTCCTACATGATCGTCTGGTGGCTGTCGGCGGTTCTCGGCGTCGCGTCCGCGCTGATCAACCTGCCGATCCGCGAGGTGCCCGTCGTTCGCCCGGCGGCCTCGGCGGCCTGAGACCGGCGCGCGCGCCCTTGCCGGCAGCATCCGGATCGGCGACAACCCGGCCGGTTCAACAGGAGGCGAACATGGGCTTCAGGGCCATCGTGGTCGACAAGACCGAGCAGGGCTACGGCGCGGTGCTGCGCGAGGCGCAGGACTCCGAACTCATGGACGGCGACGTCACGGTCCGCGTGACCCACTCCACGGTGAACTACAAGGACGGGCTCGCGATCACCGGGAAGGCGCCGGTGGTCCGCCGGTTCCCGATGGTGCCGGGGATCGACTTCGCCGGAACGGTCGAAGAGTCGCGTCATCCCGACTGGACCGCCGGCGACGCCGTCGTCATGAACGGCTGGGGCGTGGGCGAGACGCATTGGGGCGGCTACGCCCAGCGCGCCCGCGTCAAGGGCGACTGGCTCGTTCCGCAGCCGGCGGGCCTGACGGCGGCGCAGGCCATGGCGGTCGGCACCGCCGGATACACCGCGGCGCTGTGCGTGCTGGCGCTGGAACGGGCCGGCCTGACGCCGGACCGCGGCCCGGCCGTCGTCACCGGCGCGGCGGGCGGCGTCGGCTCCGTCGCCATCGCGCTCCTCGCGGCGCGCGGCTGGCACGTCGTCGCCTCGACCGGCCGTCCGGCCGAAGTCGACTATCTCAAGGGCCTCGGCGCGGCCGAGATCGTCGACCGGGCGGAGCTGTCCGGCCCGGCCCGCCCGCTCGGCAAGGAACGCTGGGCGGCAGGCATCGACGCCGTCGGCTCGCACACGCTGGCGAACGTGCTGTCGATGACCCGCTACGGCGGCGCCGTCGCGGCCTGCGGCCTCGCCCAGGGCATGGACCTGCCCACATCGGTCGCGCCGTTCATCCTGCGCGGCGTGTCGCTGCTCGGCGTCGACAGCGTCATGGCGCCCAGGGCGCGGCGCATGGACGCCTGGGCGTTGATCTCGACCTCGCTCGACCTGGGCAAGCTGGCGTCCATGACGACGACGATCACGCTCGACGATGTGATCGCCACGGCGCCGAAGATCCTCTCGGGCGACGTGCGCGGGCGGCTCGTGGTCGAGGTCGGCTGACGCCGGGACCGATGCCGGGGCGGCTCAGGCCGCCTCTTCCTCCGCGATGGGGCCGCCGCGCAGTCCGTGCAGGATGCGACGGCATTCCATGAGTTCCGCGAGCGCCGCCTCGAGACGCCGGATCTCGGCCTCGCTCAGGCCGAAGCGCGTGGCCGGCGGCTCGGCATCGGCGTTGGCGGGCGCATCGAACGGCAACGGCAGGTCTTCCTGCTCGAAGCCGACGCGCTGGAACGCGGCGGCCTCCGCCGCGTCGTCGTCCCGCGAGCCGACGGCGTCGCGCGGCGGCGAAGGCGCGACGGCTTCGCCGCGACCGAACCCCTGGACGGCGCGAAGCCCCTGCTCCTTCAGGATCCGCTGGACGCCGCGGATCGTGTAGCCCTGCCCGTACAGCAGGTGCCGGATTCCCCGCAGGAGATCGACGTCGTCAGGCCGATAATACCGACGGCCGCCGCCCCGCTTGAGCGGGCGGATCTGGACGAAGCGCGTCTCCCAGAACCGCAGAACGTGCTGCGGGAGATCGAGATCGTCGGCGACCTCGCTGATGGTCCGAAAGGCGTCCGGGCTCTTGTCCATCTGGACCCTCCGTCAAAGGCACGGCGCCGGGGGAACGAGCTGCTCAGTCCTCGGTCTCGTCGGTCTCGAGGCCGTTGATTCGCGCCTTCAGGATATTCGAAGGCTTGAACACCATCACGCG
>CAZJCW010000334.1:0-4133 GCA_964544365.1 uncultured Alsobacter sp.
CCCAAGACCACGTCGATCATCATGATCGGCGAGATCGGCGGTTCGGCCGAGGAAGACGCGGCGCAGTTCCTGGCCGACGAGGCGAAGCGCGGGCGCAGGAAGCCGACCGTCGGCTTCATCGCCGGGCGCACGGCGCCTCCCGGGCGCCGCATGGGCCATGCCGGCGCGATCATCTCGGGCGGCAAGGGCGGCGCCGAGGACAAGATCGCGGCCATGGAGGCCGCCGGCATCCGCGTGTCGCCGTCGCCGGCCCGGCTCGGCAAGACGCTCGTGGAAGTGCTGAAGGGTTGAAACGAGTCAGAGCGAAACAGCGACCGGCGAAGAGCGAATAGGGGCCCGTTCGCGGGCACGAAACAAGGCGAGAGCGACCCTACTCGCCGTTCGCCGGCCGCACGTCGCGCAATGCGGGGAAACGCAGGACAATGGCACGCCAGGACCAGAACGACGCCTTCCTCCAGACCTCATTCCTGTACGGCGCGAACGCCGCCTACATCGAGGACCTGCACGCGCGGTGGCAGGAGAACCCTGCCTCGGTCGACGCCGAGTGGCAGGCGTTCTTCGCCGCGCTGAAGGATGACGGCGCCGCGGTCACCAAGAGCGCCCGGGGCGCCTCGTGGAAGCGGCCGGGCTGGCCCGTCGCGGCCAACGGGGAGCTCGTCTCGGCCCTCGACGGCAACTGGGGCCAGGTCGAGAAGATCGTCGGCGACAAGATCAAGGGCAAGGCCGAGGTCGTGCAGGCCAAGGGCGCACCCGGTCTCTCCGAGGCCGACATCATGCGCGCCACCCGCGATTCGGTGCGCGCGCTGATGATGATCCGCGCCTACCGCATGCGCGGCCACCTGCACGCCCAGCTCGACCCGCTCGAGATCGAGCCGATGAAGGACCACGAGGAGCTGCATCCCTCGTCCTACGGCTTCACCGAGGCCGACTGGGACCGCAAGATCTTCATCGACCACGTGCTCGGGCTGGAATACGCCACCATCCGCGAGATGCTGGCGATCCTGAAGCGCACCTACTGCTCCACCATCGGCTACGAGTTCATGCACATCTCGAATCCCGCCGAGAAGGCGTGGATCCAGGAGCGCATCGAGGGGCCGGACAAGGAGATCGCCTTCACCCGCGAGGGCAAGCGCGCCATCCTGAACAAGCTCGTCGAGGCCGAGGGCTTCGAGAAGTTCATCGACGTCAAGTACACCGGCACCAAGCGCTTCGGCCTGGACGGCGGCGAATCGCTGATCCCGGCGCTCGAGCAGATCATCAAGCGCGGCGGCAATCTCGGCGTGAAGGAGATCGTCTTCGGCATGGCCCATCGCGGCCGGCTCAACGTGCTGACGCAGGTGATGGCCAAGCCGCACCGCGCGCTGTTCCACGAGTTCAAGGGCGGCTCGTTCGCGCCCCAGGAGGTCGAGGGCTCCGGCGACGTGAAGTACCACCTCGGTGCCTCGTCGGACCGCGAGTTCGACGGCAACACGATCCACCTGTCGCTGACCGCCAACCCGTCGCACCTCGAGATCGTCGATCCCGTCGTCCTCGGCAAGGTGCGCGCCAAGCAGGACCAGCGCGACGACATCATCGAGCGCACCTCGGTGATGCCGCTGCTCATCCACGGCGACGCCGCGTTCGCCGGCCAGGGCGTGGTGGCCGAGTGCCTCGGCCTGTCGGGCCTCAAGGGCCACAAGACCGGCGGCTCGGTGCACTTCATCATCAACAACCAGATCGGCTTCACCACCTATCCGCGCTACTCGCGCTCCTCGCCCTATCCCTCCGACGTGGCGAAGATGATCGAGGCGCCGATCTTCCACGTGAACGGCGACGACCCCGAGGCGGTGGTGTTTGCCGCCAAGGTGGCGACGGAGTTCCGGCAGAAGTTCCACAAGCCGGTCGTCATCGACATGTTCTGCTACCGGCGGTTCGGGCACAACGAGGGCGACGAGCCCGGCTTCACCCAGCCGCTGATGTACAAGAAGATCCGCTCGCAGAAGTCGACGCTGGAGCTCTATGCCGGCAAGCTGATCGCCGAGGGTGTCGTCACCGAGGGCGAGATCGACAAGATGCGGGCCGACTGGCGCGCCCGGCTCGAGGCGGAGTTCGAGGCGGGGCAGGCCTACAAGCCCAACAAGGCCGACTGGCTCGACGGCCGCTGGGCCGGCCTGAAGGCGATCAAGGAGAGCGAGGACGACGCGCGTCGCGGCCAGACCGGCGTCGACACGTCCGTCCTCAAGCTGATCGGCGAGAAGATCACGGCGACGCCGCCCGGCTTCAACATCCACAAGACGATCCAGCGGTTCCTCGACAATCGCCGCAAGGCGATCGAGACGGGCGAGGGCATCGACTGGGCGACCGGCGAGGCGCTCGCCTTCGGCTCGCTCGTGCTGGAGGGCCACCGCGTCCGCCTGAGCGGGCAGGACTGCGAGCGCGGCACCTTCTCGCAGCGCCATTCCGTGCTGATCGACCAGGAGACCGAGGCGCGCCATACGCCGCTGAACTCCATCCGCGAGGGCCAGGCGAAGTACGAGGTCATCAACTCGATGCTCTCGGAGGAGGCGGTGCTCGGCTTCGAGTACGGCTACTCGCTGTCCGAGCCGAACGCGCTGACCATGTGGGAAGCCCAGTTCGGCGACTTCGCCAACGGCGCGCAGGTCGTGTTCGACCAGTTCATCTCGTCGGGCGAACGCAAGTGGCTGCGCATGTCCGGCCTCGTCTGCCTGCTGCCGCACGGCTACGAGGGCCAGGGTCCCGAGCACTCCTCGGCCCGCCTCGAGCGCTTCCTGCAGATGTGCGCCGAGGACAACATGCAGGTCGCCAACTGCACGACGCCGGCGAACTACTTCCACATCCTGCGCCGGCAGCTGAAGCGCGACTTCCGCAAGCCGCTCATCCTGATGACGCCGAAGTCGCTGCTGCGCCACAAGCGCGCGGTCTCGCGGCTCGACGAGCTCGCGACCGGGTCGACCTTCCACCGCGTCCTGTGGGACGACGCGCAGATGCTCAAGGGCGAGAAGATCAAGCTCGCCAAGGACAACAAGATCCGCCGCGTCGTGCTGTGCTCGGGCAAGGTCTATTTCGACCTGTACGAGGAGCGCGAGAAGCGCGGCATCGACGACGTGTACCTGCTGCGTGTCGAGCAGCTCTATCCCTTCCCGGTGAAGGCGCTGGCCACCGAGCTCGCCCGCTTCAAGAACGCGGACGTGGTGTGGTGCCAGGAGGAGCCCAAGAACATGGGTTCGTGGACCTTCGTGGAGCCCTACCTGCGCTGGGTGCTGCCGCATGCCGGCCTGAAGGCCAAGGAGCCGATCTACGCGGGCCGTCCGGCCTCCGCCGCGACGGCGACGGGCCTGATGTCCAAGCACGTCGCCCAGCTGAACGCCTTCCTCGAGGAGGTCTACGCGCGCTGAGCGCCCGCCGCGCGCCGACCCTCGGGCCGGCGCGACATCCCGGGCGGGCCTTCGGCCCCGCCGTCTCCTCCCGTTCCCTCCGGTTTCCCCGCGCTCCCCGTCGCGGCCGCGGAACCGGCTGATCACGAAAGGTCCGACCGACCATGGCCACCGACATCCGCGTTCCCACCCTCGGCGAGTCCGTTTCCGAGGCCACCATCGGCAAGTGGTTCAAGAAGCCCGGCGACGCCGTGAAGGCTGACGAGCCCCTGCTCGAACTGGAGACCGACAAGGTCACCCTCGAGGTCAACGCCCCCTCCGCCGGCGTGCTGGCCGAGATCGTTGCCAAGGACGGCGACACCGTGGGCGTCGGCGCGCTGCTGGGCTCGATTTCCGCCGGCGCCGGCGCGGCGGCTGCCCCGGCCCCCGCCGCGGCGCCCGCTGCGGAGAAGCCTGCCGCCGCTGCCCCGGCCCCCGCGCCCGCTCCGGCCGCCCGGGCGCTGCCCGCGGGAACCCCGCAGGCCCCCTCGGTCAACCGCATCGCCGCCGAGACGGGCGTCGATCCCGCCGGCGTCGCCGGGTCCGGCAAGGATGGCCGCGTGACGAAGGGCGACATGCTGGCGGCCGTGGCCGTTGCGGCGAGCGCCGCCGTCCCGGCGCCCGCCCCGGCGCAGATGCGCGCCCCCTCCGCGCCCGACGACGCATCCCGCGAGGAGCGGGTGCGGATGACCAAGCTGCGCCAGACCATCGCGCGCCGCC
>CAZJCW010000335.1:0-4103 GCA_964544365.1 uncultured Alsobacter sp.
CCGTTCTTCGTCGCGTTCCTGATGATTCCCGAGCTGATCATGGCGGCGCTGTTCATGCGCGGCGCATTCACGTCCGACTCCGCCGCCGCCGCCGGGGCGGCGCTGGCGGCCTATGGCGTCGGCCTGCCCGCCGTCGTGCTGATCCGGTCCGCCGTGGCGAGCTTCCACGCGCGGCAGGACACGACGACGCCGCTGATCGCGTCCTTTTCAGGCATCGGCGTCAACCTGCTGCTGAAGCTGGCGCTCTTCGGCCCCCTCGGCGCGCCGGGCCTGGCCTTCGCCACCGCCATCGGAGCGTGGGTCAATCTCATCCTTCTCGTCGTGATGGCGCGCCGCCGCGACTACATGGCCCCCGACCGGAACCTGCTGCGAACGCTCGCGGCCGTTGCGGCCTGCGCCGCGCTGCTGGCGGGCGTCACCTTCGTCGCCGGGCCGCCGATCCGCGCGTGGACGGCTGGATTCGGCGGGTTCGCATCCCTCGCCCATCTCGCCACGCTGGGGGCCGTGGGGGCGCTCGCTTATTTCGGCGCGCTGGCGGTGCTCGTCAGGGCTTTACGACTGCCTTTCCGGCGGGCCTAGTCGACGCCCCACCGGCTGGCACGTCCGCGAGGTTGCGGCAGAATGCGTAGCCGGCGCGCTCGGGATAGAGCCTTTGCAGGCCGTCGAGCCAGCGCGTGCAGTCGACGAGGTCGAAGAAGCAGGATTCGCTCGCCTGCCAGTCCATGAAGACGCGCTCGGCCGAAATGTCCATGCGCCGTCCGCCAGCGAAACGGCCGATCCAGAGCGCCTGCGGTCCGTAATAGGGCACCATCGCGGTGCAGCTTCCGCCTCGGCTGCGCGAATAGCGCAACGTGTTCTCGGGCGAGACGGGCGGCTCGGTGAAGCCGCCGGCAACGACGCCTGCGGCCAGGGCCGCGGCGGCGATAAGGGCTCTGCGCATGGGCGGACGTCCGCGTGTCGACGCCCGACCGTGCGCCCGCTTGGTTGACGAAAGGTTACCGGGCCGACCGTGGCTCGCGCCCCAGCACGACGTCGGCGACGAGCCCGGCGAGGAGAACGCCGGCCGCGGTCACGAAAAGCACCGGGTATGACTGCGTCATCGAGAGAACCGAGGACAGCATCCAGGCGCCGCCGCCCTGCATCACCGCGAACCCGACGGTGAGGATCGCCCACGCCCGCGCGCGGCGCTCCGCCGGAACGATGGCGTTGGACCGGCCGGAAACGAGCGACACGCTGCCGATCGCGCAGGCCCCAGCCAGCACCGACGTTGCCGACAGCAGCGTTTCGCTGTCCACGCCGATCGGCAGCAGCAGCGAGGCGACGAGTCCCAGGCAGGCGATCCGCAGCGTCTGCGTGTAGCCGAACCGGCCGGCGAGCCGCCCCAGCACCTGCGGTCCCAGAAGAGCGCCGAGGCCGAACAGCATCCAGGCCGCGCCCCCGGCGCCGAGGCCCGCGCCGCGGTCGCGCGCGAGAAAGTCGACCCAGAACACCGTGTGGGGGATGTAGCTCGTCGCGATGGCCGCATAGAGAATTCCGAGGCCCCAGAAGGCGCGCCCGAAGCGGTCGCGGGATCCCGCCGAAGCCGGCGCGTCTTGCGCCGGGCCCGGCCGTTCGGCTGCGCCCAGCTGCCTCGGAAGAAGGAGGAAGCCTGCCGTGCCCGCCACCGCCCCGACGAGGGCGATCACGAGCCAAAGCTGGCCGGGCCCCGCCTCCGGCAGCATCGGAAGCAGCAGGCCGGAGAACAGCATGCCCGCGCCGACGGCGGCGAAGAGGCGTCCGCCCGAGCGCGGGCGCATTGCCACCGGGATCAGCGGAAGCAGCACCGGCGGAACGAGCACCATGAGGAACCCGCCGGTGACCCCGGCGACGAAGCGCCAGGCCCCGAGCCAGGCGAGGCCCAGTGCCGGGCCGGGGTCGAGGCCGCACGCCAGGAAGCTCACGACCGTCGCCACGAGCGCGCCCAGCATGACCGGGCGGGGCCCGAACCGGCGCGCGAGCGGGTCCGCCGCGACGGCGCCGGCGAGGTACCCGGCGAAGTTCGCCGCCGCCATGTAGCCGGCGCCCGCCGGCGTCAGCGTACCGTGCGCCACCATCACCGGGATGAGCGGCGGGTAGCCGAAGCGCCCGAGGCCCAGCCCGACGAAGACGAGGCAGAAGCCGGCGAGCTCGAGCCTTGCGGGGGACGCCGCGCCCTGCGCCATCAGCCGTGGGCGAATGCCCAGTACAGCTCGCGCGCGTGCCGGAAGGCCGGGCCGGGCTGGAGGTCCCTGTCGTCGATGCGGATCACCGGTTGGATCTTGCCGTAGTTGCCGGCTGAGAAGATCTCGTCCGCCGCCGTGAACTGCTTGTAGGACAGGGCGCCCTCGACGACCTCGCGCCCCGCCTCGCGCAGCAGCTTGATCGTGCGCTGGCGCGTGATGCCGTTCAGGAAGGTGCCGTTGGCGATGGGCGTGAACACCACGCCGTCCTTGGCCATGAAGATGTTGGCCGTCGCCAGTTCGGCCACGTTGCCCAGCATGTCCGTCAGCAGGCAGTTGTCGAAGCCGCGGCCGCGGGCCTCGACGAGGGCGCGGGCGTTGTTGGGATACAGGCACCCCGCCTTCGCCTCGAGCGGTGCCGTCTCCGGAGTCGGGCGGCGGAAGGGCGACAGCGTGATCGCCGAGCCGACGGGCTTGGGCATCGGCGCCTCGTGGATGCACAGGCAGAACCGCGTGGAGGCGGGATCGGGCATCACCGCGCTCGGGCCGCCTGCCTCCGCCCAGTACATCGGGCGGATGTAGAGTTCCGCGTTCGCGGCGAACTTTGCGAGGCCCTCGGCACACAGGGCCTGCATCGCCTCCACGGTCATGGTGGGCTGCAGTCCCAGCGCCAGCGCCGACCGGTTGACCCGCGCAAGATGCAGGTCGAGGTCGGGTGTCACGCCCTCGAAGGCCCGCGCGCCGTCAAAGACCGACGACCCGAGCCAGAAGGCGTGGGACCGCGGGCCGACGATTCCCGGGTTGCCCTCGTGCCACCCGCCGTCGAACCAAGTCCACGTCTGCGACCATTGCATCGGTCATTCTCCATCACCGGAATCGAGGCTGGCATCCAAGGCCTCCGGGCCGGCGGCGTCAACCGGCCGCGGCTTGGGCCGGATGCCGTCTTGACAACGCGCAAGTAGAGCAGCCTCGTCCACCAAATGGTTGCAGCTTCAACGGAAAAATTACCGAACCTGAGCCAGACCTTAACTGCGGTTCACCCAACACACCCATCGGTTTTTAACTTTTCCATGCGCATCGTCCGCCTGTTGATTGCGCGGAGAGACACCCTTGGACCTCGCCCTGAGCCCCGACCCGACACGCGACGAGATCTTCGAAGTGTACGGGAAGATGAAGGACGCCTTTGCGGCCAACGACAACGTTCGGCTCAACGTCGCCGAGGTGAACCGGCTCACGCCGGCGCTCGCGCAGCTCGTGATTGCCGCCGGACGGGCAGCCCCCGAGCGCGACGGGTCGTTCATGCTGGTTTCGCCGACGGCGGGGCTGGTGGACGGCTTTCAGTCGCTCGGCCTCTTCGCCGATTTCATGACGGTTGGGATGGAGTAGTACGGTGCGAATTCTGGCTATCGACGATACGCGGACCCTGCGTGAACTGCTGTGCCGGACATTGCGCGCGGCGCAGTACGACGTCGTTGAGGCGGAAAACGGCGAAGAGGGCCTGAACCGCTTCTCCGAGCACCGCCCTGACGTGGTCATCACCGACCTCAACATGCCCGTGCTCGATGGAATCGAGTTCACGCGGGCGGTCCGCCAGCGTTCCGACGGCGGCGAAGTGCCGATCATCATCCTCACCACCGAGAGCGGGGCCGAGATCAAGGCCGAGGGCCGCAAGGCCGGCGCGACGGCCTGGATGGTCAAGCCGTTCGATCCGCAGCGCCTGCTCGACATGCTCAACCGGCTGCGCAAGTAGCCTGCCGGCGCGAAGGTCGCGCCAGCCACTTCGTCCGTTCCGCCACCGTCACCAGACACAGGTCCTGCCATGGACGCCCTTGCCGAGATCCGCGGCATCTACTTCGACGAGTGCGACGAGTTCATGGGCCAGCTCGAGGGCTGTCTCGCGGCCGT
>CAZJCW010000336.1:0-4098 GCA_964544365.1 uncultured Alsobacter sp.
GCAGAAGCCCATCACGCGCTCGACGCCGGCCCGGTTGTACCAGCTGCGGTCGAAGATCACGATCTCGCCCGTTGCCGGCAGGTGCGGCAGGTAGCGCTGCACGTACATCTGCGACTTCTCGCGCTCGGTCGGCGCCGGCAGCGCGATGACCCGGAACACGCGCGGGCTCACCCGCTCCATGATCGCCTTGATCGTGCCGCCCTTGCCTGCCCCATCCCGACCCTCGAAGACGATGCACACCTTGGCGCCCGTCGCCTGCACCCACAGCTGCAGCTTCACCAACTCGCCGTGCAGCTTTTCAAGGTGCTTGTCGTAGGCCTTGCGCTTGAGCTTGCGCGCACCATTGCCGTCCTCGGCCGGGGATCCGGCTTTGCCGTCCTTCCGCGTCTCGCGCTCGGCGACGACGTCGAGGGCCCTTGCGGCCTTTCCCTGTCCGCCCTTTCCCTCGGACTTACCCTTGGCCTTGCCTCGCGTGTCCATGGCGATCCCTCCGATCAATCACGCATGTTACGCTTACTCAGCGACCCCGCTCATTGACCTGCCGCACAATCGCCGACGATACGTCCGGCTCATGACGCCCGGTTCGAGAGGCGCGTCTCGCGACATCCCCCGCGACGTCCATGCTGTGAGCGTCCCGTCGCGGGACGCAAACTCCGCCGGGCATGACAATGAGGCGCTACTGTTGTCGTCCACGCCCTGAGTGGCGGAGACGCCAAGGGGATTCGGGGTCAGGGGCGTCATGCGGCGGTTGGGGGCGAGGGAGCGCCGACCGACGCGTTCCCGTGTCGAGACCGGCAGCCCGTTCGCTTCAACTCTGTTCGGGAAGAGGCTCGGCTACCCCTTCTTGCCGCCCCGGAACGCCCGTGTTCCGCCGCGCCCGGCCTTGCTTCGCCCGGCCGCCTCAGCGCCGAGCGGTCGACCCGTGCCGCCGCCGAGGTTGTGTGGGCCCATCTCGTCGAGGGTCGGTTTGCGGGCCCGTGTCTCCGGCATGTTCGCCGCGGCCCCGTACTTGCGCGGGCCGCGATAGCCGCCGGTCTTGTCGTCGACCTCGGACTGCGTGGCGAGGGGATCCGCCGCGAGGACAAGTTCCGTCGCCTGCAGGCGCTTGATCTCGTCGCGCAGGCGGGCGGCGGTCTCGAAGTCGAGATTGGCGGCGGCCTCCTTCATGCGCTTCTCGAGGTCGCCGATGGTGGCCTTCATGTTGTGGCCGACCAGCGCGCCTTCCTTCGCCACGCCCGTGTCGACGCGCACGTGGTCGCGCTCGTAGACGCTTTCCAGGATGTCGCCGATGCTGCGCTTCACGCTTTCCGGCGTGATGCCGTTGGCCTCGTTCCAGGCCTGCTGCTTTTCGCGCCGGCGGTTCGTCTCGGCGATGGCCCGCTCCATCGAGCCGGTGATGTGGTCGGCATACAGGATCACCCGTCCGTCGACGTTGCGCGCGGCGCGGCCGATGGTCTGGATCAGCGAGGTCTCGGAGCGCAGGAAGCCCTCCTTGTCCGCGTCGAGGATGGCGACCAGCGCGCATTCCGGAATGTCGAGGCCCTCGCGCAGCAGGTTGATGCCGACGAGCACGTCGAAGGCGCCGAGACGCAGGTCGCGCAGGATCTCGATGCGCTCGATGGTGTCGATGTCGGAGTGCATGTAGCGCACGCGCACGCCGTTCTCGTGCAGGTACTCCGTCAGGTCCTCCGCCATGCGCTTGGTGAGGACCGTGACCAGCGTCCGATAGCCTGCCTGAGCCACCTGCCGTACCTCGCCCAGCAGGTCGTCGACCTGCGCGCGCGCCGGCCGGATATCGACGACAGGGTCGATCAGGCCGGTTGGCCGGATGACCTGCTCGACAAAGACGCCGCCCGTCCGGTCCATTTCCCAGCCGCCGGGCGTCGCCGAGACATGCACCGTCTGCGGCCGCATCGCGTCCCATTCCTCGAAGCGCAACGGCCGGTTGTCCATGCAGGAGGGTAGCCGGAAGCCGTATTCGGCCAGCGTCGCCTTGCGACGGAAGTCGCCGCGGTACATGCCGCCGATCTGCGGCACCGTGACGTGGCTCTCGTCCGTGAACACCAGTGCGTTGTCGGGCAGGTATTCGAACAGGGTCGGAGGCGGCTCGCCGGGCCGGCGACCCGTGAGATAACGGGAATAGTTCTCGATCCCGGCGCAGGAGCCGGTGGCCTCCAGCATCTCCAGGTCGAAGAGCGTGCGCTGCTCCAGCCGCTGCGCCTCGAGCAGCCTGCCCATGCGATAGAGCTCCTCAAGCCGCTGCTTCAGCTCGCTCTTGATACTCTTGACGGCCTGCTGCAGCGTCGGCTTGGGCGTGACGTAATGCGAGTTTGCGTAGACCTTGACGAACTCCAGGTCTGCGGACTTGGTGCCGGTGAGAGGGTCGAACTCCTGGATCGATTCCACCTCGTCGCCGAACAGGCTGATACGCCAGGCGCGATCCTCGTAGTGGGCCGGGAACAACTCGATCACGTCACCGCGCACGCGAAACGTCCCGCGCTGGAAATCGCCCAGTGAGCGCTTGTACTGCAGGGCCGTCAGGTCGGCGAGGAGCTGGCGCTGGTCGAGAGTTTCCCCGACCCTGATGCCAAAGGTCATGGCCGTGTAGGTCTCGACCGACCCGATGCCGTAGATGCATGAGACAGAGGCGACGATGATCACGTCGTCGCGCTCCAGAAGCGCTCGTGTGGCGGCGTGGCGCATCCGGTCGATCTGCTCGTTGATCGAGGATTCCTTCTCGATATACGTGTCCGTTCGCGGCACGTATGCCTCGGGCTGGTAATAGTCGTAGTAAGAGACGAAATACTCGACGGCGTTGTCGGGAAAGAAGCTCTTAAACTCGCCGTAGAGCTGCGCCGCGAGCGTCTTGTTCGGCGCCAGGATCAGCGCTGGCCGGTTCGTCCGGGCGATGACCTGCGCCATCGTGAAGGTCTTGCCCGAGCCGGTCACGCCGAGCAGCACCTGGTCGCGCTCGTGGCGGTCGATGCCGTCGACGAGCTCGGCAATCGCGGTCGGCTGGTCACCCTTTGGCTCGAACTCCGAGACGATCTTGAAGGCGATGCCGCCTTCCGACTTCTCCGGTCGCGGCGGGCGGTGGGGCGCCCACACCGTGGCCTGACGCAGGTTCGGATCGCCTTGCTCCAAAAGAGACTTGAGCGAGTCCACCGTCGCCGTCGCACCGGAGAGGCCGTTGCGCACCAACTGCGCGTCCTCGTCCTCGTCGCGCAGCACGTTGCCCTGCCGCACACGCTTGGGAGCGGACTTGAGAATGTCATCGCGAGAGAGACCGACATCCCGCCTGCGATTGCCGGGATGGATCTCGCCTTCTTGTGCCGGCGCGGCCGGGCGCGGCTGGCCGAGGCCCAGCGAACGCGCCAGCTTCGGATCGGCTGGAGTGACGTCGCCTGCGTCGAAGCCTGTCTGGGGAGCCTCCCCGAAGCCGCGCGCACCGTCGCGCTCGCGGTTGATCGCAGGGCTCAGCAGCGCTGCGAGATGCTCGTCGAGAGGCTTGAGCTCCGGCTTCGACGCCTTTGCGCGCGTCGGCCGGGAGGGGGACCGGGGTGTTTTCGCCATGACGGGAAGATGGGACGAGTCCGCGCCCGGGGCAAGCGCGGCGTTCGGCCTTCGTTCCCGCTGGACGGCCGCGTCAGGCGGTCGCCCGGACCGCGGCGTCCGCCGGTGCGAAGGTCCCATCCGGGCGCGGCTGCATTTCGAGATGGCGGGCGTGCATGCCCAGAAGTGTCGACCGGTGGCCGATCGAGACGAGCGTAGTCTCCGGCAGCCTTTCGGCCAGCATCTTGTAGAGGGCGGCCTCGGTGAACTCGTCGAGTGCCGAAGTCGCCTCGTCGAGGAACAGCCAGTCGGGCTTCGCCAGCAGGGCGCGGGCGATGGCGAGACGCTGCTGCTCGCCGCCGGAGAGGCGGGCGGACCACGCGTCCTCGTGGTCGAGTCGATCGGCGAGTTCCGGAAGCCGCGCCGCTGCCAGCGCCTCGCGGATCGCCGCGTCCGAGTAAGCCCCGGCAACGCCGGGATAGGTCACGGCGCCGCGCAGCGTGCCGAGCGGGAGGTAGGGCCGCTGCGGCAGCAGCATCACGCTGG
>CAZJCW010000337.1:0-4086 GCA_964544365.1 uncultured Alsobacter sp.
TACGCAGAGGACTGCAAATCCTTGTACGGGGGTTCGATTCCCTCCGAGGCCTCCATCCCTTCATCCCGCGCGACAACCGGGTGCGGCCTGCGGGCCGTGCCGGACCTGGGTTGCGCGGAGCGGACCTCTCCGCTGGTCGCGACGCCGCATCCGTGCGGAAGCTCGCCCCTGGTCCGGCACTAGCCAAGCGTTGCCCTTGCGTTTTGCCGCAGCACGGTGAAAAACCGGCCGAGCATCCGGGCCCGGTGGGCCCGCCCGCGCCGCCGCTGACGGGCGTCGGCAAGACCGGAGTGACGCCATGCCCGATTTCGCCCTGCAGCGCCGCATGATGGTGGACGGCCAGTTGCGAACCTACGACGTGACCGATCCGTCCCTGATCGCCGCCATGGACAGCGTCCCGCGGGAGCTGTTTGTCAGCGACCCCGCCACCGCCTACTCGGACCGGACGGTCGCGATGATGGCCGGGTCGCCGCGGCGGATGATGACGCCGATGGTCTTCGCCCGGCTCGTCCAGGGGGCGGCGCCGCGTCCCGACGACAGCGTCCTCGTCGTTGGTGCCGGAACGGGCTACGGCGCCGCGGTGATCGGCAGGCTGGCCGGCCGGGTCGTCGCCCTCGAATCCGACGCCGCGCTCGCCGCGGCGGCAACCAGGACGCTGCAGGCGCTTGATGCGGGGACGGTCTCGGTCGTCAATGCCCCGATCAAGGCGGGTCACGCCGCCGGCGGGCCCTACGACGTGATTCTCGTCGAGGGCGCGATCGAGGTCGAGCCGACCGAGCTGCTCGCTCAGCTCGCCCCGGGCGGCCGGCTTGCCTGCGTCCGGGGGCGCGGACGGGCCGGACGGGCGCTGTTGTACACGCGCTCGGGCGACATCGTCGGCCAGCGCACCCTCATCGAGGCTGCCGCGCCGCTTCTCGACGCGTTCCAGGCCGAGCCGGCCTTCGTCTTTTAAGTTACGGAGACTTAACCCCGTCCGCGGTTTGGCGGGGGAAGCGGCCGGGGCGGTCGATCGCGACCCGGCCGGCTGACGGTCAATATCCGGGGCGAAGCCAATGGGTTCCGGCCACCGGCTGCCAGGATGCGCGGATTGCCCCGGGGTGTCACCAATTTACGCCACATTCCGAAAAACGTGGTTCGGTGTCTTTAATGCGAAAGGGTCGCGAGCTACTGTGCAGGTTGAGGAGACCGCACCTTGGGTTGCGGTTGCTGAAGTACGGTCGGCGCTCGTCGCCGAGATATTGCAGACAAGGGGCGTCCCATTGAGCCAGTTCCGATCGATGATGTTCAGGACCATGCTTCTGGCGGGCGTCGCGCTTACGGCCGGCGCTGATCTCGCCGCGGCCAACGAGACGATTTCGAGCGCCCTGGCGCGGGCTTATGGCAGCAATCCGCAGTTGAACGCCCAGCGGGCGGGAACGCGCGCCGTCGACGAGAACGTGCCGCGGTCGCTGTCCGGCTACCGTCCGCGCATCACCGCGTCCGGCGACGTCGGCTACACCAACCAGGACCTGTACCGGAACCAGTGGAGCAACGACCAGTATTTCCCGCGTGGCGTGGGCGTGCAGGTCGACCAGACCATCTGGAACGGCAACCGGACCGGAAACTCCGTCCGCCAGGCCGATTCGACCGTCCTGGCCTCGCGCGAGCAGCTGCGCAGCACCGAGCAGACCGTCCTCAACGAAGGCGCGACCGCCTACATGGACGTGCTGCGCGACACGGCGATCCTGAGCCTGCGCCGCAACAACATCGAGGTGCTCGAGGAGCAGCTCCGCCAGACCCGCGACCGGTTCAACGTCGGCGAGGTGACGCGCACCGACGTCGCGCAGGCCGAGGCTCGCCTCGCGCAGGCGAATTCCGATGCCGCCGCCGCCGCCGGCAACCTGAAGGGCAGCCTGGGCCGCTATCGCGCCGTGATCGGCGTGGATGCCAAGCAGCTCGCGCCGGCCAAGGCGCTCGACACCGTGCTGCCGAAGAGCCTCGACTCCGCCATCGCGGTGTCGCAGTCCGAGCATCCGTCGATCCTGGCCGCGCTCCACACGGTGGACGCCGCCGCGCTGAACGTGAAGATCGTCGAGGGCGAACTGTACCCGACCGTCGGCGTGCGCGGCACCGCGACCCGGCGCTGGGACTTCCAGGGCTCGAACGTCGAGCAGAACCAGCTTGCCGTCACCGGCAACATCAGCGTCCCGATCTACGAGGGCGGCGAAGTCTATGCCCGCGCCCGCCAGGCCAAGGAAACGCTGGCGCAGCGGCGGATCGAGGCCGACCAGGCCCGCGAGACGGTCCGCTCGTCGGTCGTGACCGCCTGGTCCGCGCTCGAAGCCACCCGCGAGCAGATCGTCGCGTCGCAGGCCCAGATCCAGGCCGCCGAGACCGCGCTGAACGGTGTCCGCGAGGAAGCCAAGGTGGGCCAGCGCACCACCCTGGACGTCCTGAACGCCCAGCAGGAACTGCTGACCGCTCGCGTCCAGCTCATCACGGCCCAGCGCAACCGGGTCGTGGCCTCCTACAGCCTCATGGCCGCCATCGGGCGTCTGAGCGCCCGCCAGCTTGCGCTGAGGGTCGAGGAGTACCAGCCGCAGGTCCACTACCAGCAGGTGCGTGACAAGTGGATCGGCCTGAGGACGCCGGACGGCCGCTGAGCCGTCCGCCCGATCCCTGTGGCCGAATCGCTGGCGTTGTTGCGTTCGGAACTGGCGAACTCATACTGATCAGGTGTTCGCGTACCGACAGTCCCGCTGATTCGGTGCGCCTGTTGCGGCGACGGGACGGATCGGGGCCATGAGTGCGAGCCTGAAGGCCAACGAACCTTCGATGGAGGAGATCCTCGCCTCCATCCGTCGAATCATTGCAGACGACACGGGCGTGCCCGCCGAGGCGGCCGCTGCCGAACCCGAGCCCTCCGCCGTGGAGGACGAGGATGTCCTCGATCTCGCGTCCATTCCGGCCGAGCCGGAGGCGGACATCGACGACGACATCGAGTTCCGCGAAGTGGCCGCGCCCCTGCTCGTCGTGCCGCCGCACCTCCTGCAGCAGCAGGAGCCCGAACCCGAGCCTGAACCGGAACCGCCGCCCCCGCCTGCGCCGAGGGCCGCTGCGCCGGAGCCCGCTCCCGCCCCGGCGATGCCCCAGCTTGAACAGCCGCTGTTGTCGGCGGCCGCCAACGCCTCGGTGGCGTCGGCCTTCAACGCCCTGTCCTCGACGATCATCACGCAGAACGCCCGGACGCTCGAGGATCTCGTCAAGGACATGCTGCGCCCGATGCTGAAGGACTGGCTGGACGCCAATCTCCCGGCGCTCGTCGAGCGTCTGGTGAAGGCCGAGATCGAGCGCGTCACGCGCGGCCCGCGGGGCTGAAGCCGGCAGAGCGCGCGCCGACGCGGGCGAATCGCCTCTCCGGCGTTGACGGGACGAGCGTCCTCCGCTTTCTAGCCAGCGCGCGGGCCCTTGCGACCCATCGCACCCCTTGCAGGACGCGCCTTGGCGCGAGGATCCGTAGACTCATGATGGACAAGACCTTCGATCCGGCCGCCGTCGAGGAGCGAATCGCCGCCCTCTGGGAGACCGAGCAGGCGTTCCGCGCCGGACGGCCCGAGCGCGCCGGGGCCGAGCCCTATTGCATCGTGATCCCGCCGCCGAACGTCACCGGTTCGCTGCACATGGGCCACGCGCTCAACAACACCCTGCAGGACGTCCTGTGCCGCTTCGAGCGGATGCGCGGCAAGGACGTGCTCTGGCAGCCGGGCACGGACCACGCCGGCATCGCGACGCAGATGGTCGTCGAGCGCCAGCTCATGGAGAGGCAGGAGCCGGGGCGCCGCGAGATGGGGCGCGAGGCGTTCCTCAGGCGGGTCTGGGCGTGGAAGGAGGAGAGCGGCGGGGCCATCACGCGCCAGCTCAAGCGCCTCGGTGCGTCGTGCGACTGGTCGCGCGAGCGCTTCACCATGGACGAAGGCCTCTCGCAGGCCGTGCTCGAAGTGTTCGTCACGCTGCACAAGCAGGGCCTCATCTACCGCGACAAGCGGCTGGTGAACTGGGATCCGCGGTTCCAGACCGCCATCTCCGACCTCGAGGTGCTGCAGGTCG
>CAZJCW010000338.1:0-4064 GCA_964544365.1 uncultured Alsobacter sp.
GAAGAAGCTGTCGGTGACGGTGACGGTGCCGATGCGCGAGACGCGGCCGACGTCGTTGCGTCCCAGGTCGAGCAGCATGAGGTGCTCGGCGCGCTCCTTCTCGTCGGCGAGGAGGTCGTCGGCCAGCGCCTTGTCGGCGGCGGCGTCGATGCCGCGCGGCCTCGTGCCGGCGATCGGGCGGATCGTCACCTTCCCCTCGCGGACGCGCACCAGGATCTCGGGCGAGGAGCACACCACCTGGTAGTCGTCGAAGTCGAGGTAGCAGAGGAACGGCGCCGGGTTGACGCGGCGCAGCGCCCGGTAGAGCGCGAAGGCCGGGAGGTCGAACGCAGCCTCGAAGCGCTGCGACAGCACCACCTGGAAGATGTCGCCGGCGCGGATGTACTCCTTCGCCCGCGCCACCATGGCGTGGAATTCGGCCGGCGTGGTGTTCGACACCGAAGGCCCGGCGGCGGCGTCGGGGGCCATGGCGCGGGCTGCGGCGGGGAGGGGCCCTTCGATGGCGGCGACCGCCGCCTCGAGGCGTTCCTGCGCGGCGTCCCAGGCCGCCGGCGCGGCAAGGCCGGGCTTCGGCCGGACCGGGGTCAGGACGGCGATCTCGTCCTTCACCGCGTCGAACACGACCATCACGGTCGGGCGCACCAGCACCGCGTCGGGAACGCCGAGCACGTCGCGGTTGGGCTGCCCCAGCCGCTCCATGTGGCGGACCATGTCGTAGCCGAGGTAGCCGAACACGCCGGCGGCCATCGGCGGCAGTCCCTCCGGGAAGGCGATGGCGCTCTCGGCCAGCAGCGCCCGCAGGGCCTCGAGCGGCGGCATCCCGCAGGGCTCGAAGGCGTCCGGCGCGGCCTGCGCGGTGCGGTTGATCTCGGCCGTCCCGTCGACGCAGCGCCAGATCAGGTCCGGGGCCAGCCCGATCATCGAGTAGCGCCCGCGCACCGCGCCGCCCTCGACGGATTCGAGCAGGAAGGCCGGGCCGGCGGCGCCGCCCCTGAGTTTCAGGAAGGCGGAAACCGGGGTCTCCAGGTCGCCCACCAGCGTCGTGCGGACGATCTGCGTCGTTCCCTCGGCATAGGCGCGGGCGAAGGCGTCGAAGGCAGGCTCGGCAATCATGCCTCTCAGCTTCCGCCGCCGGCCGCCTGGCGCATCGCCGCCTCGTGGATGTAGACGCCCATGTCGCTCTGCAGGCGGTTGACATAGGCGGTCAGGATGTCGTCGCCGAGCGCGACGCGGATCTGGTCGTCGAGCTGCTGGGCTTCCTGCTGCACGCTGAGCAGCTGCGGCACCTCGGCGCCCGTGACCTTGATGACGTAGCGCTCCTGTCCGCTCGCCCCGATGGCGGCGGCCGTGCCGCCGACGCGCGTGCCGAAGAGCTGCGCGACGGCCGCCTGCGGCAGCCCTCCGTCGGCGCCCGACCGGCGCACGCCCGCCGCCGTGCGCAGCTCGAGCCCCAGCTCGGCGGCGACCGTGGCGAGCGGCGTTCCGCCGTCGACCCGCTTGACGATCTCGGCCGCCTTGGCGGCGAGCCGGCCCGAAATCTCGTCCTCGCGCCACTGTTGCGCCACCGCGGCGCGGACCTCGTCCAGCGTGCGGTCGCGGGCGGGCTCGATGCCGGCGACCTCGAACCAGATCCAGCCGCCGTCACGGGTGCCGATGGCCTCGTTGTCGACGCCGATGTCGGAGGCGAAGATCGCGCGCAGCAGGCCCTCGCGCTCCGGCAGGTCCGCCGGCTTCTCCGTCTTGTCGCGACCGGCGCGGTCCACCCCGTCGATGGCGCGCAGGGTGAGCTTCTGGTCCTTGGCGATGTCGGCGAGGGAGCGGGCGGAGGCGCGCTGGTCCTCGATCCGGTCATGCAGGTCCTGCAGCGCGGTGCGGGCGCGCGACAGGGCGATCTCGGTCCGGATCTGCGCCGAAACCTCGGCCAGCGGCTTGATCGCGGCCGGCTGGACCTCGCCCACCTTCACCAGGACGCCGCCGAAGCGGCCTTCCAGCGCGTCGCTCACGCCGCCGGCCGGCAGCGCGAAGGCCGCGTCGGCGACCTTGGGGTCGAGGATCGCGTCGCGGGTCACGAGACCCAGGTCGATGTCGCGGGCCGCCAGCTTGCGCTCCTCCGCGATGGCCTCGAACGTCGCGCCGGCCTTGATCTTGTCGGACGCGGCCTTGGCCTCGTCGAGGGTCGGGAACACGATCTGCTGCACCGAGCGGCGCTCGGGCTGGCCGAAGCGGTTGCGGTCGCGGTCGTAGGCGGCCTGGATCTCCGCATCGGTGATCACCATGCCGGCCGCCACGTCGGACGGGGTGGCGACGAGCACGTTCACCTTGCGGAACTCCGGCGCGCGGAAGGAGGCCTTGCGCTGGTCGAAGAAGGTCTTCAGCGCCGCCTCGTCGGGCGCGGGGATCTCGCCGGCCTGGGCGGCGGTCAGGACGATGTATTCGCCCGACCGGCTTTCCGCCTGGTAGCGGAACACGGCGTCGCGCAGGATCGAGGGGGCCGGCATGGCGCCGGCGACCGCCTCGGCGAGCTGCTGGCGCAGATAGACCGCGCGCTGCTGGCGGATGAAGCCCTGCTCGGTGAAGCCGCTGGAGCGGATGAGTTCGTTGAACTTGAAGCGGTCGAACTGGCCGTTCGTCTGGAACGTCGGATCGGTCGTGATCGCCTTGACGATGGCGTCGTCGGAGATGGCGAGGCGCAACTCCTTCACCCGCTGGTCGAGCGCGGCTTCGGTCAGCATCTTGCTCAGCACCTGCCGCTCGAGGCCGAGCGCGCGGGCCTCGTCGTTGGTGATGCTGCGGCGGACGCGCCGGGACAGGGTCTGCAGTTCGTTCTGGTAGGCGTCGCGGTAGGCGACCTGGCTGATCTCGGTGGATCCGACGCGCGCCACGCTGGTCTGGCCGACATTCCGAATCATGTCCTCGATGCCCCAGATCGCGAAGCTGAGGATGAGGATTCCGAACAGGAGCCCGATTACGATCCGTCCGACCAGGGTCTTGCCCGCCCTGCGCAGTCCATCCATCATCGGTCCAGATCCATTCGTAGCGTCGCTGCCCGGTCGCGTCGGCGCCGGGCTTCCAAAAGGCGGCGCATCATAGGGATGAGCCCCCGGCGCCGCAACGGCACGGTTTTGCCGGGCTTCCCGCTTGCCTGCAACGGGGTCCGCGACCGGTCGAGGCGCTTTCGGACCGGCGGCGGCTCTGCTAACCAGCGGTCGACCCGAAGCCTGTCCTGGGAGAGGATCCGATGCCCGAGACCGCCCGTCCGCGCCCGCTCGTCGCCGGCAACTGGAAGATGAACGGCCTGCGCGGAGCGCTCAAGGAACTGGGGGCGATGGCCGAGGGCTACGACGCCGGCCTTCGCGCCCGGGTCGACCTTCTGGTCTGCCCGCCGGCCACGCTTCTCTACACGGCCGGCGCGGTTGCGCTCGGCACGCGGATCGCGACGGGCGGGCAGGATTGCCACGCCAATGCCTCGGGCGCGCATACCGGCGACCTGTCGGCTGAAATGCTCGCCGATGCCGGGGCGACCTTCGTCATCGTCGGCCATTCCGAGCGTCGGGCCGACCACGGCGAGAGCGACGCGGTGGTGAAGGCCAAGGCGGCGGCGGCGCTTCGGGCCGGGCTCGTCGCGATCGTCTGCGTCGGCGAGACGCGGGCGGAGCGGGAGGCCGGCCGGACAATCCAGGTCGTGCGCCGGCAGCTGCGCGGCTCGGTCCCCGCGGGGGCGACGGCGGCCACCGTCGTCATCGCCTACGAGCCGGTCTGGGCGATCGGCACCGGCCTGACGCCCACCGCCGCCGATGTCGCCGAGGTGCACGCCGTGATCCGCGCCGACCTGCGCCGCATCGTGGGCAAGGACGCCGCTCCGGCCGTCCGCATCCTCTACGGCGGTTCGGTCAAGCCCTCCAACGCCGCCGAGCTGATGGCCGTGCCCAATGTCGACGGCGCGCTCGTCGGCGGCGCGAGCCTGAAGGCAACCGACTTCCTCGCCATCGCCATCGCCACCGCCTACCGCTAGCCCCAGGCCCGCCCCCGTCTTTACGCACCACATCCACATTTTGCCTCCACCC
>CAZJCW010000339.1:0-4062 GCA_964544365.1 uncultured Alsobacter sp.
CGGCTGCTAGAGGCTTATGTCGACCGCCGGTTTCCCGGCCGGCGTAAAGCAGCACACGACGACGCGGACGCGGGGACTGCGGCGCGCCGAGACCCCGGCGCGCTGTCCGAACAGGAGGCCTACGAAATCCTGGGCCTTCAGGCGGGAGCGGGGGAGGAGGAGATCCGCCGCGCGCATCGCGCCCTGATGAAGAAACTGCATCCCGATCACGGGGGGTCGACGTATCTCGCCACCCGCGTGAACCAGGCCAAGGACGTCCTCTTGAACCGGCATCGCTGATACTCCACGCGCTCGCCCGGCAAAACACAAAGGCTCACAGTCGTTCCCGCGTGCCCCGGTTTCCGTCAGACGGAACCACGGGGCGCCGCGCCGCGGATCAGCCCCCGCGGATGGCGAAACAGGCGAAACCCGACCGCTTCAGCGACTTGCAGGCCGACTGGGCGTCGTCCTCGTCGAATCCCGAGAAGCGGGCGCGATAGAGCGTCGAGCCGCCCTTCGAGACCTTCTCGGTGAAGGCGTCGGCCTTGTTGAGCGAGCGGTTCTGGCTCTTGGCGCGCGACAGGATCTCGCGGGCCTTGGCTTCGTCGTCGGTGGCGCCGAGCTGGATGACCCAGCCGGTGAGGGCGGACCGGGGGACGGCCCGCGCTTCCGCCTTGGGCTCGACGCGGGTGACGCCCGGCTTGGCGTCGTGCTTCGACTCGGCCTTGACGGGCTCGGCCTTCGGCGACGCGTCGGTGCGGGTTTCGGTCTTCGTCGGCTCGGCACGTGCGACACGGCTCGGCTCGGCGTCGGCTTTCGGCTGTGCGCCGACCGTCCAGCGCATGCCGCCGGCGGTGGAGGCGGGGGACGCCGAGGAGGGGGTCGTGGTCGCGGCGCCGACAGCCGACGCGACGACGGGTCGCGCGGCGGCGGGGTCGATCTGGCGCGGCGCCGGCTGGCGGGGCGCGACGGCGGCGGTCGTCGCCGGGACGTCGTCTTCGGCCTTGGGCCGCTCGGCGACGGCGTTCGGCAGTTCGCCCACCGCCGGGGAGGTGCGGGCGCCGGCGAAGGCACGGTCGATGTTGCTGTTCAGCAGGCTCGCCATCTGCGCGTCGCGGGCGCCGGCGGACCGGCCTCCCAGCACGACGGCGACGACGTGGCGGCCGTCGGCCTTGACGGAGGTGAGCAGGTTGAAGCCGGACATCCGGGTGTAGCCCGTCTTGATGCCGTCCATGCCCTCGACGCGGCCCAGCAACCGGTTGTGGTTGCGGTAGCTGCGCCCTTCGTAGACGAAGTTCGAGGTCGAGAAGTAGTGGTAGTAGCGCGGGAACCGGTCCTGCAGGGCGCGGCCGAGCGTGACGAGGTCGCGCGCCGTCGTCACCTGCTGGACGTCCGGCAGACCGGAGGCGTTCTTGAAGACGGTGCGGTTCATGCCGAGCTGGCGCGCCTTGCGGGTCATCTGCTCGGCGAAGTCCTCCTCGGACCCCGCCACGTTTTCCGCGACGGTCACGGCGACGTCGTTCGCCGACTTCGTGACCAGCGCCTTGATGGCATCCTCGACCTCGATCGTCTCCCCGGGGGTGAAGCCGATCTTCGAGGGGGCCTGGCGGGCGGCGAAGGCGGACACCTTCAGGGGCGAATCGAGGCGGAACCGCCCGCGCTCGATCTGCTCGAACAGCAGGTAGAGCGTCATGACCTTCGTCACCGACGCGGGATGGCGCAGCGCATCCTCGTTGGTCGCATGCAGGACCCGGCCGGTCTTGGCGTCGACCACCATGGCGGCGTAGGGCGGGTTGTAGCCGCCGCCCTTGGCGACGGAGCGTCGGCGGGCTTCCGCCGGCCCGGCGGCCGCGACCAGAACGACGGTCGCGGCAACGGCGATCGATGCAAGCGCAGTGACGCGCCGGCTGAACTCGCGGCTGTAGTGCATGCTTATTCCCCGACAGACGCGGTCCGACCCACCCGGACCGCTGCCGCAAACGGCGCAAGAGGGCGCGTCCCTTCGCCCACTGTCGCCTCCACGGCACAGGGTCGAACGCTATCGAGTTGGGGTTACCCGGTGGTTAAGGCGGCGCGCCGAAGTTGCGGGAACAGCCGCCGAGGGCCCGCATCGGGCGGGGGCAATTCGTCTCATGTTGCAGTGCAACAATTTTCGTTGACAGGCATTGTGCACCGCACATATAAGAGGTGCACAGGGGTCGAACGGCAGAGGTCAGAGCCGGTGCCCGGCCCCCCTGAAATCCAACGGGCCGCACAGGGCGGCCCTCCAGAAAGGGGTGTACCATGGCTGCGCAGTTCGAGGACTTCCAGAAGCTTGCCAAGGACAACGTCGATCTCGCCGTGAAGAGCTTCGGCGCCACGTCGAAGGGCGTGCAGGCGATCGCGACGGAATTCGCCGACTATTCCAAGAAGGCGTTCGAGCAGGGCTCGGCCGTCGCCGAGAAGCTGGCCTCCGCCAAGACGCTCGACAAGGCCGTCGAGATCCAGTCCGACTACGCCAAGTCGGCCTACGAGAGCTTCGTGGCCTATGCCTCGAAGGTCGGCGAGCTCTACACGAATCTCGCCAAGGAGACGGTGAAGCCGTACGAGGCGATCGTCGCCAAGGCGCAGGCCGCAGCCGCCAAGTGATCCGGCGCGGCCCCTGAGGGTCGCCCGCTCACGAAACGGTGCGGGACGATGTCCCGCCGCAATCCATGCCTATATGAAGGTCCGGCAGCGATGTCGGGCCTTTTTCGTTTCGCCGATCTTGCCGCCTGCAGCCCTTCGCCGGGCGAAAGCCGTGCTGCGCCGATCCGTCCCCGGCCATTCCGTCCAGCCCGTCTGGCGAAGCGGATCGGCCAGGGATAGATTGTCGCGGAGAGCCTGGTTTGCCTTGGCGACGGAACCGGTACACGCTCACTCTCGTTGGCACCCCGCCCGCCGCCTCCGGATCATGGACCGCCGACCCGCAATGGACCTGAAGCTGAGCATTCCCGCTGTCGTCGACCGCCTCCGGCGGGCCATCGCCGCGACCCGTGGCCTCGCCCTTTCGGCCTGGCATCGCGAGCCCCTGCGCATGGCCGAGCGTCGTCGCGGACCCGTGCGTCCGGGTGACGGGGGATCGGGGACGGCGGTCATCACCCAGACGCGCACGCGCACGAAGCGGCCCAACATGTACCGGGTGCTGCTGCTGAACGACGACTACACCCCGATGGAGTTCGTCGTGCACGTGCTGCAGCGCTTCTTCAACAAGGATGCGGACGAGGCCACCCGCATCATGCTCCATGTCCACCAGCACGGCGTCGGCGAATGCGGCGTCTTCACCTACGAGGTCGCCGAGACCAAGGTGACGCTGGTGATGGACTTTGCCCGAAAGCACCAGCATCCCCTGCAGTGCGTCATGGAAAAGAAGTGAAAGGCTGACCGAATGCCGTCCTTCTCACGCAATCTCGAGCAGGCCCTCCATCGGGCCCTGGCGCTCGCCAACGAGCGCCATCACGAATATGCGACGCTCGAGCACCTCCTCCTGGCCCTGATCGACGATCAGGACGCGGCGGCGGTGATGCGGGCGTGCAACGTCGACCTCGAGGCGCTGCGGCGCAACCTCACCGAGTACGTCGACAGCGAACTCTCCAACCTCGTCACCGACGCCGGCGACGACTCGAAGCCGACCGCCGGCTTCCAGCGGGTCATCCAGCGCGCGGTGATCCACGTCCAGTCCTCCGGCCGGGAGGAGGTGACGGGTGCCAACGTGCTCGTCGCGATCTTCGCCGAGCGCGAGAGCCACGCCGCGTATTTCCTGCAGGAGCAGGACATGACGCGCTACGACGCGGTGAACTACATCTCGCACGGCATCGCCAAGCGGGCCGGCATGTCCGAGACGCGCGCCCCGCGCGGTTCGGAGGAGGAGCAGACCGACCGCTCGACGTCGTCCCCCGAGGAGGGCGGCAACACGAAGAAGAAGGGCGAGGCGCTCGACGCCTACTGCGTCAACCTCAACAAGCGCGCCCGCGAAGGCCGTATCGATCCGCTGATCGGCCGCGAGCCCGAAGTCCAGCGCACCATCCAGGTGCTCTGCCGCCGGCAGAAGAACAACCCGCTCCT
>CAZJCW010000340.1:0-4034 GCA_964544365.1 uncultured Alsobacter sp.
TGGTGACGTCGACCGTTTCGCTGGGGGAGGCGATCGATCCGGAATTCACGCTCGGTTACTCCTCGTCTTCGATGAGATGGAACGTCTTCTAGAGACACGTTGGCAGGCTGGCTTCAGGCTGCCGTCCGCCCGGCGTCCACCGACGGGGGCGTCACGAGTCCCTCGGACGGGTTCGTCCGCGTTCCTGTCCCGTAGCTCAGGGCAGGCGGGGCAGGCGGCCTGTCGACGAGGCGCATGCCCTTGATCCACAACTTCAGCGCCTCCCAGTGGATGCCGGCGACCACCTTCAATGTCAGCAACGGAACGTCAACCAATGCTGACACAAGCGCGCGGGTGGTCAAGGGCTTGACACGGCCCGTGAAAGTCGCCGCCAGCAGAGGTCCCCCGTCGTCGGTCTCCAGGATCCGCATCGCGAACGCCGAGGTCGGCGGGCGCACCCGGAAATGGTAGCGCATCGTCATGCCGTTGAAGGGCGACACGTAGAACAGCTTGTCGCGCTCCTGCCGCAGGCCGGCCTCGCTCAGTTCGCCCGCCGCGACGGGGGCGACGTAGCTGTGACGCTGCCCGAACGTGTTGCGGACCTCGTAGACGACGGCCGCGAGGTCCCCGGTCCGGGCATAGGCGAAGTACACCGAAAGCGGGTTGAACACCGTTCCGAACACCCTCGGGTAGCACTGCAGTAGAACGCGCCCGCCCTCGAGGTCGATCCCTTCCGGCGCCAGGATGCCTGCGATGTATGCGCGCAGGCTCGATCCGTCGCACGGGCCGTGGTCGCGCTCATGGAAGCTGACCGGCGCGGCCGCGTTCACGCCGAACAGGCGCGAGCGCGTCCCCGCCGCGTCCAGCCGGTCCAGGTCGATCAGCAGCGCGAACACGTCGTAGGCGAAGCGGTGGGCGACGGGCTTCATGCGCGCATGCATCACCTTGCCGACGACGAGCGAGACCGGCTCGTCGGGCGGCGGGAACAGCGGTGCGCGCGCCGTCGTCATTCGGCGGCTTCCGCGTAGGCCGGCGACGCGTCCCGCCACGGAACCCTCCCGCCCAGCGCCTCGGCGGCGGCGAGGCCGGACACGAGGCCGTCCTCATGGAAGCCGAAGCCGGTCCACGCGCCGGCATACCACGTGCGCTGGTGTCCCTGGATCAGCGGGATCCGGCGCTGCGCGGAGATCGCGCGCTGGTCGTACTGGGGGTGATCGTAGCTGAAGGTGCCGAGGGTCAGGTGCGGGGCCGGCGGTTCGGGCGGGTTGAGCGTCACGAACAACGGCCGCGCCGGGTCGAGCCCCTGCAGCGCGTTCATCCAGTAGGTCACGCACAGCTCCGCGTCGGGGTCGTTGCCCTGGATGACGTTCCAGGCCGCCCAGGCGCGCTTGCGGCGCGGCATCAGCCGCTCGTCGCGATGCAGGTAGACGGCGTTGGGCCGATAGCGGATCGAGCCGAGCACGTCGCGTTCCTGCTCGCTCGGGTCGGCGAGGCAGGCGAGCGCCTGGTCCGAATGGGTGGCGAAGATCACGTGGTCGAAGGTGTCCTGGCGGCCGGTGTCGTCGGTGACGTCGACGCCGAAGACCGACCGGCGGACCGAGCGCACGCCGGTGCCGAGGCGGACCTTGTCGCGGAACGGCCGGCTGATCATGTCCACATAGGTGCGGCTGCCGCCCGTCACCGTGCGCCAGACGGGGCGGTTCCATTGCAGGAGATGGTGGTTCTCGAAGAAGGCGACGAAGCTCGCGGCCGGAAACGCCAGCATGGCCGCCGGCGACATCGACCAGATCGCCGCGCCCATCGGGATCAGGTAGTCGTCGCGGAACCGCTTCGAGAAGCCGCGCCATTCGAGGTAGTCGCCGAGCGGCAGTTCGACCAGCGAGCCGGCGCGCCGGTCGGCGACCGCCAGGCGGTTGAACCGCAGGATCTCCAGCAGCATCGACAGGTAGCCCGGCGAGAGCAGGTTGCGGCGCTGCGCGAAGAGGCCGTCGACCACGCGCTCCGTGCGCCCGCACCACTCGAAGCGGCCGCCGCGTGCCGACACGGCGAAGCTCATCGTCGAGTCCTGCGTCGCCACGCCCAGGTGGGCGAACAGCGCCGTCAGGTTGGGATAGTTCATCTCGTTGTAGACGATGAATCCCGTGTCGACCGACAGCGTGCGCCCGTCGACGTCGACGTCGACCGTGGCCGAATGCCCGCCGAGCCGGTTGTCCCGCTCGTAGATCGTGAGGTCATGCCCGGTGCTGGTGGAGAGCGTGTAGGCGGCGGCGTTTCCGGCAATGCCGGTTCCGATGATGGCGATGCGCATGGACCCCCTGCGGCGAACCGGGCTGACGAGTCGGTTTCTGCCGACAGTGCCGTATACGGTTCTACATGTCGTTTGGTTTCACCGCATCCAGCGCGTCGAGCGCACGCTTTCGTGCGGCATCGTGGTCGACGATCGGGCGCGGGTAGGTCGTTCCCAATTGCACGCCTGCCGCCGCCAGGCGCTGCGGCGACGCCGTCCACGGCTGGTGGATGATGTCGGCGGGCACCCGCGATAGTTCCGGCACGAAGGTCCGGACGTAATCGCCGGCGGGATCGAACTTCTCGCCCTGCAGGATGGGATTGAAGATGCGGAAATAGGGGGCTGCGTCGGCGCCGCTGCCCGCCACCCACTGCCAGCTGGCCGCGTTGCTCGCCGGATCGGCGTCGACCAGCGTGTCCCAGAACCAGTCCTCGCCGAGCCGCCAGTCGACGAGCAGGTGCTTGATGAGGAACGAGGCCACGATCATGCGCACCCGGTTGTGCATCCAGCCGGTCGTCCACAGCTGCCGCATGCCGGCGTCGACGATGGGATAGCCGGTCCGTCCGCGCTGCCACGCCCGCAAGGCCGCATGGTCGTCGCGCCAGGGAAAGGCGTCGAACTTGCGCTGGATGTTCACGCGCGCCATGTCCGGGCGCTGGTGGAGCAGGTGGTAGGAGAACTCCCGCCAGCCGAGTTCCGCGCGGAACTTGTCGAGGTCGCGCGCGCTGGCGCTGCTGGTCCCCGACAGCCTCGCCGCTCCGGCCGCATGCCAGGCCTGGCGCGGGCTGATCTCGCCGAAACGAAGCCACGGGGACAGCTTCGAGGTGTAGTCGCGGTCCGGCCTGTCGCGCCCGTCCGCGTAATGCGCGAGCCCGTTCTCCAGGAACGCCGCGAGGCGGTCACGCGCGCCGTCCTCGCCGGGACGCCATGCCGCCCGAAGTCCGCCCGCCCAGTCCGGCGCGCGCGGCAGCAGGTCGAGGTCCTCGAGGGCAACCGCGCCGGGGACGTTCACGTCGCCGCCGCCGACGAAGCGCGCCGGGGCGGGGAGGGGGGCCGGCGGCTCCCCGAGGGCCTGCGCCGCCCGCCAGAAGGGCGAGAACACCTTCAGCGGCTCGCCCGTCCGGCTCTTCACCTGCCAGGGCTCGTAGAGCAGCGAGGCGTTGAAGCTGTCGGCCCGGATGCCCCGCTGGCGGATGTCCGTCTTGACGGCCGTGTCGACGGCGATGCCCGCCGCGTCGTACCGCCGGTTCCAGAGCACCGCCTCGGGAGACAGGGCGTCGACGATCCGCCCGATCACGTCCCGTGCCGGCCCGCGCGCCAGGATCAGGGCGCCGCCGCGCCGGGTCAGGCTCTCGCGCAGCGCGGCGAGCGCGTGGTGCAGCCACCAGCGCGCGGCGCCGCCCAGCGGCCGGACATCCGCGCTCTCGTCGTCGAGCACGTACAGGCCGACCAGCGGGCGATCGAGCCGCGCGGCCTCGGCCAGGGCGGGGTTGTCCGCAAGACGCAGATCGTTGCGGAACCAGACGAGGACGGGGGATGTCATGATGGACTGCTGCCTGCGGATCGAGCGGTCTTTACGCCGCCCCCGGTGCGGCGGATCAGGGCGAGCCCGCGAACCTCCCGGGGCGCGACCGCTTCGGCGCGCCGACAACGGGACACGACGCAGCCGCGCAGGCGACGCCGCGTGTCACACCTTGGATCGGCAAGAAGGGCTGGCTCCCCGAGCAGGGCTCGAACCTGCGACAATTCGATTAACAGTCGAATGCTC
>CAZJCW010000341.1:0-3992 GCA_964544365.1 uncultured Alsobacter sp.
GAAGATCTTCCAGGCCGTGGGCGATGCCGCGCCGGCATGGGGCATGATCGGCACGCTGATCGGCATGGTGCAGATGTTCGCCAACATGGAGGACCCTTCGAAGCTGGGTCCGTTCATGGCGATTTCGCTGCTGGCGACGCTGTACGGCGCGCTCGTCGGCAACCTGCTCGCCCTGCCGATCGCCGACAAGCTCAAGCTGAAGGTGGAGGAAGAGGACATTTCGCGGACGCTGATCATCGACGGGATCCTTCAGATCCGCGACGCCAAGAGCCCGACAGTGGTACGCGAGATGCTGCTCGCCTACCTGCCCGACCACAGCCGCCAGGCCGTCGCCGACGCAGCCTGACGAGGATCGGCTCGCGACAGGCCGCGCAAGAAGGGCGGGCGCGGCGGCGGGCACGGAGCCGATGTGTTCCGACAATCCCCATCTCGCCGCCAACCGCCGCGTGACGATCCAGCTCGTCCGCGAAGCCCCGCCGCTGCCATCGGCAAGACGTTCTTATCGCCGCTACTCGACGATGATCGCCCAGTAGACCCGGTACTTGGTGCCAGGCCGGTCCACGGCCGCGATTCCGAGCCGTGTGCCCGCCCGCTCCAGCAGGACGGCGTTGTGGGGCGGGGAATCGCGCCAGCCGGAAAACGCTTCGGCCAGGGTGCGGTATCCCGCCGAGACGCGCTCCCGGCGAACGGCGCCCGGCCGCCCCGCGGCAGCCGGCGTCAGCCGGGGCACCTCTCCCCAGGTCGACGTGTCGGTCTCGGCGACCCCCGCGGCACGCTGGCGCGCCTGCGCCGACAAGGCCGGATCGAGCGCCAGCGGGGCAACGCCGCTGCGCGCCCGGTGGGCGTTGACGAGCGAGAGCGCCGCCGCCTCGTCGAGGGGCGCTCCCTCGTCGATGCGTCGGTAGAAGCTCGGCACGTCGGTGGTCGGGGAGCGGCCATCCATGCAGGCCGACAGCAGGAGCACGAGCGTTCCGGCGAGGACGGCGCGTCGAGAAGCGAGCGGACGGGTCATGGCCGAGGTCTCCGCCCAGCGGGAAGGAAGTCGGGATCGGCCTGGACGACACCGTCCGCACCGTGCGCGTCGATGGCGGCGCGAAGCCGCAGAACCTCCTCCTGCAGGTCGAAGATGCCGTCGACCTCCAGCTTGGCCGGCCCCGCCGGCTTGATGACGCCCGTCTCGCGCAGCCGCCTGACGATGGCGAAGGTCAGCTCGCTCGACACGCGCGCGCCCATGTCGACCTCTCCGACGAAGCAGATGAGATCGAAGGTGAGCGCCGTCTCGGTGATGCGCTTGAACAGCACGCGGGGCGCCGGGTCCTCCAGCACGTCGGGGTTTTCCTGCGCGGCGCTGCGCATCACCGTCGCCACGACGTCGGAATCGGAGTCGCGGGGGACCGGGATCGTCACGATGACGCGTCCGACGCGATCGCTGTGGACCCAGTTCTTCACGGTGCCGGTGATCAGCGTGGAGTTCGGAACGATCAGCGTGGCCCGGTCGAAGGTCTCGATCTGGGTGGCCCGGACGTTGATCCGCTTCACATAGCCCTGCTCGTCCCCGACGACGACCCAGTCGCCGACCTTGACCGGCCGTTCCGCCAGCAGGATCAGACCGGAGACGAAGTTGCTGACGATGGACTGCAGGCCGAAACCGATGCCGACCGAGAGCGCGCCGGCGACGATGGTCAGCTTGTCGAAGCTCAGGCCGAGATAGGACACCGAGAAGGCGCCGGCGGCGAGCAGGCCGATATAGCCGACGCCCGTGGTGATCGAGTTGCGCAGGCCTCCATCCATCCGGGTGCGCGGCAGGTACTCCGCCTGCAGCCAGCGCTGCACCGTGCGCGTCACGAAGACGCCGACGCCGAAGAACACGACGGCCAGGATGATCGTCGACAGCGAGACCGTGACGCCGCCGATGGTGATGCCGAAGAAAGCGGCCTTCAGCTGCGACAGCACGTCGCGCGATTCGACCCCCCACGGCGCCAGGAGCAGCAGCAGCGCCAGCACCATGAGCCCGACCCGCGCCACGCCCGAGGCGAGCACGCCCACCTGCTCCATGGACTGGCGCGAGAAGCCGACCGAGTTCCGGACGGCCAGCGTCACGGCGCCCTTGGCCGAGAAGGCCGCGGCGATGCCCTCCGACGCCAGGACGATGCACAGCATGATCAGCGGAATGACGACCGCCGCCCAGATGAACTGGTCCGCCAGGAAGGACGCGAGGGAGACGTAGCCGAAGACCGCCGCCGTCACGACCGCCGCGACGAGCGTCCACCCGAAGCCGCGGGCAAGACCGGTGAAGTCGGCGCTCTCGGAGACATGGGGGCCGAACACCGCCTCGTCGGCCGCCGAGACCGTGCGGATCAGCGGCAGGGCCCGTGCGGCCGCCAGCGCGGCCAGCACGGCGAACACGCCCTTGGTCGCGACGGACAGCTTGAGGCTGGCGGCGATGGCCTGGAGGATCGCCTCGACGAAGCGACCGGCGACGGCGATGATGGCGATCACGAAGATCACGCGGACAAGCCGCGCCGCCTTGTCGTCCGACATGGCGAAGAAGCGCCAGTTGGAGCGGTCGGGCGCCAGCAGCGCATCGGCCAGCCCCATCACGAAAGCCATGAACGCGACGCCGAACAGAAGCGACCGCGCCACCGGCTCCAGCCGGATCGGCAGCAGATCGGTCGTCGTCAGGATCGACAGCACGAAGTAGGCGCTGAAGAAGGGCAGCGCGGCGCTCACGGTGACGAGGCCCGCGGCGGCGAGCGCCTTCTGGAGCGTGGTCGGTTGCCCGGCCAGCCGGTCCCGCTTCACGAAGGCGACGCCGAAGCGGCGCACGGGGACGATCAGGATGATGGCCAGCGCCAGCGCGCCCAGGACGAAGATGGCGCCGCGCGGCGTCAGGCGGACGATGGCGCGATCGATCGTGTCCCTCGCGACGAGGCCGAGGGCCCGCGCGTCCTGCGGCAGGCCGCGCACGATCTCCAGCCACAGCGTGGGCGACACGATGCTCTCGGACGTCTCGAAGAGCCTGTCCGTGAACAGCGAACGGCGCATGTCGGCGATCGACTTCTCGATCTGCTCGGCCTGCACGATCAGGGTGCGCGCCATGCGGACCGTCTCGTCGACCTCGGCGAGCGAGGCCTGGCGATCCTCGCGCTCCCGGGTGACGTCGGCCCCCTCGGGAGGGTCCTTTTCCCCCGGCTTGGGACCGAGCTCCTTGAGGCGCAGCCGGATCGCGTCGCCGCGCGGCGACAGGTCGACCACGACGCTGCGGGCCAGCTCGGCCAGCGGCTCGATGTTGCGGCGAAGCTGCTGCAGGGCCTTGTCGGAGAGGCCGGGCCGGCCGAGGCCGGCCTCGATCTGGTCCAGTTCGAGCCGCGCCGCCTCGAGCTTCTGACGGATCTGCGCCGCGGGGCCGGCGGGGCCCATCGTCCCGGCCGGTGGGACCACCTGCGCGTCGGCGGGTCCGGGCTGAAGCCAGGCCAGGCTGGCCAGCACGGCGAGAAGCGCCAGCCAGGCGGGCCATCGGCGGATCATCGGTCGCGGCATGGCGGAGAAACCTCGGCACGGGAGTACCGGCGACCGTTGCCGCCGATTCGCTCAAACCGAAGGTTTGCCTGCCGCTTGCGTCAGCGGCAAGGCAGACGCGGCGTCAGCCGGACTTCGAAGCCTGGTAGCGCTCGATCCCCTTCAGGATCAGCGCCCGCGCCTCCTCGGCATCGCCCCAGCGGATGACCTTGACCCACTTGTTGGCCTCGAGGTCCTTGTAGTGCTCGAAGAAGTGCTTCACCTGGTCGATCGTGATGGCCGGAAGATCCGTGTAGTTTTCGACCTTCTCGTAGCGGCGGGTCAGCTTCGGGGAAGGAACGGCGATGATCTTCTCGTCGCCGCCGGCCTCGTCCTCCATCAGCAGCACGCCGACCGGGCGCACCGACATCACCGCGCCGGGCACGATGGCGCGGGTGTTGGCGACGATCACGTCGCACGGATCGCCGTCTTCC
>CAZJCW010000342.1:0-3991 GCA_964544365.1 uncultured Alsobacter sp.
CATGCCCAAGCTGTTCGCATTGCACGAGAAGCCGGAGATCCTCGACGGCAGGATCATGAAGCCCCTGTCCGCCTACGGGCTGAAGGTGATGTCGATCGGTTTCCTCGTGGAGGAAGACACCGCGATGATCTGGCGCGGGCCGATGGTGATGTCGGCCATCCAGCAGATGCTGCGGGAGGTGGCCTGGGGGGATCTCGACGTGCTGGTCGTCGACATGCCGCCCGGGACGGGGGACGCGCAGCTCACCATGGCCCAGGCCGTGCCGCTCGCGGGGGCGGTGATCGTCTCGACCCCCCAGGATCTTGCGCTGATCGACGCACGGCGGGGCATCGCCATGTTCAAGCGCGTCGAGGTTCCCGTTCTCGGCATCGTGGAGAACATGTCGACGTTCATCTGCCCGCATTGCGGGGAGAGGTCGGACATCTTCGGCCATGGCGGGGCCAGGCACGAGGCGACGCGCCTCGGCGTGCCGTTCCTCGGCGAGATCCCGCTGGCCATGAGAATTCGTGAAAAGTCCGACGCCGGACTGCCGATCGTCGCGACGGAACCCGACAGTCCGAACGCCGCCATCTACAAGGACATCGCCCGCCAGGTCTGGGCGACGCTTTCCGGCAAGCCGGCGAGGACGGCACCCCGGATCGTCGTCGAGTGAGCGCGGCCCGGGACGCCGCGCCTCTGGCGTTCCCGATCAGAACACCTCTTCCAGCATCCGCAGGTAGTCCTCCCGGGTCGCCTGACGCGCGTTGGTGGCGTGCGTGTGGTCGAGCAGGGCCGCATCGGCGATGGCCGGCAGAACCTGCCGCGGGACGCCCATCTGCGAGAGGCGGGCGGGCAGGCCGAGACCGGCACTGAACCGGGCGACCGCATCGACGACGTCGGCCCCGGCCGGCAGGCCCATGGCGAGGCGCAGGCGGTCGTACTTGGCGCCGGCGACTGGCGCGTTGAACCGAAGGACGGGCGGCAGCAGGACGGAGTTCAGCGTGCCGTGGTGGAGCTTGAACTCCTTGAGCGCGCCGAGGGGATGCGACAGCGCATGCACCGCGCCGAGGCCCTTCTGGAAGGCGAGCGCGCCTTCGAAGGCAGCGATCATCATCTCGCGACGCGCCTCGCGGTCGTTGCCGTCGGCGACGGCCCGCGGCAGGGCCTTGGCGGCCCGCTCCAGCCCGTCGATGGCGATGGCCGCCGCGACGGGATTGTCGACGGGGGAGATGAAGCATTCGATACAATGGCTGATCGCGTCCATGCCGGTCGCGGCCGTCAGCAGCGGTGGCAGGCCGAGCGTCAGTTCGGGATCGCACACGGCCCGCTTCGGGATCAGGTGCGGCGACAGGAGCCCGAGCTTTCGACCGTCGCGGAAGGTGATCACGGCGCCCCGGCCCACCTCGCTGCCGGTTCCCGCCGTCGTCGGGATGGCGACCACCGGCGCGGTCGCCGCGGTGATCCGGGGGGCGCCGCCGAGCACGGCAGCGTAGGTCTGGAGCGGCCCGGGATGGCTGGCCAGGATTGCGACACCCTTCGCGAGATCCATCGGCGACCCGCCGCCGACAGCCAGAAGGCCGTCGCAACCCTGCGCGCGATAGACCTCCAGAGCCGCCTCGACGGCTTCCTCCGTGGGATTTCCGGGGGTCTCGAGGAAGGCAGGCGCGGTGGCCCCGCCCGGCCATGCCGCCCGGACCCGGTCCAGGATCCCGGCCCCGGCGACGCCGTGATCGGTGACGATCAACGGGCGCGTGATGCCGGCCGCCGCGAGATCCTCCCCCAGAGCCGATAGCGCCCCGAAATCCAGTCTGATCGTTGTCAGGTAATTGATGAGGGCCACGGCGCGCTCTTCCCTATGCTCGTCGACGGCGCGAAGGATGACCACGCTTTGCGAATCGAGTCGATCCCCGGCCAACCTCCTGCAGGGAAAAGCGGGAGCCTTGCGAACCGGCCGGTCGAGGCCGGGGCCGGCGCGACAGTTTCCCGCAGGCGAGGGATGAGGATCGCACGTGACACGGACGGCCGCGAAACAGCCTGAATCCTGCTGGCCTTTCTCGACCCGGGACCGCATGCGAGACGAAAGACACGCGGTCCCGCCGCCCGCGCGGAACCGTTGCCACCAGGGGTGGAGAGCAGCCCATGAAGCGTCGTGAGTTCGTCCGGGCCGCCGGCCTCGGTCTCGCAGCATCGACGGTGGCCGCCCCGGCGATCGCCCAGGCGGCCCCGGAGCTGACGTGGCGGATGACGTCGGGATTCCCGAGAACGCTCGACACGATCTACGGCGCGGGAGAGGTCTTCGCGCGGCAGGTCGCGGACCTCACGGATGGGCGATTCCAGATCCAGGTGGCGCCGGCCGGCGATATCGTGCCCGCGCTGGACGCCCTCGACGCGGTGCAGAAGGGCACCGTCGAGGCTTGCCACACCTTCGCGGCCTACCATGTCGGCAAGGACCCGACCTTCGCGGTCGCGACGGCCGTCCCCTTCGGCCTCAATGCGCGGCAACAGAACGCCTGGCTCTACCAGGGCGGCGGCACGGAGCTTTTCAACGACCTGTTCAAGAGCCACAACGTCGTCGCCTTCCCTTGCGGCAACACGGGCGCGCAGATGGGCGGCTGGTTCCGCAAGGAGGTGAAGACCACCGCAGACCTCACGGGCCTGCGGGTCCGCATCGGCGGGCTTGCCGGACAGGTGCTGGCCAAGCTCGGCGTCGTGCCGCAGCAGACCGCGCGCAGCGAGATCCTGCCGGCCCTGGAGAAGGGCACCATCGACGCCGCCGAGTGGGTCGGCCCCTACGACGACGAGAAGCTGGGCCTCGCGAAGGCCGCCCCCTTCTACTACTACCCCGGCTGGTGGGACGGCGGGCCGAGCGTGCATGCCTTCTTCAACAAGGAGAAGTTCGACGCCCTGCCGAAACCCTACCAGGCGGCGATCCTGAATGCGTCGACCTATGCCAACACGTGGATGCAGGCGCGCTACGACGTGCAGAACACGGCGGCGCTGCGCCGGCTGATGCTGGCCGGCGCGATGCTGCGACCCTTCCCGCCGGAGATCCTGGAGGCCTGCTACAAGGCGGCCACGGAACTGTATGCCGAGATCGGCTCGCGCAACGAACCGTTCCGCAAGGCGGTGGCCGCCATGACGGCGTTCCGTGGCGATGCGTACCTGTGGTGGCAGGTGGCGGAGTATACCTACGACAACTTCATGATCCGGGCTGTCCGGACGCGCGGGTAGTACACCCCGCGACGCGCCCGTCCCGGGACCGGCACGGAGCCGGGCCCCGGCGGCATCCCGGCGTGCAGGCCGGTATAATCAGTCCGAGACGGCAGGCTCCGGACCTCTTTCTGGGAATAATTCAGCAACTCCCGCTCAAAAATCAGGCGTCAGCCCTTGAAATAGGATGTTCCGCTGATAACTCCCGCTGTGCTATGCGGAATGCAGGACGGACGTCCGCGTCGAGCGCATAAGGACGCCGTGCCAGTTCACATGTGGGAGGATCCCAATCCATGAAGCGTCGTCAGTTTATCAAGGTTGCCGGTGCAGGTCTCGCCGCCGGCGCCGTCGCCAGCCCCGCGGTCGCCCAGTCGATGCCCGAAGTGAAGTGGCGGCTGACGTCCAGCTTCCCCAAGTCGCTCGACACGATCTTCGGCGCGGCCGAAGTGTTCAGCAAGCTCGTCAGCGAGGCCACGGACGGCAAGTTCCAGATCCAGGTCTTCGCCGCCGGTGAAATCGTCCCCGGCCTGCAGGCCGCCGACGCCGTCCAGAACGGCACTGTCGAGTGCTGCCACACGGCGTCGTACTATTACGTCGGCAAGGATCCGACCTTTGCCTTCGGCACCGCCGTGCCGTTCGGCCTGAACTCCCGCCAGGAGAACGCCTGGTTCTACCATGGCGGCGGTCAGGACATGCTCAACGAGTTCTACAAGAAGTACAACATCTTCTCCCTGCCCGGCGGCAACACCGGCACGCAGATGGGCGGCTGGTTCCGCAAGGAAGTCAAGACGCCGGCCGACCT
>CAZJCW010000343.1:0-3987 GCA_964544365.1 uncultured Alsobacter sp.
CGACGGTCGGCAACATGGACGACAAGCTCCTGCCCAAGGGCATCCACGGCGTGTTCGGCGAGACCTCCGAGATCACCGGCGCCGAGCACCTGTGCAAGGCCCGCGCGGCGACGCCGGAGCTGGGCGAGCGCTGGTCCAAGATGTGGAAGTCCTACCAGGACGACGTCATCGAGGCGCACAAGACGGACGACCTCTCCGACAGCCAGCCGACCAAGGGCAACATCGCCGGAGGGCTGACGACCATCGAGGAGAAGGCGCTCGGCAATCTCGAGAAGATCGGCCGCGAGTCGAAGTTCATCGAGATCCTCGAGCCGGCCGAGGCGCCGAAGGCGGGGCCTGGCCTGTACTACATGGACACCTCCTCGGCCGCGGCCGAGTGCGTGACCCTGATGGCGGCGGGCGGCTACGTCATCCACACCTTCCCGACCGGGCAGGGCAACGTCATCGGCAACCCCATCGTCCCGGTGATCAAGATTTCCGGCAACCCGAAGACGATCCGCACGATGGGCGAGCACATCGATGTCGACGTCTCGGGCATCCTGCGTCGCGAGATCACGATTTCCCAGGCCGGCGACGCGTTGATCGACATGATCGCGCGCACCGCCAACGGCCGCCTCACGGCCGCCGAGGCGCTGGGACACCGCGAGTTCGTGATGACGAAGCTCTACCGCAGCGCCTAGGCGCCGCGGCGGCCGGCGCTCCCGCCGGTCCTGCGCGAGGCGGGCTAACCGGCTCCTCGCAGGCCGGCGTGGCGCATGCCATACCGACGTCATGGGGCGCGGCCGACGGGCCGCCTCCCGCACGACCGCGACGCACGGCGGCGCGCACCGGGACTTCGCCGGGCGCGGCCGCCGGTGCACACTGTAGAAGCCCAGGCCGCCGAGGCCTGCCCGGGAAAGGCTCGATGCCGGATCCAGCGTCTTCCGCCGCCTCTCCGGAGGCGGCCGCAGCCGACCGCCGCGGCCAGATGATCACGCTCGCCCGGCGCATCGCGCCGGGTTTTGCGCTGTCTGCCGCCGTGGCCATCGTATCCGTGCTCGCCGAGCCGTTGACGGGGGCCATCGTGGGGGCCGTCACCGGCCGCGCCGTCGCGATCCCGGCCGTCGTCATCGCGCTGTTCATCGGCATGGCGCTGCACGGCTTCGCCGCGCGCCCGCGCTACGAAGTGGGCATGACCTTCTGCGTGAAGAAGCTGCTGCGCGTCGCCATCGCGCTGCTGGGCCTCCGGATCGCGCTGGGCGACATCGTCGCGCTCGGCTTCGGCACCGTCATTCTCGTCGTCGTCGCGATGGCGCTCACGGTCGTGTCGGGCGTCCTGTTCGCGCGCCTGCTGGGGCGCGACGATGCCTATGGCGCGCTGGCCGGCGGCGCGACGGCGGTTTGCGGCGCGTCGGCCGCCCTCGCGACCGCCACGGTCCTGCCGCCGTCCCGGTCGCGCGACGCCGACACGGTGTTCGTCGTCGTGGCCGTGAACGCCCTGTCGACCCTGGCGATGGTGGCCTACCCCTCGTTCGGACCGCTCTTCGGCTTCGACGACAGGACGCTCGGCATCCTGTTCGGCGCCAGCATCCATGACGTCGCGCAGGTGGTCGGCGCCGGCTACTCCGTTTCCGATACGTCCGGAAACGCCGCGGTCATCGTGAAGCTGTTTCGCGTGTTCCTGCTGCTTCCCGTGGTGCTGGGCATCGGCTGGTGGTTCGCCAGCCGCGGCGGCGGCGCAGACAAGGCGAAGGTGCCGGTGCCGCTCTTCGCCATCGTCTTCCTGGTGCTGGTGCTGGTGAACAGCACGGGCCTGGTGCCCGCCCCGGTCCGGGCGGTCGTCGGCGAGGCGTCCCGCTGGGGACTGCTGGTGGCCATCGCCGCGCTCGGCCTCGGCACCTCGGTCTCGGCAATCGCCCGCGTCGGCTGGCGCCATGTCGCCATCGTATGCGCCACCACCGTCGTCATCCTGGCGGTCAGCATCGCAGGTCTCCTGCTGCTGCGCTGACCGTCCATCGTGTAGGCTGGATGCCGGGCTCCCGCGCCCGCGCCCGGCGGCAACGCGGATCGAGAACGAGGACCCCATGGCCGACATCGTGATCACCGAATTCATGGACGAGGACGCCGTCGCGACGCTGAAGGCGCGCTACGACACGCTCTACGACGCCGCCCTCGTCGATCGTCCCGCCGACCTGCTGGCCGCGGCCCGGGAGTGCCGTGCCCTCATCGTCCGCAACCGGACGCAGGTCCGCGGCGACCTGCTCGCGGCATGCACGAAGCTCGAGGCCGTGGGACGGCTCGGCGTGGGCCTGGACAACATCGATGTCTCCGCCTGCCGGTCCCGGGGGATCGAAGTGATGCCGGCCAGCGGCGCCAATGACGTCTCGGTCGCCGAATACGTGATCACCACGGCGATGATGCTGCTGCGCGGCGCCTATCGCTCGACGCCGCTCGTGATGGACGGCCGCTGGCCGCGCAACGCGCTGATCAACGGTCGCGAGATCTCCGGCAAGACGATGGGCCTGATCGGCTTCGGCGCCATCGCCCGGGAAACCGCCCGTCGCGCCATCGCGCTCGGCGTCACGGTGATCGCCCATGACCCCTTCCTCGACGACGGCGATCCCGCCTGGGCCGCCCACGGCGTCGCCCCCGTGTCGCTGGACATGCTGATGACGACGTCCGACGTGGTCAGCCTGCACGTGCCGCTCACCGAGGATACCCGCGGCATGATCGACGTCATGGCGCTCGACCTGATGAAGAACGACGCCATCCTCATCAATGCGGCGCGCGGTGGTGTCGTCGACGAGCAGGCCCTCGCCGCCGCCCTGAAGGCCGGCACGCTCGGCGGCGCGGCGCTCGACGTGTTCGAGGTCGAACCGTTGTCGGCCGACGACGGATACGCGTTCGTCGACTGCCCCAACCTGCTGCTGACGCCCCACATCGCGGGCGTGACGGCCGAATCCAATGTCCGCGTGTCGTCCGTGACCGCGCAGAACGTCCTGCGCGTGCTGGACGCCAGGAAGGGTTGAACCGATGAGCAAGACCCCTCTCGACCGCGCCGAAGACTGGGTCGCCCGCCTGTTCGAAGCTGGGGGAGCCTTGCCAACGACCGCCCGGTCCGTGGCCCGCGGCCTGGTGGGCGCCGAGGCGGACGGGCTCAAGGGTCACGGCCTGTCCCGCATCCCGACCTATCTGGGCATGCTGAAGGCCGGCAAGATCGACGGAAAGGCCGTCCCGGTTGCGTCCCGCCCCCGGCCCGCCGTGCTGGCGATCGACGCGGCGGACGGCTTTGCCTATCCGGCCATCGACCTCGCCGTCGCCGAACTGCCGGCTGTTGCCCACGCGCAGGGCATCGCCGCCGCCCCGATCACCCGCTCCAACCATTGCGGCGCGGCCGGCCTGCACGTGGAGCGCCTCGCCGACGCGGGCCTCGTCGCCCTGCTGTTCGCCAACACGCCGGAGGCCATTGCCCCGTGGGGCGGAAGCAAGGCCGTCTTCGGGACCAATCCCATCGCCTTCGCCGCCCCCATACCGGGGCGGGCGCCGGCGGTGGTGGACCTCGCCCTGTCGAAGGTGGCGCGCGGCAACATCGTCGCCGCCAAGCAGAAGGGCGAACCGATTCCGGAGGGCTGGGCGCTCGATCCGGACGGACATCCCACCACCGATGCCGCAGCCGCTTTGGCGGGCACCATGGTCGCCATGGGTGACGCCAAGGGCGCGGCGCTGGCCTTCATGGTGGAGGTGCTGGCCGCCGCGCTGGTGGGAACGCACTTCGCGTTCGAGGCGAGTTCCTTCCTCGACGACAAGGGCGGCCCGCCGCGCACCGGCCAGCTGATCCTCGCGATCGACCCGGCCGCATTCGGCCGCTCCGGTCCCGGCTTCGGGCCCCGCATGACCGCGCTCGCCGCCGCCATCGAGGGACAGGACGGCGCGCGGCTCTCGGGTGCACGCCGGCTGGCCCTGCGCGAGGCGGCCCGCCGCGACGGCATCGCGCTGCCGGCCGACCTC
>CAZJCW010000344.1:0-3982 GCA_964544365.1 uncultured Alsobacter sp.
TCGCCGCCATCAATGGCGGGCGCCACGTGGCGCCCCTGTTCGCCGGCGGCACGGTGCACGCGTGGAGCGAACTCCTCGACAAGCAGTCGCTCACGGGGCGGGACGACGTCGGCGCGCTGCGCGTGCGCCTCGTCGCCACGCGCGACATGCCCTGCGCGGGCTTTCCCCTGAAGACCGGCGAGGAGTACGATCCGACGGTGATCCTCGACCTCGACCTGTGGCTGCTGCTGCCCCTGTGAGGCAGCGGGTCCGCGACGCCCGCGGACCAACCGGAGACGAGCGATGCGCCTCCCGCCCGACACGGTCCTGCTCGTCATCGACATGCAGCTGGCGATCGACGACCCGGTCTGGGGGCCGCGCAACAATCCCGATGCGGAGGCCATCGTCGCGGCGCTTCTGGCAGGGTGGCGCGAGGCCGGCTGGCCGGTCGTCCACGTCCGCCACGATTCCGTCGAGCCGCGCTCGCCCTACCGCCCCGGCCAGCCGCTGCATGCCTTCAAGGCGGAAGCGACGCCGCTCGCCCATGAGCCCGTCATCGCGAAGTCCAGCGGCAGCGCCTTCGTCGGCACGGATCTCGAGGGCGTGCTGGAGGACGGCGGGCACACGACGCTGGTGATCTGCGGTGTTCTCTCCCACAACTCCGTCGCGACGACGGTGCGCCATGCCGGATGCCTCGGCTACCGGGTCTTCGTCGTCGAGGACGCGTGCTGGTCGGTCGACGTGCGGGACCGCAATGGCCGCACCTGGCCGGCCCAGGCGGTCCACGCCCTCGCCATGGCGGAACTCGACGGCGAGTATGCCAGGGTCGCCGGTGCTGCCGCGACGCTCGCCGCCGTCCGCCTGACCGCCGCGCACGGAGCCTGGAAACGGCAACGCCGCGCCGCGCGCGGTTGATCCTTCACCGCCGGCGGTGTGCCCGCTCCCGCAAGGGGCGGAGGTGTCCGGCCGGAGGTTCGATCGCCGTCGCTGTTGGTCGCGTGACCACTCCAAGTGCCTCTGAACAGACTCGAACGGCTGAAATGATTCCTTGATCACTGCCGATCCGAGGCCGGCAGCGGCGATGGCACGGCCCCTCCATCCGCCCCTTTGGGCGCCGTCTCCCGCAGCGAGAGCAGGGCACTCGCGGCGTACAGTGCCGTGCTTCGCCCGGCGATCCTGGAAATGCGGGCGCGAAAGCCGCTTTCACGCCGGCAAAGCATGCTCCGGGCAACCGGCGGGCCGGGCGAGGGGGCTTGCGGCGGCAGGGACGTCCACCGGCCGGGACGCCGCCGAGCGGATCAGAAGTGGTCGGCTGACCAACAGGAGTCCCTGCAAAGTGACTCCTTTCCTCCGAATGATTCTCCGATCACTTCGCCTCCGAATCGAATTCCCGGTCGAGCGCCGCCCTCGCGCGCCTCGGGTGCGTGCGCTGCGGGGCGAACCGGAACGATGCGGAGGCACCCGGCGTGCCGGGTGGCAGGCACCGGATCCGAGAGAACTCCGGCTCGATGCGGGTCGGGTCAGGCCAGCCGCGACGGAAGTCGTTGGCGCGACGGGGCGCCGAGGCGGGCGCGGTGCATGCCGCGCATCGTCTCGCGGGCGCCGGCGAGGAAGGTGCGCGCGTACAGCGCCAGCACGGCCTCGCGGTCGTCGGGGATCGGCGCGCGGTACACATGCTCGCGGATGGCGTGGAACATGACCGCCCCGTGCATCAGCATCACCAGTTCGCGCTCCCCCTGCGTCATCGGCAGCCGGTCGAGGCCGGGCAGGCGGCATTCGTGCCGCAGCTCCGACACCAGCGGTTCGACGATCCGGCTCGTCAGCGTCGCGCCGCGGGACGGCGGGACGGGGTGCCGGTCCAGCGCGGCGCGCACGAAGAGCCGCACCGCCAGTCCCTCGTCCTGCTCGGCGTAGAGGCGGTAGACTTCGGCCAGCCGATCCTCCAGCGGACGCCCCCGGTCGGCGAAGATCGGGCCGAAGTCCTCCGTCCAGCGCGAGGCGAAGATGCGCTGGAACACCGCGTCGACCAGCGCGTCCTTCGACGGGAAATAGCGGTAGAGCAGGGCCTGCCGGATGCCGATCGTGTCGGCCAGCGCGCGGGTCGTCCCGGCGAACCCGTGCTCGGCGAAAAACGCCGCCGCCTGCATCACGATACCCTCGCGGCGTTCGGTCGCGGAGAGCCTGGGCGCGCGCTCGCGGCCATGCCCGACGCGCGGCAAGGCCTGTTCCACAGGCGCTTCCAGGCCTTTAGGCGCGTGCTTGGGGTGTCCAGCCATGCGGAAATCGGCCCGAATCCGTCGAATGTCCAGTATCCTACCGCATTGCAGTGGAGGCTGACACGCGGTACTGAAACTCGCCGGTCGCACAGCGCCGGCCCCTGTTTCCTACGGAAAGAGAAGGCGATGGCCGACTCCAGGCTCCGGATCGAGCGTCCGCTCTCCCCCCATATCCAGATTTACCGCCCGATGCTGACGATGACGATGTCCATCGTCCATCGCATCACCGGCGCGGCGCTCTATGTCGGCACGCTCATCCTGGCGGCCTGGCTGATCGCCGCGGCGTCCGGACAGGCGAGCTTTGGCACCATGCAGGCGGTGCTCGGCTCCTTCCTCGGCCGGATCGTGCTGTTCGGCTACACATGGGCGCTTCTGCACCACATGCTCGGCGGCATCCGCCACCTCATCTGGGACACCGGACGCGGCTTCGGCGCGGTCGAGCGCGAGCTGCTCGCCAAGCTGACCCTGGGCGGGTCGATCGTCCTCACGGTCCTGCTGTGGATCGTGGCCTACGCGGTGCGCTGAGGATCACGAGATGGCCGAATCCAACCGCTCCTCCCTCACAACGCCCCTGAAGCGCGTGCGCGGCCTCGGCTCGGCCGGCAGCGGCACGGACCATTTCTGGAAGCAGCGCATCACGGCGCTGGCGCAGATCCCGCTGACGATCGCCTTCGTCATCGTGCTGCTGTCGATCGTCGGCAAGGGCCACGCCGACGTGGTGGCGACCGTGTCGCACCCCCTGGTGGCCATCCTCCTGCTGCTCTTCGTCGTAACCGGTATCGTGCACATGCGGATCGGGATGCAGGTCATCATCGAGGACTATGTCCACGAGGAGCTGCCGAAGATCCTGCTTCTGGCGCTGAACACCTTCTTCGCGATCGGCGTGGGCGTCGCCTGCGCGTTCGCCATTCTCAAGCTGAGCTTCGGAGCCTGACCATGGCTGCCTCCAAGAGCAACGGTTCGGCCGCACCGGCGGCGAACGGCACGGCCTACCCGATCACCGACCACACCTTCGACGTCGTTGTGGTGGGCGCCGGCGGCGCGGGGCTGCGCGCGACGGTGGGCTGCTCGCAGGCCGGCCTGCGCACCGCGTGCATCTCGAAGGTGTTCCCCACCCGCTCGCACACCGTGGCGGCGCAGGGCGGCATCTCGGCCGCTCTCGGCAACATGGGGCCGGACGACTGGCGCTGGCACATGTACGACACCGTCAAGGGCTCCGACTGGCTCGGCGACCAAGACGCCATCGAGTATCTGTGCCGTAACGCGCCGGCCGCCGTTTACGAGCTGGAGCACTGGGGCGTTCCCTTCTCGCGCACCGAAGAGGGCAAGATCTACCAGCGGCCGTTCGGCGGCATGACGACGGACTACGGCAAGGGCACCGCTCAGCGCACCTGCGCCGCCGCCGACCGGACGGGCCACGCCATCCTGCACACGCTCTACGGTCAGGCGCTGCGCAACCAGACCGAGTTCTTCATCGAGTACTTCGCCATCGACCTCATCATGGACGAGGCGGGGCGCTGCCGCGGCGTCGTCGCGCTGAAGATGGACGACGGCACGATCCACCGCTTCCGCTCGCACATGGTCATCCTGGCGACGGGCGGCTACGGCCGCGCCTATTTCTCGGCGACGTCGGCGCACACCTGCACCGGCGACGGCAACGCCATGGTGCTGCGCGCCGGACTTCCGCTGCAGGACATGGAGTTCGTGCAGTTCCATCCCACCGGCAT
>CAZJCW010000345.1:0-3971 GCA_964544365.1 uncultured Alsobacter sp.
GATCCGCGTCACTACGACGTCATCCTCGGCCCGATCGTCACCGAAAAGGCGACGACGGCGTCCGAGCAAAACAAAGTGGTCTTCAAGGTCCGCAAGGACGCGACCAAGCCGCAGATCAAGGCGGCCGTGGAGAAGCTCTTCGAAGTCAAGGTCGAGAGCGTCAACACGCTTGTCCGCAAGGGCAAGGTCAAGCGTTTCAAGGGCACGGTGGGCCGTCAGTCCGACGTGAAGAAGGCGATCGTGACCCTCGCCGAGGGCCAGTCGATCGACGTCACGACGGGTCTCTGAGAGCGGCAGGATCAGGACCATGGCACTCAAGACCTTCAAGCCGATCACGCCGAGCCTGCGCCAGCTCGTCATCGTCGACCGCAGCGAGCTCTACAAGGGCAAGCCGGTCAAGGCGCTGACCGAGGGCAAGTCCTCGTCGGGCGGCCGCAACAACAACGGCCGGATCACCGTCCGCTTCCGGGGCGGCGGTCACAAGCAGACCTACCGCATCGTCGACTTCAAGCGTCGCGAGAAGCTCGGCGAGGCGGCCAAGGTCGAGCGGATCGAGTACGATCCGAACCGCACCGCCTTCATTGCGCTGCTGAAGTTCGCCGACGGCACGCTGTCCTACATCCTCGCCCCGCAGCGCCTCAGCGTTGGCGACGAGGTCGTGGCCGGCGAGACGGCTGACATCAAGCCGGGCAATGCCATGCCGATCGGCAACATCCCGGTGGGCACGATCGTGCACAACGTGGAAATGAAGATCGGGAAGGGCGGGGCCATCGCCCGTTCGGCCGGGACCTACGCGCAGATCGTCGGTCGCGACCAGGGTTACGTGATCCTGCGCCTCAACTCGGGCGAGCAGCGCCTGGTTCACGGCGGCTGCTTCGCGACGGTGGGCGCGGTGTCGAACCCCGACCACATGAACACCTCGATCGGCAAGGCCGGTCGCCAGCGCTGGCTCGGCCGTCGTCCGCACAACCGCGGCGTGACGATGAACCCGATCGACCATCCGCACGGCGGCGGCGAAGGCCGCACCTCCGGCGGCCGCCACCCGGTTACGCCGTGGGGCAAGCCGACGAAGGGCAAGAAGACGCGTTCGAACAAGCGTACGGATACGTTCATCGTGTCCTCGCGCCACGCCCGCAAGAAGAAGTAAGGGGGTCCACGATGACTCGTTCCGTTTGGAAGGGCCCGTTCGTCGACGGCTACCTCCTCAAGAAGGCGGATGCCGCGCGTGCGTCGACCCGCTCCGAAGTGATCAAGATCTGGAGCCGTCGTTCCACGATCCTGCCGCAGTTCGTGGGCCTCACCTTCGGCGTCTACAACGGCCAGAAGCATATCCCGGTCTCCGTCTCGGAAGAGATGGTCGGCCACAAGTTCGGCGAGTTCGCTCCGACCCGTACTTTCTACGGGCACGCGGCGGACAAGAAGGCCAAGAGGAAGTGAGCCATGGGTAAGGCTGCCACCCCCCGCGCGCTTGCGGACAACGAGGCCAAGGCGGTCGCGCGCATGTTGCGCGTGTCGCCCCAGAAGCTGAACCTCGTCGCCGGCCTGATCCGCGGCAAGAAGGTTTCGACGGCTCTCGCCGACCTCGAGTTCTCGCGGAAGCGGATCGCGATCGACGTGCGCAAGTGCCTCGAGAGTGCCATCGCGAATGCCGAGAACAACCACGACCTGGACGTCGACGATCTCGTCGTTGCTCAGGCGTTCGTCGGAAAGTCGCTGGTGCTGAAGAGGTTCCATGCCCGTGCCCGCGGACGGGCCAGCAGGGTCGAGAAGCCTTTCTCGAACCTGACGATCATCGTCCGCGAAGTCGAAGCGAAGGCCTGAGGAGGGCACAATGGGTCAGAAGGTCAATCCGATCGGCCTGCGCCTCGGCATCAACCGGACGTGGGACAGCCGCTGGGTCGCGGGGAAGAACGAATACGGCCAGCTGCTGCACGAGGACATCAAGATCCGTGCTGCGCTGATGAAGCTGCTGAAGCAGGCGGCGGTCTCCAAGATCGTCATCGAGCGTCCGCACCGGAAGTGCCGCGTGACGATCTACTCCGCCCGTCCGGGCGTGGTGATCGGCAAGAAGGGCGCCGACATCGAGAAGATGCGCAAGACCGTGGCGAAGATGACCACCTCCGAGGTCGTCATCAACATCATCGAGGTGCGCAAGCCGGAGATCGACTCCACGCTCGTCGCCGAGTCGATCGCCCAGCAGCTCGAGCGTCGCGTGGCTTTCCGCCGCGCCATGAAGCGCGCCGTCCAATCGGCGATGCGCCTGGGCGCCGAGGGCATCCGCATCACCTGCTCGGGTCGCCTCGGCGGCGCCGAGATCGCCCGTACCGAGTGGTACCGTGAGGGTCGCGTTCCGCTGCATACGCTGCGTGCGGACGTGGACTACGGCACCGCCACCGCCTTCACCACCTACGGCACCTGCGGCATCCAGGTCTGGATCTTCAAGGGTGAGATCCTCGAGCATGACCCGATGGCCCAGGACCGGCGCATGGCCGACGACGGCGGCCAGCGTTCTGGCGGCCGCCGCGAGCAGGCGGCGTAAGCCGGGGGATCAGGAGCCAAGACAATGCTTCAGCCCAAGAAGACCAAGTTCCGCAAGCAGTTCAAGGGGCGCATTTCCGGCGCCGCGAAGGGCGGGACCAATCTCGACTTCGGCCAGTACGGCCTGAAGGCGATGGAACCGGAGCGCGTGACGGCGCGTCAGATCGAGGCGGCTCGCCGCGCTCTGACCCGCCACATGAAGCGCGCCGGACGCGTGTGGATTCGCGTGTTCCCGGATGTTCCCGTGTCGTCGAAGCCGGCGGAAGTCCGCATGGGCAAGGGCAAGGGCGCTCCGGAGTTCTGGGCGTGCCGCGTCAAGCCTGGCCGCATCATGTTCGAGATCGACGGCGTTCCGGTCGACCTCGCGCGTGAGGCGCTGACGCTTGCGGCCGCCAAGCTGCCGATCAAGACGCGCTTCGTTCAGCGCATCGTGGAGTGAGGAGGACACCATGAAGACAAAGCAGAGGCTGTCCGACCTCCGCGCCATGACCGGCGATCAGCTTCAGGACGAACTCCTGAAGCTGAAGAAGGAGCAGTTCAACCTGCGCTTCCAGAAGGCCACCGGCCAGCTGGAGAACGTCGCCCGGGTCCGCGAAGTTCGTCGCGACATCGCGCGGATCAAGACGGCGGCGGCGCAGAAGCTCGCCGGCGCGGCCAAGGCCTGAGGAGGTTTCGATGCCGAAGCGCATTCTGCAGGGCGTCGTCGTCAGCGACAAGCAGGACAAGACCGTGGTCGTCAAGGTGGAGCGTCGCTTCACCCACCCGCTTCTCAAGAAGACGGTGCGCAAGACGAAGAATTACCACGCGCATGACGAGGCGAACAAATACAAGGTCGGCGACGAGGTCCGCATCGTGGAAGCGGCGCCGATCTCCAAGCTGAAGACCTGGGTCGTCGTCGACGAACCAGTCGCTTCCTGAAAATAAAGTTCTCGGCCTTGCTGTTTGGCGCGCCCGTGGGGGTTCCCATGGGCGCGAAAACATGCTTCTGAGAGCGCGCACAAACGGGGGACGCAGATCCCCGTCAGGCGAAGTCCGGCGAGCCTAAGATCGTCGGAAACCGGTCTGAGACACAGAAAGGATCAAGGCCATGATCCAGATGCAAACCAATCTCGACGTCGCCGACAATTCGGGCGCCCGTCGCGTGATGTGCATCAAGGTCCTCGGCGGCTCCAAGCGCAAATACGCTGGGGTTGGCGACATTATCGTGGTTTCCGTCAAGGAAGCCATTCCGCGCGGGCGCGTGAAGAAAGGCGACGTCATGAAGGCGATCGTCGTGCGCACCGCAAAGGACATCCGGCGTGCCGATGGTTCGGTGATCCGCTTCGACCGCAACGCGGCCGTGCTGATCAACAACCAGAAGGAGCCGATCGGAACCCGTATCTTCGGACCGGTGCCGCGCGAGCTTCGCGCGAAGAACCACATGAAGATCATTT
>CAZJCW010000346.1:0-3963 GCA_964544365.1 uncultured Alsobacter sp.
ATCGACCCCTTGAACATGCGGCTCTTCGTCATCGGGCGTGTCCTCGTCCCAGTCTGCATCGTCGGCTTGGCGACCGCTGCGGCGGCGCGCCTCATCCTTAAACGCTCGCGCGCCGCCGGGAAAGGCCCGGCTGGCGATGACCCCGCGTCAGCGCCCGCCCTACTCCTGCCGGATTGCAGACATGGAGTGCTGGTACCCGACGAGTTGCCCACGCGTGCTTAACGACCCGTCAATCGGGCGCCGGCAGGGTGGGTAGGGGGCGCGCCAACCCTGAACGGACATCGAATGGCCCGCTGGACGTCACCGCGCCGCACCGCAGCCCTTCTGCTGGCTGCGGCGCCGATTGCCCTGCTCGCCGGTCTCTGGCAGGCGGGCCTCCTTGCCGTGCCCGCCGGCCCGAGCAGCGGCGCAGGCCCGTCGCTGTCGATGCGACCGCCGGCGCAGCCCCCCTCCAGACCCGCGGCCGGCGTCGCGCACTCCGGCGACCACACGGGCACCATCGTCACGGGCGGCCCGCCGGACGACGGGCCGGCGACCCGGGCGGCCGGGCTTCCGACCGACGCCTCCGCCCTCCCCGATCCCGATGGCGCCGACCTCGCTCCGCCCGCCGGCCCCCTCGCCGACCGACAATCGCTTCCGCCCCCGCCACCGGAGGTCGCGATGCTGCGGACGGTGATCGATCTCTACCGGAAGGGCGACCTCGTGGCCGGCGACACGGCGGCCCGCGCCCTGCCCGACGGCGAGATCCGGGTGCTGGCGGAATGGGTCGCCTTGCGCCTTCTGCCGCGACAGGCCGGCTTCGAGCGCATCGTCTCGTTCATGAAGGAGAATCCGGGCTTTCCGACGCAGGCGAACCTGCGCCGTCGCGCCGAGGAGGCCCTCATCGGCGACCGCGCGTCGCCGCGCGCCGTGAAGGCGTTTTTCTCCGAACAGCCGCCGCAGACGACGCTCGGCCGGCTTGCGTTGGCACGGATCCGCTCGGACGAAGGCAAGGCCCGCGAGGCGGGCGAGATGATCCGCGAAGCCTGGCGGCGCGACGATTTCAATGCCGAGATGGAAGCGCGCATCCTGGCAGCCTTTCCGCGGCTGCTGACCCCGCTCGACCATCGGCTTCGCACCGAACGCTTCCTTGCCCGCGAGGATTGGACGGATGCGCAGCGCGTGGCGCAGCGCGCGGGCGACGACGTGGCACGGATCACCCGCGCCCGCATCGCCGCTGAGCGCGCGCAGGGCGACGCCGAAAAGCTGGTCGACGCGCTGCCGAAGGCGCTCCAGGCCGATCCCTCCGCCGTGCTCGCCCGGGTCCAGGTGCTGCGTCGCAAGGACAAGGGCGTCGAGGCGGCGAAGATCCTCGCCGGCGTATCGAAGGATGCGGCCGCGCTCGTGGCGCCGGAGGCGTGGTGGGAAGAGCGTCGCGCACTGTCTCGCCGGCTTCTCGACCAGGGCGAAGCGGCGCTCGCTTACGAGGTCGTGACGGGCCTCCAGGCCGCCACCGGCGCCATCAGGATCGACGCGGAGTTCCACGCCGGTTGGATCGCCCTGCGCTTCCTGGCGAGGCCCGCAGAGGCGGCCGGCCATTTCGCGGCGGCCTCATCCGAAGCCACGACCCCCATCTCGATCAGCCGTGCGGCCTACTGGCAGGGACGCGCCGCCGAAGCCGCGGGGGAGCCATCCGCTCCGCACTATGAACGTGCGGCTGGGCATTCGGCCACATATTACGGACAACTTGCGCGCGCCCGGATGGGGCTGCGCGACATTCCGGTCCGCCGCGCCGATACGGATGTCGCGCCGGACGCACCCGGGCTCGACGCCGTGCGCCTGCTGTACGCCGCCGGCGCCCGCGACCTTGCAGCGCCTCTCCTCATGGACCTGGCGCAGCGCGGCGACGACGCCGGCGCCATCGCCGCGGCGGCCGATCATGCCGCAGCGGCCGGAGACATGCGCGGCGTGCTGGCGGCCGGAAAGGCTGCCGTGCAGCGTGGCCTTCCGCTGGACAACCACGCCTTCCCGGTCGGCGGCGTCCCGGCCGGGACGCTCCCGCCGGACGGCGTGGAAATGCCGCTCGTCTTTGCCATCGCCCGTCAGGAAAGCGCCTTCGACCCGGCGGCGGTATCTTCCGCGGGCGCGCGCGGCCTGATGCAGCTCATGCCGGCGACGGCGCGCACGACCGCCAGCCGGGCCGGCCTCGACTTCGCGCTCGAGCGCCTGACCACCGACCCCGCCTACAACGCCCGCCTCGGCGCGTCCCACCTCACCGACCTCGTCGGCGAGTGGCGCGGCTCCTACATCCTGACCATCGCCTCCTACAACGCCGGATCGGGCAACGTGAAGAAGTGGATCGAAGCCTATGGCGATCCGCGGCAATCTGCTGTCGATGCCATCGACTGGGTCGAGCGGATCCCGTTCTACGAGACACGCAACTACGTGCAGCGCGTGCTCGAGAACCTGCAGGTGTACCGCTCCCGCCTCGGACAGGACGGTGGGCTGCTGATCGACGCCGACCTGCAACGCGGCGCCGCGCCGAAACGCGACGCGGCGCGGTGAAAGGGTTCGGGATTCCGCCATCGACGCCGATGCGATAGAGACGAGCGGGGCCGTGCCCGGCCCCGGAGGGGCCATCGATGGACGATTTCCGCAGCGTCTTCACCACCTCGCAGGACGGCCTGAAGCTCCACGCCCGCGACTACGGCGAGCGGTCTTCGCGGCGGTTGCCCATCGTCTGCCTGGCGGGACTGACGCGCAACGCCATCGACTTCCATGATCTTGCGATGGCGCTGTCGCGGCACAGGCACCGCCCCCGGCGCGTGGTCTCCATTGACCTGAGGGGCCGTGGCCTTTCCGACCACGACAGGGACTGGCGGAACTACGAGCCGAGGATCGAGGTCGCCGACGTCATGGACCAGCTGGCGGCGCTCGGCGTCGCCCACGGCATCGTCGTCGGGACTTCGCGCGGCGGACTCATCGCCATGGGGCTCGCCGCGGCGCGGCCCGGACTGCTCAAGGGCGTTGTTCTCAACGACATCGGGCCCGTCATCGACGCGCAGGGCCTGATCCGGATCCGGTCCTATGTCGGCAAGCTGCCGCCGCCGCGCAGCATGGACGAGGCGGTGGACATCCTGCGCCGCATCTCCGACGCACGCTTTCCAGGCCTGTCGGACGAGGACTGGCTCGCCCTGGCGCGCGGTTCCTGGACCGAGACGAACGACCGGCTCGTTCCGAGCTACGACACGAACCTGTTCCGCGGCCTCGCCGCGCTGGACCTGGAAGCGCCGCTGCCGCCGATCTGGCCCTATTTCAAGGCGCTGGCGGGCGTACCGGTGCTGGCGATCCGGGGCGAGAACTCCGACCTGCTGAGCCCGGCGACGCTCGAGGCGATGGCGGCAGCGCACCCCCGTCTGGAGACCCTGACGGTGCCGGGCCAGGGCCACGCGCCGCTTCTTCGGGACGCGCCGACCATAGCGCGCATCCTGTCCTTCGTGGCGCATGTGGAAGACGGCGTCGAGACGAAGGCCGCTGGCCGGGACCGGGAGGAACCCGCCGAAAGCCCCACTGCCGCTGCCACCTGAGCATCGCGCGCAGGCTCGCCAACAAAAAAGCCCCGGACAGGCCGGGGCTTCTTCGTGATGCGGTCGCCGTCGATCAGAAATCGCGCTCGAAGCGGATACGGCCGGCCCAGTTGTCCTCGGAACTGCCCGGCGCGAGCGGCAGGAGGCTGCGAGGGGTCTGGGTCATCTTCGCGTAGACGATCTCCGCGCCGATATCGAGGTTCTTCACGGGCGACCAGATGACGTTGGTGCCGATCGAGAAGGCGGCGGTGTCGTACAGCGGGCCGAACTGGTCGAGAGCGCCATACGCCGCGAAGACACCCTGGCGGACCGTCGGCGTCCAGTAGTGCAGGAGGCCGCCGGTGACGGACCAGGACTTCGACGTCTTGGCGCTGCCATTGGCGTCGTACACGACATC
>CAZJCW010000347.1:0-3954 GCA_964544365.1 uncultured Alsobacter sp.
ACGGCCGGCAACGGCTTCTTCGACCCGACCTATGTCGGCGCGCAGGTGGCGGCCAAGGCGTTCGGCGTCAACCTGATCATGCTGGGCTCCGAGGCCCCGGTCGACGACATCCCGCGCCAGATCGCGATCCTGAACCAGATCATCCAGGATCCGACCATCGACGGCGTGATCATGACGACGCCCCAGTCGGGCGCCTACAACGACATGATCAAGAAGCTCACCGAGCGCGGCATCCCGGTGGCGACGACGAACTCGTTCGACGGCAACCTGCTCAACCGGTCCTCGATCTCGCACACCGGCCAGGACGCCTCGGCGGCCGCGATCGGCGGCGAGGCGCTGGTCCAGTGCCTGATCAAGAACAACGTCAAGGGCGGGACGATCATCTTCCCGAACACGACGACGCTCGGCAACGTCGAGGTGAACAACCGCATCACCGCCGCCTTCCAGGCAGCCGTGAAGTCGCTGAACGCGGCCGGTCGCCTCAAGGACTTCAAGGTCGACGCCGGCCCGCAGAACATCGGCATCGACGTGGACAAGGACAACATCGTCAACTCGGTCGTGACGCTGATCGAGAGCCGCAAGGACGTGGTCGGCGCCTTCGCGGCCAACGGCTTCGTGACGCCGGCCCTCGGCGACGCCATCAGCCAGCTCAAGAAGAACGGCCAGATCTGCGCCTTCGGCTTCGACCTCGGTCCGAAGCAGCAGGAGCAGATCCGCACCGGCGCGCTGACCGGCTCGCTCGGCCAGCAGCCCTTCATCCAGGGCTTCTGGCCGGTGGCGCAGCTCTATCTCCAGATCGACCGTGGCGTGTCCGCCGCCAATGTCGACACGCGCGCCCAGCTCGTGACGAAGGAGAACGTCGACAAGATCGGCAAGCGCTTCGAGAACTGAGCGCCGTCCGCAAGCCCTTCGTCATGGCCGGGTCCGTCCCGGCCATCCACGATCCCGGCGACCGTCGCGACGCCATGCCCGGACCCAGCGTCCGGGCATGGCCGTCCGGCGGGGCCTGAAGCGCCGAAGGCCCCATGACCAGTCTCGACGCGTCCCCCGCGCGCCAGCCCGTCCCCGCCCGCCTGCCGCTCCAGCTCGTCGGTGGCTGGGAGGTCGGGCTGCTGGTGTTCATGGTGGTGCTCTACCTGATCGGGGTCTACATCAACCCCGGCTTCTTCGGCACGACCGACGCCTTCTCCGCCGTGCTGCGCGATACCGCGCGCTTCGGCGTGATGGCGGTCGGCATGACCTTCGTCATCGTCAACAAGGAACTCGACCTGTCGGTCGGCTCGATCCTGGGCCTGGTCGCGACGGTCTTCTCCATTTTCTACGCGCCGTCGCACCTCGATCTCGGCATCGGCTGGGCGGTCTTCGCGGCGGTCCTGACGGGACTCGGCGTCGGGCTGGTCAACGGCCTGCTGGTGACGCGGCTGAAGGTGCCCGCCTTCATCGCGACCCTGACGATGCTCTTCATCGGCCGCGGCCTCGTGCTCGGCCTCACCGGCGGCAAGACCATCGCCTACGAGCGCAAGTCGGTGCAGGATCCGTGGTTCTTCGCCATGGGCGAGACCAACGCGCTCGGCTTCAACAACCAGATCCTGATCTTCCTCGCCATGATGGTGCTCGGCGCCGTGCTGCTCGCCAAGACGCGCACCGGCTACGAGACCTATGCCGTCGGCGGCAACGAGCAGGCCGCGTCCTACGCCGGCATCCCGGCGAAATGGGTCCGCATGCGCGCCTACCTGTTCTCGGCCCTCACCGCGACGCTCGCCGGGCTGATGAACGTCGCCCAGGACAAGGGCATCACCTCCCAGTACGGGCAGGGCGCCGAGCTGATCGTCATCGCCGCCGTCATCGTCGGCGGCGCGTCGATCGCAGGCGGTCGCGGCCGCGTCATCGGCGCGTGCATGGGCGCGGCTCTCGTCGTGCTCATCGACAAGGTGCTGCGCGAGGGCGTGCCGATCGTGCGCATCGTCGACGTCGCCGGCATCAAGATGGAAGTCCAGGCCTATGCGCAGCTCCCGCCGGGCGCGGTGCCGGCCTTCCTCGGCCTCATCCTGCTCGGCGCCGTGCTGATCGAGCCCTGGGCGATCAAGGGCGGCGGCGCCGCCCGGGTGTGGGCGCGGCTGCGCGGCCGGCCGGCGCCGCCGGCGGCGGACCGGGGCGAGGCGGCCATCGTCGGCGCGCAGACCCGCGGCGCCGCCACCGATGCGCGCGGCATGGGCGCGACCGGGCTGCGCGCCTTCCTCGCACGGCGCGACGCGGCGGCGATCATGCTGGCCGTCGCGCTGTGGGCCGTCGGTTTCGCGCTGAGGCCCGATTTCTGGGGCTCCCTCGACAACTCGTTCAACCTTCTCCTCGCCTTCACCGAGATCGCGCTCGTTTCCATCGGGCTGACCTACGTCATCGCCAACGGCGACGTCGATCTCTCGGTCGGATCCGTGCTCGCCTTCTCCGGCGCCATCGCCGCATTCCTGATGAAGGAGTTCGGCGCGGACCCCGCGGTCGCGGTGGTCGTCGCGATCCTGGGCGGCACGCTGTGCGGCGTGGTCAACGGCGCGCTGACGGTGCGCTTCGGCCTGCCGGCCTTCGTGGCGACGCTCGGCACGTTCTACATCGCGCGCGGGCTCGGTGCCTGGCTCGTCGCCGGCCGACAGCTGTCCGGCTTTCCCGAGAGCTACAACCTGATGGGCCGCAACCTCTTCGAGGTGCTCGACTACATGGGCGCGGCGCCGGGGCCGGGCCTGATGCTGGCGATCGCCAAGGCGGTGAGCGTGCAGACCATCTTCATGGCGGTGCTGGCCCTCGTCGCCGGCCTGTTCCTCGCCCGCACCGTGTGGGGGCAGATGGTCTACGCGGTGGGCGGCAACGAACGCGCCGCGCGCTATGCGGGCATCAACACGACGGCCGTCCGGTTCTGGTCGCTCGTGTTCTCCGCCTTCTGCGCGTCGCTGGCCGGCGTCATCTACGTGGCCTATTTCCGTTCGTTCAACCCGTCGGCCGGCGCGCTGCGCGAACTCGACGGAATCGCCGCCGTGATCATCGGCGGCGGCTCGATCTTCGGCGGGTACGGCACGGTCCTCGGGGCCATGGCGGGCGCGGCGGCGATCACCCTGATCCGCTCGCTTCTCTCATTGCAGATCATCCTGCCCGACGGCTCGTCCTTCGTGATGCCGCAGCACTGGATGAACGTCTTCATCGGCGTGATCCTGATCGGCGCCGTCATCGGCGACATCTGGATCCGCCAGGAACGCATCCTCGCCCGGTGGTTCGGCCGGCGCGGCAGGGAAGGAGCCCCCGCATGACCACGCCCATCGTCGAGATGCGCGGCATCCAGAAGCACTTCGGCGCGGTGCACGCGCTGCGCAACGTCAACTTCCACCTGATGCCCGGCGAGATCCTCGGCCTCGTCGGCGACAACTCGGCCGGCAAGTCGACGCTGATGAAGACGATGACCGGCGCCTACCAGCGCGACGGCGGAGACGTCTTCGTCGACGGCCAGCTCACCCATTTCCGCAGCCCGCAGGAGAGCCGCGACGTCGGGATCGAGATGATCTACCAGGACTTCGCGCTGTGCGGGAACATGGACATCGGCCAGAACATCTTCCTCGGCCGCTGGCCGCGGCGCTTCGGCATGTTCGTCGACCGGGCCCGGATGTACGAGGAGGCGCAGGCGGTCCTCAAGCGCCTCAAGGTCGACGTGAACTCCGTGTTCCAGAAGGTCGAGAGCCTGTCGGGCGGCCGGCAGCAGTCGGTGGCCATCGCCCGCGCCATTTCCTTCAATCCGCGCGTCGTGATCTTCGACGAGCCGACGGCCAACCTGTCGGTCATGGCGACGGAGAGGCTGCTGGAGACCATGAGCGAGCTGAAGCGGCAGGGCGTGGCGCAGATCATCATCTCCCATCGCCTCACCGACATCTTCGAGGTCGGCGACCGGGTGATGGTGCTCAAGCGCGGCGAGAA
>CAZJCW010000348.1:0-3954 GCA_964544365.1 uncultured Alsobacter sp.
GACGGTTCTTGAACGTCTGCTCGAATCGCCGAAGAATCTGATTGTATCGCTCGGCTGCGACGTTCAGGTCGGCCTGCATCTCCTTCTTACCTGTGAACGCCGCTTCCAGCTCGGAGCGGATCTCGGCGCGGACCTGCGTGAAGTTGCCGAGGCGAATTCCGCGCGACAGCGGCGACGGAGGTGTTGCGGTGAGCGACTGGATCGCGATCTCGCGACCCGCGTACTTCTTGTCCTGGTAGAAAGCGCCGTCGTTCAGGAACTTGAACCCCGAGGTGCTGATCGGGATGTAGCCGGTGACGGTGGAGAACCACAGCGCCTCCTCGGGCTTGGCGATGAAGGCGAGGTAGGCGGCAGCTGCCTCGTATTCCTCTTTGGACTTGCCCGCCATGATCCACAGGGAGGCACCGCCGACGAGGGAGTTCTGGCGCTTCGTGCCCTCGTAGACCGGCAGCATCGCCACGCCCCAGTTCAGCCCCGGGACAGCTGTCTGGCCGATGACGCCGTGGTTGGCTACGGAGGTGAGCATCGACGCGCAGGAGCCGTCTGCGAAGGCCTGTAGCAGGGTCTTGCCGGTCTGCGCGGTCTGGATGCGCGCGACGCCCTCGTCGAGGAGCTTCTTCCACTCCTTCATGTAGTCGACGAAGCGGGTCTTGTGGAACACGACCTCGGCGTCGAGCCCATCGTAGCCATTGCTCTTCGTCGCGATGGGCAGGTTGTGGATCGCCGAGAACTGCTCGAGGGGCATCCAGGTGTCGTAGTCGAAGGCGAAGCCGCACTGCACGCCGGCGGCCTTCATCTTGCGCAGGTCGGCGAACCACTCCTCGATCGTCTCCGGAGCCTTGGTCTTTCCGATCTTCGCCCAGGCGTCCTTGTTCCAGTAGAGGAGCGCCGTCGACGAATTATAGGGGAAGGACCACATCTCGCCCTTCGAGGTCGCGTAATAGTTGGAAACGCCGGGGAAATAATCCGCCCAGTCGATCTTCATGTTGAAGTCTTTGACGAGCTGATTAGCCGGATAGATGGCGCCCGACAGCATGAAGTTCACGGTACCGGCATCGTAGATCTGAACCAGCGTGGGGTGCTGCTTGGACCGGAACGCGGCAATGGTGTTCTGTTCAGCCTTGTCGTAGCCGCCCTGGCCGACGCACACCGCTTCGTATTTGGTCTGCGACTCGTTGAACCGCTTGCAGTGTTGTTCCATGACCTCGCCGAGTTGCGCGGTCAGGCCGTACCAGTAGTCGAACTTGATACGCTGCTGGGCCTGGGCTCCTGCAACGGACCCGGCCATCGCCAAGGCCGCGACTGTCGAAAGGAAAGTGATGTTCACGGTGAACTCCCCGGGAGATGACTGTCTGCGGGAAGAACGATTAACCACCGTGCGTGACGGAGCGCGGTCGGTCTCGTGACGTTCGGGTGAAAGTTCGCGTCTCTCACCCCAATCCGGCATCGAGGTGGCACGCGGAGTAGGGTTCAATTGCCTGTCATGGCCCACCACTAGGAACGGTTCGCCGGACGTGCTCGCGCACTGCGCCGGTCCCACCTCTCCTCCATTTCCAGGTGACACAATGCACCATCACGCACCGCGACCGGTCGTCGGCGCCGCGCTCGCCCATCCGATGCTTCAACTTCACAGGGACTGGATCCTCGATCGCCAGCGCGATCTCGAAGTGCAGGACTTCTTCGCGTCCGATGTCCTGGACGGCGACTGGAGACCCCTCGCCGACAAGATCCGCGCCACGCTCGACGGATACACCGGTCGCCTGGGAATCCACGGACCGTTCTGGGGTTTCAAGATCGATTCCCATGACGCCGATATCCGTGCAGTCGTGCGCAAGCGCTTCATGCAAGGTCTCGACGTATGCGCGGCGCTGGGCGCAACACAAATGGTCATCCATTCGCCCTACACGACGTGGGACCACAACAACCTCGACATGTACGCGTCCGCGCGCGCCGGCGTCGTGGAACGCGTCCATGCGACGCTGCGGGACGTGGTGTTGCGCGCCGAGGACATGGGCTGCGAGCTGGTCATCGAGAACATCGAGGACAAGGACCCAGCGATCCGCGTCGATCTGGCCAAGAGCTTCGGCAGCAAGGCCGTGAAGGTCTCGATCGATACGGGCCACGCGCACTATGCGCACGTCTCCACCGGCGCGCCTCCTGTCGACTTCTACGTGAACGCTGCAGGCGCCGAACTGCATCACGTCCACATTCAGGATACGGAAGGCTACGCCGACCGACACTGGCTCCCGGGCGAAGGAACGATCCGATGGGAGGGAGTGTTCCGCGCGATCGGTGAGCTGTCCGTATCGCCACGGTTGATCATGGAAGTTCGCAATCAGCGCGACCTGCTGAGAGGCTTCGACCATCTGGCCGGGTTGGGACTGGTCGACTGATCGTCAGGAAGCGGGGCCGCCGCCGCAGGGCGGCGCGCCCTCATGGACGAGTGCGCCCGATCTGCCGCAAGGCGGCATAGACGGCCAGAGCCGCGGCGCCGGCCAACATCGCAGCCAGCCAGAAGCCGCCTTCGGCATCGACGAATGGAATGCCTTTCACATTCATTCCGAAGAGGCCCGTCACGAGCGTGGCCGGGAGGAAGACCGCGGTGAGCATGGAGAGGACATAGAGTTGACGGTTCGTCGCCGAAGCGAACTTCGCGGTCACTTCGTCCTGAAGCAAGCGCGACCGATCCAGCGCCGAGCCAATCTCCTGGTGGATTGATTCGAGACGCTGCGCGATCCGTCCGGCCCCCTCGCGGAACTCGACCGGAAGACGATGGTTCGGCGCAAGCTCGACCCGTCTGAAGAGGGCTAGCAGCCGCGCAACCTGGCGGTGCAATCCCACGGCACGACGTCGCGCCGCGCCAAGACGCTTGGGGGTTTCTCCGATGTCCTCGATCAAGACCCTGTCCTCCAAGCGATCGACCTCCTGGGCAAGGTCCGCTGCCGCCGCATGGAGCAGGTCCGACTCCCGGTCGACGATAGTCTCGAACAGGTCGAGCGCAGAATCTGCCGTGCGCCCGGCATCGACGGCAATCCGGGTCGCCTCGATGGATCGCAAGGCCTGCCGCCGCGCCGTTATCAGAAGCCTGTCTGCCAGGATGAAACGCAACTGGGCCGTTTCTTCCGTCTCGACTTCAAAGTCGAGACGGAGATCGATGAACACGCCAGCAATAACAGTTCCCGCCACATCGATCCTGTCATGATCGCCGGGGTCAAGGATCGTTTCCTTGGCCTCATCTGGCAAGTACGCCAATTGCTCCAACCAACGGCGGGATCGATTGTCCGCGATATTGAGGTGAACCCAGATGAAGCCGCCCTTCGGCGGTATCGACGCGAGATCCGAGTACGCGATCGCACTTCCACGACCATTGTCGTCGAACCTGAATCCGAACACGATTCCGCCGAGAGCAGCATCGGCCAAAGGATGGCGTTCGACATTCATTTTCATCACCCGCACCACCCGTTCGCCTTAGCCAGCATCTCGGTTCGAGGCCTGACGCGACGGATGGTGTGGCGTTGCAAATCCGGTACCAACTGCCCCCGCGCGAAAGCGGTTCGCAGGCAGCCGCGGATCAGCAAAGCGAGCCTCGTTCGCTAACGATCGGCGGCGAGCTTGGTGACGTACTTTCGCAGGGAGCGCAGCGCGTCGCGTTCAGCCCTGTTCACGTCTCGCGCCGCCTCGATGGCTTTTCTTCCGTCATCGCTTGTCAGAAATTTCGCAAGCGCGTCAGAGGCATCGCCCTTCTTGGACTTCGGAATGCCCAGCGCTTCCGAACTCGCTGCTCGTGCAGCTATGCAAGCGGCATGGAGTTCGGTGAGTTTTTTGACCTGCTTGTCTGACAGCTTCATGGCTCTCGATCCGGATGGGAGACCTGACGCTAGCCAAGCTGGACCGTCACAAACAAGACGTCTTGGGAAACTTGCCGTCCACTGACGGCCTCGGAAAGTCCAGAAC
>CAZJCW010000349.1:0-3950 GCA_964544365.1 uncultured Alsobacter sp.
GTGAAGTTCAACATCGAGCGCGCCAAGACGCTGCCGGAGTCGCGGCGCAAGAGCGAGATCACCTCGATCTCGGCGATCGAGGTCGTCGATCCGCTGACGGTGAAGATCGTTCTTTCGCAGCCGGACGTGACGGTGCTGGCGCAGCTCTCCGACCGCTCGGGCATGATGCTGTCGCCCAAGGCTGCCGCGGCCGCTGGCGCAGCCGCAGGCACCAAGCCGGTCTGCTCGGGGCCGTACCAGTTCGTCGAGCGCGTGCAGAACGACCGCATCGTGCTGCAGCGCTTCCCGGACCACTGGAACAAGGCCGCCTATGCGTTCGAGCGCGTCACCTACCTGCCGATCCCGGATTCGACGGTGCGCCTCGCAAACCTGCGTTCGGGCGATCTCGACATCATCGAGCGCCTTGAAGCGACGGACGTGAAGACGGCCAAGGCTGACGCCAACCTGAAGACAGCCTCGGCGGTCGGGCTCGGGTACCAGGGCATGAACATCAACCTTGCCAATGGCGAGCGTGCCAAGAACCCGCTCGGTCAGGACAAGCGGGTGCGCCAGGCGCTCGAACTCTCGATTGACCGCGACGCAATCAACCAGGTTGTGTTCGAGGGGCAGTTCGCCCCCGGCAACCAGCCGTTCCCACCGGCCAACCCCTTCAACGCGAAGGAAATCCCGATCCCGGCCCGGGACGTGAACAAGGCCAAGGCCTTGCTCAAGGAGGCCGGCGTCACGACCCCGGTTGCCGTCGAAGTGACGATGGCCAACAACCCGCGTTCGCAGGCGACGATGCAGGTCATCCAGTCGATGGCGCAGGAGGCCGGCTTCGCGATCAAGCTCAAGGCGACCGAGTTCGCCACGATGCTGAACGAAGGCACGAAGGGCGATTTCCAGGCCAACCAGTACGGCTGGTCGGGCCGCCCCGATCCGGACGGCAACATCCACGCCTTCGTCACCTGCAAGGGCGGGCTGAACGACTGGAAGTACTGCAACCCGGAAGTCGACAAGCTGCTTGACGAGGCCCGCACGCTGGCCGATCCCGCCGCCCGCAAGGCGCGCTACACGGCGGTCCAGCAGATCCTCTCCAAGGACCTTCCGACGATCTACCTCTACCACGAGAGCTGGATCTGGGGGATGAAGAAGAAGATCGACGGCTTCGTCCCGCACCCGGACGGCATGATCCGCCTCGACAACGTGAAGGGCTGATCCGTTCGCACAACCACGACTCCGCCGGCCAGCGCAGGCGGACAAGGAAAGGACCGGGGCTCTTGCCCCGGTCTGCGTCTCCAGCGCCGCTCCGCCGGGACGGCGCGCGCCGGCGGCGCCGGGTCACAGGATCGACGACATGCTGAACTTCATCGCCCGGCGCATCCTCATCGCGATCCCCACGATCGTGCTGGTCTCGATCTTCGTGTTCGTGCTGCAGAAGATGCTGCCGGGCGATCCCATCCTCGTGCTGGCCGGCGAAGAGCGCGATCCGGTCGTCATCGAGGCCCTGCGCGAGAAATATCGCCTGAACGATCCGTTGCCCCTGCAGTACTTCGCCTGGGCGTTCCAGGCCCTTCAGGGGAATCTCGGCATCTCGCTTCGCACCAACCTCCCGGTGCTGGAGCTCATCGGCGAGAAACTGCCCGTCACACTCCAGCTCGCGGCGATGGCGATGACCTTCGCCCTCGTCATCGGCATCCCTGCCGGCATCATGGCGGCAGTGAAGAAGGGTACGGCGTGGGACTACGCCGCCACGGGCCTCGCCCTGTGGGGTCTCTCCATTCCCAACTTCTTCCTCGGGATCATGCTGATCTTCCTGGTCTCGGTGCAGCTGAACTGGCTGCCGGCCTCTGGCTACGTCTCTCCCGCCGAAAGCCTGTCGCAAAACCTGCGCACGCTGGTGATGCCGGCCTTCGTGCTCGGCAACGCGCTCGCAGCGAGCATCATGCGCCACACCCGCAGCGCCATGCTCGGTGTTCTCAAGCAGGACTACGTGCGCACGGCCCGCGCCAAGGGGTTGCTGGAGCGGGTCGTCATCATGCGCCACGCGCTGCGAAATGCGCTGGTGCCTGTCGTCACCGTGTCGACCCTGCTGTTCGGCGAACTGCTCGCCGGCGCGGTGCTCACCGAGCAGATCTTCACCATCCCCGGCTTCGGCAAGCTCATTGTCGATGCCGTCTTCAACCGCGACTACGCGGTGGTCCAGGGCGTCGTGCTCTGCACCGCCATCGGCTACATCGGTCTCAACCTGCTCGCCGACGTACTTTATGTCGTGCTCAACCCCCGCCTGAGGACGCGCTGATGACGCTCGCGCTCGACACGGCGGCCACCACCGCTTCCGCCGCCCCGCGCAGCCGCGTGTGGGGCAAGCTGCTGCGCAACCGCTCCGCGCTGGTCGGCGGCTTCGTCGTCCTTCTCTTCGCGCTGATCGCGATCCTGGGGCCCTGGATCCTGCCGTGGGATCCGGTGAAGACCTCATGGACCGCGGTGCGCAAGGCTCCCTCGCTGGCCAACTGGTTCGGCACCGACGAGCTGGGCCGTGACGTGCTGGCGCGCGTTGTCTACGGCGCCCAGGCCTCGCTCATGGCCGGCGTGGTCTCGGTGTCCATCGCCATCGCCATCGGCGGGCCGTTGGGCGTCATCGCGGGCTATTTCGGAGGCTGGACCGACAGCATCATTTCGCGCTGCACGGAGGCGCTGCTCGCCTGCCCCTTCCTCATCCTTGCCATCGCGCTGGGCAGCGTGCTGGGGCCGAGCCTCGTCAACGCGATGATCGCCATCGGCATCGCCGCCGCGCCGCTGTTCATCCGCCTCACGCGCGGGCAGACGCTGACGGTGAAGACCGAGGACTACGTGGAGGGCGCGCGCGCCATCGGCCTGCCGCACCGCTGGATCATCATCCGCTACATTCTGCCCAACATCTTCGCCCCGATCCTCGTGCAGGCGACGCTCATCGTCGCGCAGGCCATCATCGCCGAGGCCAGCCTGTCGTTCCTCGGGCTCGGGCAGCAGCCGCCGTCGCCGAGCTGGGGGGCGATGCTGAACACGGGCAAGAACTTCGTGCAGCAGGGACAGTGGTGGATGTCGGTGTTCCCCGGCGTCGCCATCTTCCTCACCGTGCTGGGCTTCAACCTGCTCGGCGATGGCTTGCGCGACGCCCTCGATCCGCGCGAAAGCTGACGCGCCCGCCAAAAGAGAAACAGACCGGAGGATCCGCCCGTGTTCACAACCCGTCCCGAGATCAAGGGCACCTTCGGCGTCGTCACCTCGACGCACTGGATCGCGTCCGCCGTCGGCATGGCCATCCTGGAAAAGGGCGGCAATGCCTTCGACGCCTGCGCCGCGACGGCCTTCGTGCTTCAGATCGTCGAGCCGCATCTCGTCGGACCCGGCGGCGACATGCCGGCGGTGTTCTATTCGGCGAAGACCGGGAAGGTCGAGGTGCTCTGCGCCCAGGGCGTCGCGCCGAAGGGCGCCACGATCGAGGCCTACAAGGCGCGCGGGATCGACCTGATCCCCGGCTCCGGGCTTCTGGCGACCGTCGTCCCCGGCGCCTTCGACGGCTGGATGCTTCTGCTGCGCGACCACGGGACGATGAAGCCGCGCGACGTTCTGGAACCGGCGATCTTCTACGCCCGCCACGGCCACCCGATTCTCCCGCGAGTCTGCGAGACCATCGCCGGTCAGGCGGATTTCTTCCGCAAGGAGTGGCCGACCTCCGCCGCCACATGGATGCCGGGCGGCGAGGCGCCGAAGCCGGATTCCCTGTTCCGCAACGAGGTTCTGGCCGACACCTACGAGCGCATCTGCCGCGAGGCGGAAGCCGCCGGCGGAGACCGCGAGAAGCAGATCGAGGCGGCGCGCGCAGCGTTCATGAAGGGCTTCGTGGCGGAGGCCATCGATCGCTTCTGCCGGACGCAGGAGGTGATGGACGCGAGCGGCCACAAGAACGGCGGCGTGCTGACCGGCCA
>CAZJCW010000350.1:0-3949 GCA_964544365.1 uncultured Alsobacter sp.
CGGGAAATTCGCCTTGATCGTGCCCGTGATGACGTCCACCGACGGCCTCTGCGTGGCGAGGATCACATGGATGCCGGCCGCGCGGGCCATCTGGGCGAGGCGCTGGATCGCGCCCTCGATGTCCTTGCCCGCGACCATCATCAGGTCGGCCATCTCGTCGACGATGACGACGATGTAGGGCAGCTGCTCGAGGTCCATCACCTCGTCTTCGTAGACGGCCTCGCCCGTCTCGCGGTCGAAGCCGGTCTGCACGGTCCGGGTGATGACTTCTCCCTTCGCCTTGGCCTCGGCGACGCGGGCGTTGAAGCCGTCGATGTTGCGGACACCGACCTTCGACATCTTCTTGTAGCGTTCCTCCATCTCCCGGACAGCCCATTTCAGGGCCACCACCGCCTTCTTGGGGTCGGTGACGACGGGCGTCAGCAGATGGGGGATCCCGTCATAGACGGAGAGTTCGAGCATCTTGGGATCGACCATGATCAGCCGGCACTGCTCGGGCTGCAGCCGGTAGAGCAGGGACAGGATCATGGTGTTGATCGCCACCGACTTTCCCGATCCGGTCGTGCCCGCCACCAGCAGGTGGGGCATGCGGGCGAGCTCAGCGATGACCGGCTCGCCGCCGATCGTCTTGCCCAGGCACAGCGCCAGCTTGAGCTTCGACTTCTCGAAGTCCTCCGACGCCAGCAGTTCACGCAGGTAAACCGTCTCGCGGCGCTGGTTCGGCAGCTCGATGCCGATCGCATTGCGGCCGGGCACGACCGCGACGCGGGCCGATACGGCGCTCATCGAACGGGCGATGTCGTCGGCGAGGCCGATCACCCGGGACGACTTGATGCCCGGAGCCGGCTCGAGTTCGTAGAGGGTGACGACCGGCCCCGGCCTCACATTGATGATCTCGCCGCGGACGCCGAAATCCTCGAGCACGCCTTCCAGCAGGCGGGCGTTCTGCTCGAGCGCCTCGGTGGACACCGCCGTGACCGGAGTCTTCTTGGGTTCCGCCAGCAGCGCCAGGGGCGGCAGATGATAGTGGTCCTCGTCGAGAAGGGAGGGCTGCGCCTCGCGTGCCAGCCGTTTTCCGGGCTTCGGAGCCGGCGCGCGCGGGGCAACGCGGGGCTGCGCCGTCCCGTCGATCACCGCGGGCTGGGATTTCGTGTCCTGCGGCGGCAGGTCGTCGTCGTCGTCAAACCCGTCCGCCGGATCCGGAACGGACGGCCGCGGCGCGGCCGGGGCAAAGGCGGGCTCGGTGCGGTCGAGGCTCGTCCGCCGCAATCCGTCGAGCGGATCCTCCGCCTGCCGGCGGGCCGGAACGAGCGCCCGCAGCCGCGGCATCATGGCGCCCTGTCCCGAAAACCGTCGCCGCCACATCCGCCCGATGCCGCCGCGAATCGCCAGCAATCCGTGGAAAATCGCTCCGACCGAGACGATGCCGAGGCCCGGCTCGCCGCTTGGATCGTCCTCCTCGAGGTCGTCGACGCGGGCAGCGCGCTTCTCGCGGGCTTCCTGCTCCTCCGCTTCGGCCTGGTCGAAGCCGAAGCCGGCGGCGGCGGAGAGTCCGAGGATCGCCAGCACCGCAAGGCCAAGGGTCACGGCAAAGCGCAGCAGTCCGGGTTCGTTGCCTGTCAGGCCCCGGAACAGCGAGAAGACGAAGTCCCCGACGACTCCGCCCAGACCGGTCGGGAGCGGCCAGCGCGCGGTTGCGGGCAGGCTGCTTGCAACGGCCGCGGCGGCCAGCGTGCCGCCGACCCACAGGACGGTCCGCAGCTTCGTGCGAACCAGCGCGCGTCCGCCGAGGAGCCTTACGCCTGCCAGCGCGGGCGGCGCGATGAGAGCGATCGAGGCAACGCCGATCAGCTGCATCAGGATGTCGGCGACGATCGCGCCGGGCCGGCCGAGCAGGTTGCGGACGGGACCCTCGATGGCGTGGTTGAGGCTCGGATCCTGAACGGACCACGTGACGAGCGCGAGCCCGCACGCGCACGACAGCGCCAGCATCGCAAGGCCGGCTATCTCGGTGGCTCGGCGCCAGAGAAAGTCCCGGATGATCTCCGAAACGTGCTCGAAGCCTGCACGGCTCGCCCGCGTAGTGCGCATCACGGATCCCAGGCGTTGAATCGGTTCCGCGGGGCATGCGGATCCTGCCTCCACGGTAGGGATGGCGCGGTTAATGGCTCCTTAACCTTGACCGACCCGGCGGGCCCCGGCGGCGAAAAGAAAACGGGCGGCCGGATCACCGGCCGCCCGCTCGCTGGACATTCGGAGAGCAAATGGCCCTCCGTGAATGGTCTCAGTAGTTGTACGCGCGCTCGTCGTGCTCGGCGATGTCGAGACCCTCGCGCTCCTTCTCGGTGCTGACACGCAGGCCGACCACCACGTCGACGATCTTGTAGAGGATCGCCGAACCGACGCCGGACCACACCAGCGTCAGCAGAACGGCCTTCACCTGTGCCATGAAGGCGGTGCTGAAGACGTACTCGGCGATGGCGAGTTCGCCCGGCTTCGAGATGTAGTCGGGGATGCCGGCTCCGCCGAGGGACGGGTTGACGAGGATGCCGGTCGCCAGCGCGCCGACGATGCCGCCGACGCAGTGGATGCCGAAGACGTCCAGCGAGTCGTCGTAGCCGAAGGCGTTCTTCACGCTGCTGCAGAAGACGAAGCAGACGCCGCCGGCCACGAGGCCGAGCACGATCGAGCCCATCGGGCCGGCGAAGCCGGACGCCGGGGTGACCGCGACGAGCCCGGCGACCGCGCCGGAGATCAGGCCGAGCATGGTCGGCTTGCCCTTGGCGGCCCATTCCACGAAGAGCCAGGCCAGGGCGGCGGCGGCGGTGGCGACGAACGTGTTCACCATGGCGAGGGCCGCCGTGGCGTTCGCCTCGAGGTTGGACCCGGCGTTGAAGCCGAACCAGCCCACCCAGAGCAGCGACGCGCCGATCATGGTCATGGTCAGCGAGTGCGGCGCCATCAGGTCCTTGCCGTAGCCGATGCGCTTGCCGATCATGATCGCGCCGACGAGGCCCGCGATGCCGGCGTTGATGTGCACGACGGTGCCGCCGGCGAAATCCAGCGCGCCCCAGGAGAAGATCAGGCCCGCGTCGGCCACGACCTCGTCCAGCTTGCCCTGCGCGGCGGTCTTGGCGGCGGCGTCGGTCGCGTCAGCGACGGCCTTGGCCGCGGTTCCGATGGCATCCGGGCCGGCCCAGTACCAGACCATGTGGGCGATCGGGAAGTAGATGAACGTGACCCACAGCGCCGTGAACAGCAGGACGGCCGAGAACCGGATGCGCTCGGCGAAGGCGCCGACGATCAGCGCGGGCGTGATGCACGCGAAGGTCATCTGGAAGGCCATGTAGACCAGTTCGGGAATCACGACGCCGTTCGAGAAGGTCGCGGCGACGGTGGTCGCATCGACGCCCGACAGGAACATCTTCGAGAAGCCCCCGATGTAGGAGTTCAGCGCGCCGCCGTTCGTGAAGGCGAGCGAGTAGCCGTAGACGACCCAGATGATCGACACGAGTGCCACGATCGCGAAGACCTGGCTCAGGACCGACAGCATGTTCTTCGTGCGGACGAGGCCGCCGTAGAACAGGGCGAGACCCGGGATCGTCATCAGAAGGACGAGGATGGTGGAAACCAGCATCCAGGCGGTGTCGCCCTTGTTCGGCACGGGAGCCGCGGCGGCGCCCTGCGCGAGAACCGGACCGGCGGCCAGGGCCGCCACGGCAAGCCCTGCAAGGCCGGCCCTCATGAACGTGGACAGTCTCATCACGAAAACTCCTGTCGACCTTGTCTCGAAATCAGAGCGCGTCGCCGTCGCGCTCGCCGGTGCGAATGCGGACTGCCTGTTCGATGGGGGAAACGAAAATCTTGCCGTCGCCGATCTGGCCGGTCTTGGCCGCCGCGGAGATCGCGTCGATGACCTTGGCGACGAGGTCTGACGACACCGCGACCT
>CAZJCW010000351.1:0-3936 GCA_964544365.1 uncultured Alsobacter sp.
CCCCCGGCACCACCGGCCTCGACATCGCGAAGGGCATCTCGCCCTCGCTCGCCAATCGCACGGTCGCGATGGCGCTCGACGGCCGCGTCGTCGACCTGTCCGATCCCATCGCGGCCGACGCCCGCATCGAGTTCCTGTCGCGCGAGGATCCCCGCGCGCTGGAGCTGATCCGGCACGATTGCGCCCACGTGCTCGCGGAGGCGGTCCAGAACCTGTGGCCCGGCACGCAGGTCACCATCGGCCCGGTCATCGAGAACGGCTTCTATTACGACTTCGCCCGCAACGAGCCCTTCACCCCGGAGGACTTTCCCGCCATCGAGGCGGAGATGCGCGCGATCATTGCCCGCGACCGCCCCTTCACGAAGGAAGTCTGGAGCCGCGACGAGGCGAAGCGCGTGTTCCGGGAGAAGGGCGAGGCCTTCAAGGTCGAACTCGTCGACGCCATCCCGCCCGGCGAGGACCTGCGCATCTACCGCCAGGGCGACTGGTTCGACCTCTGCCGCGGCCCGCACATGACCTCGACCGGCAAGATCGGCGATGCGTTCAAGCTGATGAAGGTGGCCGGCGCGTACTGGCGCGGCGACAGCAACAACCCGATGCTCACCCGCATCTACGCCACCGCCTTCGCGAAGAAGGAGGACCTGGCGACCTACATCCACCAGCTCGAAGAAGCCGAGAAGCGCGACCACCGGCGACTGGGCCGGGAAATGGACCTCTTCCACTTCCAGGAGGAAGGTCCGGGCACGGTCTTCTGGCATCCCAAGGGGTGGACGCTGTTCCAGAGCCTGATCTCGTACATGCGCCGCCGCCTCGGAACGCTCGGCTACGACGAGGTCAACGCGCCGCAGGTGCTCGACAAGAGCCTCTGGGAAACCTCAGGACACTGGGGCTGGTACCAGGAGAACATGTTCGCGGTGAAGTCGGCCTTCGCCTTCATGCACCCGGACGACAAGGAAGCCGACCAGAAGGTCTTCGCGCTGAAGCCGATGAACTGCCCCGGCCACGTGCAGATCTTCAAGCACGGCCTGAAATCGTACCGTGACCTTCCGATCCGCCTCGCCGAATTCGGTGTCGTCCACCGCTACGAGGCCTCCGGCGCCCTGCACGGCCTGATGCGCGTGCGCGGCTTCACCCAGGACGACGCGCACATCTTCTGCACCGAGGAGCAGCTCGAGGCCGAGTGCCTCGCGATCAACGACCTCATCCTCTCGACCTACGCCGACTTCGGCTTCGAGAAGATCATGGTCAAGCTCTCGACCCGCCCGGAGAAGCGCGTCGGCGGCGACCACCTGTGGGACCGCGCCGAAGAGGTGATGATGCGCGTGCTCGAGACGATCGCAGCCGCTTCAGGCGGCCGGATCGAGACCGGGATCAACCCCGGCGAGGGCGCGTTCTACGGCCCGAAGTTCGAATACACGCTGCGCGACGCGATCGGTCGGGACTGGCAGTGCGGCACCACCCAGGTCGACTTCAACCTGCCCGAACGCTTCGGCGCCTTCTATATCGGCGCCGACGGCGAGAAGAAGCAGCCGGTCATGGTCCACCGCGCCATCTGCGGCTCCATGGAGCGCTTCCTCGGCATCCTGATCGAGAGCTATGCCGGGCACTTCCCGCTCTGGCTGGCGCCCGAGCAGATCGTCGTCTGCCCGATCACCAGCGACGCGGACGACTACGCCCGCGAGGTGACCGACGCCGCGAAGGCCGCGGGCCTGCGCGCCCGCGCCGATCTTCGCAACGAGAAGATCAACTACAAGGTCCGCGAGCATTCGCTGGCGAAGGTTCCGGTCATCGTTGCCGTCGGCCGAAAGGAAGCCGCCGAACGCACCGTCTCCGTCCGTCGCCTCGGCTCCCAGGCGCAAACCACGATGGGCCTTGCCGAGGCGCTGGCGAGCTTCGTCGACGAGGCGACCCCGCCCGACGTCCGCAACGCGGCCGCGGCGAGGATCGCTGCCGAATAGGGCACCGTCCGCCGGCGCGCCGCAAGGCGTGCCGGCGCCGCTGTCCTCAGGCCTCGCTCCCGGCCTCGTTGATCTCGACCCAGTGCCCGTCGGGATCCTGGAAGTAGATCTGCCGCACGCCGTCCGGCCGAACCTGGATGCCGCCGGGTTCGCGCGCAACGTTGACGAACGTCACGCCCTGCGCGTTCAGATGGCTCATCACCGCGTCGAGATCGGGTGTCGCCAGCGCGAGGTGGGTCGAGAAAGCACGATCCCGCCCGGTTTCCGCGTCGCCCCCGATGAGATGCAGCGTGCGATGCCCGTCGAATACGAACCAGCGGATATGCGGCAGGCCGACACGATTCGGGATCTCCGCCAGCCCCAGAACGCGCGCATAGAATTCCGCGCTGACATTCTGGTCGCGAACGTAGAGGGAGACATGGTGGAGCGCGAAGGACATGGACATGGCCGGACGCTACAGCCCGCTCCCGTGCGAGACAACAGGATCGGCGGCCCCCTAGGCTGCAGCCCTCGCCTGCTCGATCTTGCCGATCGCCTCCACGACCGCGTCGAACGTCAGCAGGGTCGAGGCGTGCCGGGCCTTGAAGTCGCGGACCGGGAGAAGGACGCGCAGATCTTCCCACTTGGGGTCTGACGGCGGATCGGCGTTTTCCTTCAGCATTCGCCGAACGCTGTCGCGCAGCGCGCGCAGTTCTCCTGCGGTCGAACCGACGACGTGACGCGCCATGATCGATGACGACGCCTGGCCCAGGGCGCACGCCTTCACGTCGTGGGCGAAATCGGTGACGACATCGCCGTCCATCGACAGGTCCACGGTGACGGTGGAGCCGCACAGCTTGGAGTGTGCCGTCGCGCTGGCCTGCGGGTGCGCGAGCCGACCGATCCGCGGGATGTCGGCGGCGAGTTCGAGGATGCGCTTGTTGTAGATGTCGTCGAGCATGGCCGTCCTGACACGCGGGCCGTGCTGCGTGCCCGTCTTGGGGTCCAATATAGAACGACCGGCCCGGGCTTGCGAGCCTTGCTCACGTCTTCGTCAGGAGCACCGAAAAAAGTCCTCGAAACATGCGTCAGGGCGCCGTGCTTTCCGCTTTGCGAGTGGTCCAGAGCGCGACCGACGGCGTAGACGGACGGTGAGTGACATGCGGGAGGCTCCACATGGATGCCGTGGTTAAGCCCTTGAACGTGCTTTCGGCCGTGCCGAACGCCGACAAGATCACCCTGAAGCGGCCGTCGCGCGAGGAGGCGGAGGCCGCCGTCCGGACGTTGATCCGCTGGGCCGGAGACGACCCTTCGCGGGAGGGTTTGCTCGACACGCCTAAACGCGTCGTCAAGGCTTACGAGGAACTCTACCGGGGCTACCGCGAGGACGCGAGTGAGATCCTCGACCGCGTGTTCGAGGACGTCGGCGGCTACGACGACATGGTCCTCGTCCGCGATATCCCCTTCTATTCCCATTGCGAGCACCACATGGTGCCCTTCGTGGGACAGGCGCACATCGGCTACTACCCGGCCGAGGGCGTCGTCGGTTTGTCGAAGCTCGCCCGCGTCGTCGACACCTTCTCGCGTCGCCTCCAGACGCAGGAGACGATGACCTCTCAGATCGTCCACGCCATCGACGAGGCGCTGAAGCCGCGCGGCGTCGCCGTCATCATCGAAGCCGAGCACATGTGCATGTCGATGCGCGGCGTGCAGAAGCAGGGCTCCTCGACGATCACGACCCAGTTCACGGGCGTCTTTCGTGACGATCCGGCCGAACAGGCACGGTTCCTGACCATGGTGCGCGGCCTCCGGTAATCCCCTCCCCCGGAAGCCCGTGCTCCCCGCCAAACGGGGATCCACCGGTTGGGACGTCGTGCTAAGGAAAGGTCCGCCCGCGCCCCACGCGTGCGGACCTTTTTCATGTCCGGAGCCCCCCCTGTGCGGCCATCGCTTGCCCGTTGCCACGCCCGGGGCCCGCGCCGCGGTCGAGGAGGGCGAC
>CAZJCW010000352.1:0-3929 GCA_964544365.1 uncultured Alsobacter sp.
GCCCCCCCCCGACTGCCTGGGCATGGGGCCGGGAGGGCGCCAGCCGGGGCTGGCCGGGCCGGGCCCGCCCATGCCGGGGTGGGGGGCGGGCGGATGGGGGGCGGCGGGGCCTAGCGGATGTCGATGTCGAGGCCGAAGTCGAGGACGGGGGCCGAGTGGGTCAGGGCGCCGACGGAGATCATGTCGACGCCGCTTTCGGCGATGGACCGGACGGTGTCGAGGTTGACGCCGCCGGAGGCTTCCGTGGCCATCCGGCCGGCGACGCGGCGCACGGCTTCGCGCAGGAGGTCGGGGCCCATGTTGTCGAGCAGGACGACGTCGGCGCCCTCGGCGAGGACTTCATCGAGCTGGTCCAGCGTGTCGACCTCGATCTCGACCTTGACCAGGTGGCCGACGGCCGCCTTTGCGGCCCGCAGGGCGGGGGCGATGCCGCCGGCGACCGCGATGTGGTTGTCCTTGATGAGGACCGCGTCGTCGAGGCCGTAGCGGTGATTGGCGCCGCCGCCGCAGCGCACGGCGTATTTCTCGAAGGCGCGCAGGTTCGGGGTCGTCTTGCGGGTGCAGACGATGCGGGCCTTCGTGTGGGCGACGCGGGCGACATAGGTCGCGGTCAGCGACGCGATGCCGGACATGCGGCCGAGGAAGTTCAGCGCGACCCGCTCGGCCGACAGGACGGACCGGGCGGGGCCGGCGATCCGCGCGACGACGTCGCCCGGCGCCAGGGCGGCCCCGTCCTGCACCGGCGCCTCGAACCGGACGGCCGGGTCGAAGATGCGGAAGGCCGCGGCGGCGACCGCGAGCCCGGCCACGACACCGGGCTTGCGCGTGGCGATCACGGCCTGCGCGACGGCGCTGGCCGGGATCGTCGCCAGCGTCGTAATGTCCCCGGCGCGGCCGAGATCCTCGTCGAGCGCGCGGCGGACGGCATCGTCGACGAGAAGCGGGTTGATGAAGCCCGCGGACAGGGAGCGCTCGGTCATGCTGGCCATCCTTCAGCAGCCGCCCGCGCGCCGCAGCGGCGGCGTGAGGCCCGCGACGATGCGCTCGGCGTCGGACAGCGTGAGCCGGGAACGCCGGGCCAGCGTTTCGCGCGGCTCCGGCCAGTCGGAGCGGAAATGGCCGCCCCGGCTCTCCTGACGCGCCAGCGCCGCGGCGGCGACGAGAAGGGCCGTCGTGGCCATGTTGCGCAGACCGGTGTCCGGCGCCGCGGCGCGGATGGCGGCGATGGCGAGGCATGCCTCGGCAAGCCCTACGCCGTCGCGGATGACGCCGACGTGGCGGCTCATGATCGCCCTCAGGCGGGCCACGACGGCCTCGCCCGCCGCTGAGGCGCCACGCGAATCGACGGCCACAAGCGGCGGCCGGGCCTCGGCTTTCGTCACGGGGGGCAGATCGGCCGCGGCGAGATCCTCGGCGATCCGCGCGGCGAAGACGACGGCCTCGAGCAGCGAGTTCGACGCCAGACGGTTGGCGCCGTGCACGCCGGTGGAAGCCACCTCGCCGGCGGCCCACAGGCCGGCGACGGAGGTGCGCCCGCGCGCGTCGGTCCAGACGCCGCCCATGTGGTAGTGCTCGGCCGGAGCCACGGGGATCGGCTCGACGACCGGATCGATGCCCGCCGCGCGGCAGGCGGCGTAGACTGTCGGGAACCGGTCCGGGAACTCGGCGCCGATGGCCTCGCGGCAATCGAGGAAGGCCCCCTTCCCCGCCGCGATCGAGGCGAAGACGCCGCGGGCGACGATGTCGCGCGGGGCGAGTTCGGCGTCGGGGTGGAGCGCCTGCATGAAGCGGACGCCGTCGCGGTCCACCAGCGTCGCGCCGTCGCCCCGCAGGGCCTCGGTGGCGAGCGGCGCGGGATCGCGGCCGACGTCGAGGGCGGTGGGGTGGAACTGCACGAACTCGGCGTCGGCGATGACGGCGCCGGCCTCGGCGGCCAGAGCGACGCCGTTGCCGTTGGCCTGCGGCGGGTTGGTCGTCACGGCATAGAGGTGACCCACGCCGCCGGTCGCCAGGACGACCGCCGCGGCGGGGAGCAGCCGGGCCAGCGGCGCGCGGCCGGCCTCGCCACGGACGACGACGCCGACGACGCGGCCGTCCTGCACGGCGAGCCGCTCGGCGACCTCGTTCTCCAGCACCGTGATCGAGGGCGTGCGCCGCACCGCGGCGACGAGCGCCTCCATGATCGCCTTGCCCGCCATGTCGCCGCGCACGCGAACGATGCGCCGCTCCGAATGGGCGGCCTCGCGCGACTGCACGAGATGGCCGGCGAGATCCTTGTCGAAGGGAACGCCGTAGGCGAGCAGGTCGTCGACCCGCGCCGCAGCCTCGCGCGCCATGCCCAGCACGACGGCCTCGTCGACGATGCCGGCCCCGGCGACCACGGTGTCGGCGGTGTGCTTCTCGGCGCTGTCGCCGTCCGAGAGCGCGGCGGCGATGCCGCCCTGCGCCCATGCGGACGATGCGCCCTGCCCGATCGGCGCGGCCGCCAGAACGGTCACGGGCCGCGGGGCGAGCTTGAGCGCGCAGAACAGCCCGGCAAGGCCGCCGCCGACGACGAGGATGGGGGTATCCGTCCCGGAAGAGCGCATGATGCGGTCCTCCCTCCGGCAAGAGGAAGCCGCGCCGGGACATCCGGCGCGGGCCTGCGACGCGGGCGGCTCAGGCCGCCAGCGCGATCATCCGCTCGATCGGCAGCCGCGCCCGCTCGGCGATGGCCGGGTCGATCAGGACCTCCTCCCGCATGTTCAGAAGGCTGTCGAGGATCTTCGGCAGCGTGATCCGCTTCATGTGCGGGCAGAGGTTGCACGGGCGCACGAACTGCACGTCCGGCGCCTCGGCGGCGACGTTGTCGGCCATCGAGCACTCGGTGACCATGACCACGCGCGCCGGGCGGCGGGTCTTCACCCAGTCGATCATGTGCGCGGTCGAGCCGGTGAAGTCCGCCTCGGCCAGCACGTCCGGCGGGCACTCGGGATGGGCGATGATCTGGATGCCCGGCTCGGCGTCGCGATAGGCGCGAAGCTCCGCCCCGGTGAAGCGCTCGTGCACCTCGCAGTGGCCCTTCCACAGGATCAGCTGAACCTTCGTCTGGGTGGCGACGTATTTCCCGAGATACTCGTCCGGCAGGAAGATCACGCGGTCGACGCCGAGGCTCTCGACCACCTTCACGGCATTGGACGACGTGCAGCAGATGTCGGTCTCCGCCTTCACGTCGGCGGAGGAATTCACATAGGTGACCACGGGCACGCCGGGATAGCGCTGCTTGAGCAGACGCACGTCCGCGCCCGTGATGGAGGCGGCGAGCGAGCAGCCGGCACGGCTGTCGGGGATCAGCACGGTCTTGGCCGGGTTCAGCAGCTTCGACGTCTCGGCCATGAAGTGGACGCCGCACTGGACGATGATGTCCGCGTCGGTCTTCGTGGCGAGCCGCGCCAGCTGAAGGCTGTCGCCGACGACGTCGGCGACGCAGTGGAAGATCTCCGGCGTCTGGTAGTTGTGCGCCAGGATGACGGCGCCGCGCTGCGCCTTCAGCTCGTTGATCGCCTTGACGTAGGGCGCGAAGAAGGGCCACTCCACGGCGGGGATCACCGTGCGGACCTTCTCGTAGAGGTGCGCCGTGGCCCGCTCGACCTCGGGCGTCCACTCCAGCGCGGGCTTCGGCAGGATGCCGTAGCGCAGCTGCGCGGGCGTCAGCGGCGGAAGGCCCGGCGCGACGGCGGCGGGAGCGCTGTGAAGGGTCATGCCGGGCATTGGAACCTCCTTAATGCTCATCTTGAGCATAAGAGGGAGCGGGAAAGACCCGGCGGAGGACCGACCGGAGGTTTATGCTCACTTTGAGCAAAAGGATTATAGTGATCGCCCCCCTCGAAGAAAAGGGGTGCCGTCAGGAAATTGTCACACGCGAATGGCTGGCCCGCACGCGCAGCGGA
>CAZJCW010000353.1:0-3923 GCA_964544365.1 uncultured Alsobacter sp.
TCTGATCCGGACCAGATCCAACGGCCGGGCGCATAGCGTCCGGCCTTTTTTTTGCGCTGGCCCGGGGCGTCGCAGCCACCGCGAGGCGGACGGATCCGGGGCGAAGTGCGACCCGACTGCATCAGGCCGTTCGTCCCGGATTCCCGGGGTCCGTGCCACCCTGATCCGTCGACCGGGGGGCACGTGGCGGGATGATGCCCTAGTGGCGGGCGCCTTCCTTGCGGACGACGGCATCGGCCGGCTTGCCGGCGAGTTCGGCCAAATGGTCGAAACTCGCGTGGAACGTGCCGACACCGGCGGTCGCCGAGCGCAGTTCGATGATCAGGTCGCCGATCTCCGATTCGGGCACCAGGGCTTTCAGGATGTCCCAGCCCTCCCAGCCGGGGCGGCCGTCATAGCCCAGGATCTGGCCACGGCGGGACGAGACGATGCCGCTCGCCTTGCTCATCGCGTCCGCGGGAATCGCGATTTCGACGGCCTGGACGGGCTCGAGCAGGATCGGGCCAGCCTTGGGGAGGGCTTCGGCCATCGCAAGCCGCGCCGCCGCGCGGAAGGCCATGTCCGACGAGTCGACGGAGTGGTACGAGCCGTCCGTCAGCGTCACCTGGACATCGACGACCGGGAAGCCCAGCGGACCTGCGTCGAGCGCCTCGCGCACGCCGTGCTCCACCGACCCGATGTACTGGCGGGGCACGACGCCGCCGGTGACGCGATCGACGAAGCTGAAGCCGCTGCCGCGCGGCAGCGGTTCCACCTCGATCACCACATCGCCGAACTGGCCGTGGCCACCGGTCTGCTTCTTGTGCCGGCCCCGCACGCTGACCTTGTGGCGGATGCTCTCGCGATACCCCACACGCGTGTCATGCCGGTCGACCTGCACGCCGTAGCGGCCCGCCAGACGTTCCAGCGCGACCCTGAGATGGACTTCACCCTGCCCGGCGATCCGCAGTTCGCCGGCCTCGCCGTTGTGGTCGATGATCAGCGCCGGATCCTCCTCCGCCAGCTTTGCAAGGGCCGCGTTGAGCCGGACGTCGTCCTTTCGGTCGCGCGTCGAGATGGCCACGGTGAAGACCGGATCCGGCGGCGCGCTGGACGCCACGGCACGCGGCTGGGACTTGCCGGTCGAGAAGGTGTCGCCCGTGTGGATGCCCTCGAGTCGGTTGAAGGCCAGCACGTCGCCTTCCTTGGCCTCCGCTTCGCGCATTCCCGTGCCGCCGGTGAGGCGCTGGAGCCCGCCCACGCGTGCCTCGGCACCGCGCGACCCCAGGACCACGTCGCCCTCCTTGAAGACCCCGCGCAGCACGCGCGCCAGCGACAGCTTGCCGCCATGGGTGGTGTGGATCGACTTCATGACGTGTGCGAGGGGAAGTCCGTCGGCCGTGACGCCGAGACGAGCACGGGTCTCCGCCACGGCGGGCGCCTCATGGCGCAGCGCCTTGAGCAAACGCGTGATGCCGTTGCCGCGCTCGGCCGAGCCGAGGAGGACCGGGACGATGAGCCCCTCGCGCAGTTCACGGGTCAGGTCGTCGAAGATCTGGTCCCGCGGCGGCTCGATCTCCTCGATCAGTTCCTCCATCAGGCTGTCGTCATAGTCGGCGAGCCTCTCCAGCATGGAGAAGCGCGCCTGCTTCTCCTGTCCGATCTCCTCGGCCGGGATGTCCACGACCTGGCTGGCGGCGTGCTCGCGGTAGATGAACGCCCGCTCCAGGGCGAGGTCGATGTAGCCGACGGCGATGCCGTTCTTCCAGATCGGGATCTGGCGCAGCAGCAGCGGCGTGCGCGACACCGTCTGCAGCATCTGCAGCGTCTCCTGGACGCGGCCTGCATGGGTGTCGATCTTGTTGAGGAACAGGAAGCGCGGCACCCCTGCCTCCTCCAGCTCGCGCAGGATCACCTGCAGGGCCGGCAGCTTCCGCTCGTCGGCCTCGCAGACGACGATCGCGGCATCGCAGGCGGGCGTGACGCCGCGCGCCTCGGCCGCGAACTCGACCGATCCGGGGCAGTCGATGAAGGTCATGCGGTCGTCGATGAAATGAACGGTGGCGGCGTTCAGCTCGACGCCGTGCCCGTGGGCGCGCGCCTCGGCACTCCCGTCGCCGACGCTCGACCCGTCAGAGACGCGGCCCGCGCGCTGCACGGCTCCCGTTCGTTCGAGGATGGCTTCGAGCAGCGTGGTCTTGCCGCTCTGGAAGGGCCCGACGATGGCGATGCACCGCGGACCCCGTGGACTTCTTGCCGATTGAGCACGCTCCGAGCCTGTAGAACCCATCATCTCCTCCCATTGGAGCAGGGCGCTGGCCGATACGTGACGGCCAACGTCTCCCGACGGACTGGCCACTGTGGCAGGTTGATGCTCTGCCCCGCGGGAGCCGATGGCAAGGGAATTCGGGTACGGGATCGACGGGATGGCGCAGGCGCGGTCGGCGTGGAAAACTCACTCCTCGCGCACCGCCTCCCCCTCGATCTCGAAGAGGAAGACGGGACTCGCGAGGCCGACGGCCTCGATGTAGGTGCAGGCCGGCGCGTGCCCCTTCAGCCGCCGGTCGCGAACCGTGCGAAAAGTCGCGACGCTGCCGGGCGGAACGCAGAAGCCGGTGATCTTGACGAGGTCGTGGACCGTCATCCCTGCCCCTGCCAGCACAGCCTCCAGGTTGTCCCAGGCGACTTCCATCTGGGCCTCGAGGCCCTCGGCGACGGAACCGTCCGGCCGGACCCCGATCTGGCCCGAAATGATCAACCGGCGAGCGCGCGCGTCGCAGAGCGCACCTTGTGAGTAACGCGACGCGGGCGCTACGATCGTGTCCGGATTGAAAAAATGGGGCATGCAGCCTCCTTTGGTCCTGTTCGCGGTTGCCGTCGGCGCGGGCGTCACTTTACTGGTTCTCAGGCGGAAACGAACGCGATTCGCTGACCGGCCCCGGTTCGGGGGCAGTCACGGCGCGGTGGATGGATCGACGTGAGGCGAAGGGTCGACGCCATCATCATCGGCGGGGCAATCGTCACGGTCTCCGGGGCGGTTGTCGTCACGCTCTGGGCCGGGCTCGGCACGGCGTGGGCCACTGCCGCGCTGGCTGGGATCGCCACGGCGCTCGTGATGCTCGTCGTCGCCTTGCGTCCGAGACGGGCGCCCGCCGTTGCCGCTGCCCCTGCTGCCAGCACCACCCCCTTTGCGGTCCCCGATGCGGACCTCCTCAACCGGATCGAATCGATCGAGAACGGGCTGCGGGCCGTCGCGCGGCGCTGCTTCGAACTCGACCAGCGGATCGGCGACCTCGACAGGGACGTTGCGCAGCGCAACCATGACACGGTGAAGGCCGTCTCGTCGGAGTTGTCGCTGCTCGGCGCCGTCGTGCGCGACCTCGCGGAAGCGGTGACGCTCCACGACGCGGAACTGTTCTCCGGCAACGAGACCGCCCGCTCCCGCCGGCCTGCCTCGTCCGAGAGCCGGCAGGAGGCGCCACCCGTCGCCCCGCCGGGGGAGCGGATCGTGCCCAACGCCCCGCAGGCCAGGCCGACCAAGCTGACGATCGCCACCGTCACGCCTGCGGACGCATCACCCGCCAGCGTTTCCGCCACCCGGATCGAGACAACGGCGACCGTGGCCGCCGCGCCGCCACCGGCGGAAGAACCGCCGGTCGCCGAACGGCCGGAACCCGAGACCGAGCCGGACGAGCCTGCCGCCGCTCCGACTCAGAAGCTCCCGGAGGCGAGCCAGTCCGTCCGCCGCGCCCTCGTTGCCGGCGGGGTCGACCTGTTTCTGCTGTCGGTCGTGTCGTTGCCCCAGCGCAAGGTCCGGCTCTACGAGGCTCTGGGCCGTGTCCGTGAGAACGATGGCAGCTTCGCGGAGTCCGAGACCGTTGCAGCCGCGGCGGCCAAGCTCGGGCTGACGGCCAAGCTGGAGACAGACCTGTTCCGCTCGGTCT
>CAZJCW010000354.1:0-3890 GCA_964544365.1 uncultured Alsobacter sp.
GGCCTTGGAGCTTTCGCCGTCGAGCTTCATGCGCGAGAGAATGCCGCCGGAGTCGTCGGAGGTCATCCAGGCGAGCGTGCAGCCGCAGGTTTCCTCGAAACGCTCCTTGATCGCCTTGCCCGGCCCGTACTTGCCTACGAGCGAGGAGTAGGTGTGCACCGTGAGCGTGGGCTTGTCCTGCGCCGTGGCGACGCCGGACATCACCGCGGCGGCCGCGACGGCCGCAAGAACGCCGCGCGACAGGCGCGCGGACATGATTCGAATCCGATTGATCGTGTTGTTCATCCTCAGTCCCTCCGCCGGCATGACCCGGATCAGGTTCGTCGGGTTGGCGACCATCGCCTCTCAGCTCTTTGCGAGCACCCCGTGAGCAGGGAGAGATTTAGCGACGTGGCCGGGGGCGCGCAAGGCCGGCCCGTCGGGGATTCGCGTTCGTCCGTTCAGTCCCCGGTCGCGCGCGGCACCAGCAGCGCGTCGACGATGCGGACGCCGCGTCCCTGCGGCAGCACGACCACCGGATTGAGGTCGATGGCCTCCACGACGTCGCGGTAGGCGAGCGCGATCGCGCCGAGCGTCACCACGACGTCGACCAGGGCCGCCTCGTCGCAGGCCGGAGCGCCGCGCCAGCCGGAGAGCAGCGGCGGCAGCCGGGTTTCCCGCAGGAGCGCGCGCGCTCCCTCGCCGTCGAGCGGCAGGACCGCAAGCCGGCCGTCGCGCACCAGTTCCACGAGAATGCCGCCGGACCCGAGCAGCAGCACCGGTCCGAAGGTGGTGTCGCGCGTCGTCCCGACCAGCGCCTCGACGCCGCCCGCCACCATCTCCTGCACGAGGACGCCGTCGATCCGCGCCAGCGGCGCGTGCTGCCGCGCATCGCGCAGGATCGCGGCGAAGGCCGCGCGCACCGAAGCCTCGTCGCCGAGCCCGAGGCGAACGCCGCCGGCCTCGGTCTTGTGCGGGATGTCGGGAGAATCGACCTTGAGGGCGACGGGAAAGCCGATGGACGCGGCGTGCGCGACGGCCTCGTCGGCGGTCGCGGCGGCGGCCTCGCGCGTGGTCGGCAGGCCGTGCGCGGCGAGGAAGAGCTTGGTGTCGCGCTCGCTCATCGGACCCCGGCGGATCCGCGCGGCCCACTCCGGCAGCGGCTCCACGGACGTCGTGGCGGCTGTCACGGCGGGGCGGGGCGGGGCGACGAGCGCGCGCAGGGCGCTCATCGCCGCGCGGCCGCCGTTGACCACGGGGACGCCCCCGTCTGCCAGCCTCGCGGCGATGGCGGGATGCATGGCCGCGAGGTGCGAGAACACGACGAGCGGCACGCCTCCCGTCGCCGGGAAGGCGGCGAGGGCATCCGCGATGCCGGCATATTCGCCCGCCCCGTCGGGGTCGAGGCCGGCGGGGACATCCTGGACGGCGGCGATGGCGCCGATGGCGGGGTCCGCCGCGAGGGCAGCGAGCGCCTCCGCGTAGATGGCAGGATGGCCGAACACGACGCCGGTCAGGTCGAGCGGGTTCTGCGCCGTCGCGAAGGACGGCAGGGCGGCGCGCAACCGGTCGGTCGTCTCCGGTGCGAGGGTCGGCAGCGACAGGCCGGCCGCCTCGGCGAGATCGCTGGCATGGGCCATCGCCCCGCCGCTGACGCCGACCAGCGCGAGGCCCGGTGTCCTCGGCGACCCGGAGGCGCGGATGGCGGGCGCGGACAGGAGGGTCGCGGTCTGCAGCGCGCTCTCCAGGTCGTCGGCCAGGATCGCGCCGACCCGCCGGAAGAAGGCGACGAAGGCGGCGTCCGATCCCGCCAGCGTTCCCGTGTGGGCCGCGCTCGCCTCGGCCCCGCGCGCGGAACGGCCGGCGCGCAGCACGACCAGGGGCTTGCCGGCCTCGTGCAACGCGGCCGCCGCGGCAACGAAGGCGTCCGGATCCGCGATGCCCTCCACCACGACGAGGGCGACGGTGGTCGCGGGGTCACGCGCGGCGTAGCGCAGATAATCGGGCACGTCCGTCACCGCGGCATTGCCGGCGGAAACGAGAAGGCTGACGCCGATGCGACCGGACTGGGCCAGCGCGATCGCCAGCGCGCCCGAGTGCGAGATCACGGCCACCCCGCCGACGCGCATCGGCGCGATGCGGGAGCTGTAGAGCGCGAGGCCCGTGCGCGTCTCGAACAGTCCGAGGCAATTGGGGCCGCAGACCGCCATGCCATGGCGCCGGGCGGCAGCGCGCAGCCGCTCCTGCCGGGCGATGCCATCCCGGCCCGTCTCGGCGAAGCCGCTGGCCAGCACCACCGCCGCGCGGATCCCGAGGCTGCCGGCCTCGTCGAGCACGGGCGTCACGTCGTCCGCCGGCAGGCCGACCAGCACGGCGTCGGGCGTCTCCGCGATGTCGGCGAGCCGGGCGACGGCGGGCAGGCCGAAGACGGCGGGCGCCGTGCGGTGGACGGGCACGATCCGCCCGCGATAACCCTGCGCCAGGAGGTTCCGGACGACGAAGCCGCTGGACGCGCCGGGTCGCTCGGACGCGCCGACGATGGCGACCGACCGGGCCCGGATGAGCCGTTCGAGCGCCGCGTCGCGATCCGCGCCCATGGCGGGACGGCTCAGTCGAGGTCCTTGAACGGCGCGTCGCGGAAGGCGAGGTATTCCTTCAGCGACATCTTGGCGAGCTTGGCCATCCACTCGCGGCCCTTGGTGGACGTGTGCAGCGCCGCCATCGCCTCGACGTTGTAGTCGAAGGAGCTGCGCAGGCCGGCGATCATCTGCTGCTGGTTGAGCGACGCCTTGGCGAACTTGATCGCGGGAGCCGGCATGCGGGCCAGCTTGCGTGCGAGCTTGAGGGTCGCCGTCTCCAGTTCGGCGGCCGGCACCACCTTGTTGACGAGGTGCATCCGCAGCGCTTCCTGCGCGTCGACCAGGTCGCCCGTGTACATCAGCCAGCGGACGTCGCGGCTGGCCAGAAGCCAGGGCATCATCAGCGTCGGCGGGCCGGAATTGTGCCGCACCTCGGGCTCGCCGAACCGGGCGGTGTCGGCGACGATGGCGAGATCGCAGCACATCATCAGCTCCAGCGCGCCGGCCAGCGCGTAGCCGTGCACCGAGGCCAGGACCGGGATCGGCGCCCGGTACACCTCGAGCCACGCCTCGGCGTTCTCGGTCATGTCGTCCCGCCAGAACTCGACGTCGACGTCGAAATCGCCGCCCTGCAGGTCATAGCCCGAGGAGAAGGCGCGACCGGCGCCGCGGATGACGAGGGCATTGATCTCCGGATCGGCGGAGCAGGCCCGGACGGCGTGGACGATCTCGCGGATCACCGTCTTGTCGATGGCGTTCAGCTTGTCGGGCCGGTTGAGGGTCAGCACCGCGAACGCGTCCTGCGGGTCCTTGTCGAGCAGGATCGTCTCGTAGGTCGTCTTGGAGATCGTGGTCATGGCGGCTCCGGTGTTGCGGCGGCAGCGGTCAGGCGGGAGCGGACGCACGCTCCAGCGCAGCGTCCAGCAGCCGCGGGGACAGTTCGGGATGGACGGTGGAGCGGCTTTCCGTGGTGAGCGCAGCGAGGACCGTGCCGATGCGGACGGCCTCGGCGAGGTCGTCGCCGGCGAGGAGCCGGAACAGCGTCCCGGCGATCAGCGCATCGCCCGCGCCGGTCACGTCGACAGGCCGGGCCGGGACGCCGGCGCAGGCGGTGACGCCGTCCCGCGTGGCGACATAGGCGCCGGCGCCGCCATGGGTCATCACGACGGCCTCGGCCCCGCGCTTGCGCACCTGCGCGGCGACGGCCTCCGGCTTTCTCCGCCGGCCGTCGCCCAGCACCGCCAGCCCCTCGTCGTGGTTGAGGAACAGAAGGTCGATGCCGGCATGGTCCGCCGGCAGGCGCATGGCCTTTGGCGTCGACACCGCATTCAC
>CAZJCW010000355.1:0-3887 GCA_964544365.1 uncultured Alsobacter sp.
AACCACGTCGTCGACGAGGCGGGCGCCGCGCGTGCGCTCGACCACGTGGTCGATGACCGGCCGCCCGCCCAGATCCGCCATCACCTTGCCGGGCAACCGCGTCGAGCCCATCCGGGCCTGGATGACAGCAATAACGCTCATGATGACACGATCAGCGAGGTGAAGGGGGTGACGGCGATCCGCTCGAGCGGTGGCGAGGGTGGCAGCGCTTCGCCCTTGGCGAGGGAGATGAGGTCATCGAACAGCGGATGCCCGGCGGAGACGGAGGCCGAGCAGCTTCCGCTGGGTCGCGGATTGCACTCGATGACGACCGGGTCGCCCGCAGCGTCCACCATCACGTCGACGTCGTAGAGCCACGACAGGCCCGCCGCCGAAGCCACGGCCTCGCCGAGGGCCACCAGCCGCGCGTCCGGAACGATCGTATTGCCGAGGAACGGCATGCCCTCGGGATTTTTCCGCTGGCGGGGAACGATCCGCAGCGCCTTGCCGCGCTGCGACAGCATATCGACGTCGAAGGCCGGTTCGCGAAGCCGCTCCATCACGATGACGGGGAGAAGCGTCTCGACGGCGGCCTTGTGGTCGAACCGGAACGTGGCGAGATCCATGTGCTTTTCGCGGCCGCTGAAGGACGTCCGCACGCCGTTCACGTCCTTGCGGATGACGAAGACGTCGCGGTTTCCCCTCGAGGTCTGGGGCTTTACGGCGAATTCGCCGCGCGCAGCGAAGTGGTCGATCGCCGCTTCGAGGTCCTCGCGCGTATTGCAAAGGCGGTACTCCGGCGTCCTGATCCCGTTGGATCGAAGAAAATCGAAGCAGCGGTGCTTCTGGGAGAACAGCCGCAGCGTGTCGGCGTCCGCGCAGGCGAGGGTGCAGCCTTGTCCCTCGATGGCTTCGCGCGACGAGGCAACCGCCAGCGCCTCCTCGTCCGACCACGGCAGCACCAGGTCGACGCCTTCGCGGCGAACGACGTCGGCCAGCGCCTCCACATAGCCCGAAGCGCCGCCGCGCGGCACGATGTGGAACGCATCGGCGACCGAGCGGGCGGCCGGAGCGTCCTCGGCGTTCACGGCGACAACGCGCACGTCGTGGCGTCGACTGGCCTTGAAGAGGTTGATGGAATGGGCGGAAAGGCCGCCGCCGGTCGCAGTCAGCAGGACCGTATAGGCCATGGTCAATCCTCGAAATCGCCCGGTGCCAGGATCGTCCCTGCCGCAAGGTCGCGCCTTACCCGACGCCCGGCGAAGGTGTCCCAGTGGTCGACCTTGATGCTGGCCTCCGCCGGGGGAACGCGCATGAAGTTGACGACCGTCTCGTCCAGCACCGTCCCTGCAGGCATCGGCTGCCGGGCGACGAGGACGCGCCGCATCCTCTCGCGGGCCGGCGCCTCGCGCTCGTCCGGCCGCTTTACAGGCTGCCCCAGCATCGCTTCGACCGCCCTGATCCGGGACACCAGCTCGGCGAAGGCCTCGGGCTCCAGCGACAGGGCATGGTCGGCGCCCGGTCGTGACCGGTCGAGGCTGAAATGCTTCTCGATGATCCTGGCGCCCAGCGCGACCGCCGTCGTGCAGGCAAGATCGCCGTCATGGTGGTCCGAATAGCCGAACACGCAGTCGAGATCCCGCCCGATGGCAACCATGGCGCGAAGGTTCAGGGCATCGGGCGGCGCCGGATAGAGCGAGGTGCACTGCAGGATTGCGAGCCCGGTCACACCGGCCTCACGGGCGACCGCGGCCGACCGCGCGATCTCGGGCATGGTGGCCAGCCCCGTCGACATGATGATCGGCTTGCCGGTCCGAGCCGCCGCCCGGATCAGCGGAATATGGGTCATCAGCCCGGACGAGATCTTGATGGCCGGCAGATCCGCCTCACGAACGGCGCTCAGGCTCGCGAAGTCGGCCGGTGTCGTGAAGAGATGGATCCCGTGGCGCGCCGCCACGGCGGCGAGGCGAACCAGCGATCCCTCGGCCAGCGTCCGGCGCGAGAACTCGACGAAGGACGGCGTGCCGGGCATGTAGCTTTCCGCGACGTTGACCGTCTGCAGCTTCGCTGCATCGGCCCCTGCCGCCGCCGCGGCGGCGAGCATTTCAGCCGCTCGACCCTCGTCGCCGTCATGATTGATTCCGATCTCGGCGATCACGTAGGTGGGCGCGTCGCCCCCGACCTGGCGGCCGGCAATGGAAAAGGGTGACAAGGTGGTGCTCCGCGGGTCTCGATCGTGGCTCAGGAAGGCGCCGAGGCAGCCTTGTCAGCCGAAGCGGCGCGAGTATCGGCGACGCTTCTCATCCGTCTAGCATTATCGACGATGCCCGCAACGGTGCGGGCGGCACGTCGGCCTCCCTCGGCATCAGGGCCGAAGATGGCATCGCGATAGAGTTGTTCCCGCACGGGCCGGCCGGCCTCGAACATGGCCTCGATCTCCCGAAGCGGGCGGCGCAACAGGTCGCGCAGGCGGTCCGCCCACCCTTCCGTGTCGATGTCCACGCACAGGAAGGCCTCGCTGAAACTGTCCTGCCATGCGTCCATGACGGGGTTGATCAGCGCCGAGGACAGCCAGACCACGGGAACCCCCGAGCCGGCGACCCAGCCGAGCGTGCTCGTCGGCGACGCCGTCACGATCACGTCCGCCGCGGCGCGCAGGTATCGAAGGTCTTCGCCCGGCGAGAAGCGGACGTTCGGTGCGCTTCGGACGATGTCGGGGTAGCCGGGTTCGTCGGGATAGCGGTAGGTGGGATAGTTCTTGAAGATCACGGTCTTCGGTATGGCCGGATAGACCTGCTCCAGCAGCGTCCTGTCGAAGTCGAGGATCACATCGTCCGTAGGGGTGCCATAGCCCGGCCGCATGTTGCCGCTGAAGGGCCATGTCGAGACGTGCATGACGATGTCTTCGCGTGGGCCCACCCCGAGCCGACGACGCTGCAGGAGCCGCTGGAGCGGCCGTCGAACGACCTTGCGGACCTGCTCCGGCAAACCCACCACGTGGCGCTGCACATCCGCCGAACGCCGCGCCTGTGCGAACGCCGTTGCCGCATTCGGGCTGCAGACCAGCACATGGTCGGCCGTGGATGCCTCGGAAAAGGCAATCTTGCGCTGGGAGTGTTCCGAAAGGCCGGTGGTCACCCCGTGCTCACAGTCGAGGACGGTGACGCCGTGCTCCCGCAGGACGCCGTAGAGTTGACCGCCGAGCACGCCGAAAAGCCCGTTCGTCAGAAGCACGCCCGGTTCGTGATTCCGGCCGAAGGTCGTCGCGACACGACGGCGAAGGTCGGGCATGCGGCTCGCCATGTCGGCGAGGCCGTGTGCCAGGTGATCCCGGAGCAGGGTCGCCAGGGCCGCGCCGCGGGCCGGCGTCAACCAGTCCAGCGCCTTCAGTCCCTCGGCGATGGGGCCGTGACAGATCGCTTCGACGTCCGCGAAGGGCGGTGAGACAGCGTCGCCGGCCCGCGCCTGCAGCAGTGCCCGGCCGATCCTGTCCGGCCTGAAGCCGCGTGCGATCAGCCACGGGATCGCCTCGCGTATCGTTTCATTCTCGATGCCGATGACGAGCCGGCGTCCGCTCCGGCCCGGAAGTCGCGCGGATACACGTTCGAGAAGGGCACCAACCAGCAGGCTGGCGGGCAAGTGAGCGTAGCGCCGCAGCCCGGTCACGCCGACTTCGGGCGCGCGTGCGGCAACCCCCGTACCGGAAACGGCATGGGAGCTGACGGCGGTCGAAGCGAAAAATCCGCGCTCCGCCAAGGCCGGGAAGGGGCTTGCGAAGCGATCGGGCGTGAGAAGCTGGCCGGGCGCTAGCCAGGGCGTGTCATGAACGAAGAGCGAAATCTCGGACGTCCCGGCTCGGTCGCATGCGATCGCGAGCGCGCCCGCGCGGTGCAGCAGGCTGGACATGA
>CAZJCW010000356.1:0-3881 GCA_964544365.1 uncultured Alsobacter sp.
CGCCATCATCATGGGCAGCCAGTCCGACTGGGCGACGATGCGCAACGCGGCCGAGGCGCTCGACCGGCTTGCTGTGCCCTACGATGCGAAGATCGTCTCAGCCCACCGCACGCCGGAACGGCTGTTCGACTTCGCGCGGGGCGCGAAGGCGGCCGGATACAAGGTGATCATCGCGGGTGCGGGCGGCGCCGCGCATCTGCCGGGCATGGCGGCCGCGCTGACGAGCCTCCCGGTCCTCGGCGTGCCCGTGGAGTCGAAGGCGCTTTCGGGGCAGGACAGCCTCCTGTCGATCGTGCAGATGCCGGCCGGGATTCCGGTCGGCACGCTGGCGATCGGGCGGGCCGGCGCGGTGAACGCCGCGCTTCTCGCCGCCGCCATCCTCGCGCTGGGCGATCCGGCGCTGGCCGCGCGGCTGGAAGCCTACCGTGCGCAGCAGACGGCCTCCGTGGCCGAAGTGCCCGTTTCGGACGCCCCGGCCGCCGGCGCATGACCATGCTGAAGCCCGGCGATACCATCGGCATCCTCGGCGGCGGTCAGCTCGCCCGCATGATGGCGCTGGCCGCGGCTCCGCTCGGCCTCGACTGCCATGTCTACGCCCCGGAAGCCGAGAGCCCGGCGTTCCCCGTCGCCGCGGCGCACACCCGCGCCGGTTATGACGACCACCGCGCCCTGGCAGCCTTTGCCGCCGCGGTGTCGGTGGTCACCTACGAGTTCGAGAACGTGCCGGCCGACACGGCGGACGTCCTCGCAAGCCGTGTCCCGGTGCTGCCCGGACCGCGCGCCCTGGCGACGACGCAGGACCGGCTGGTGGAGAAGACCTTCGTCAACGGCATCGGCCTCGCCACGCCCGCCTTCCGGCCGGTGGGGAACCTCGCCGCGCTGCATGCGGCGGTCGCCGAACTCGGGCGGCCGAGCGTGCTGAAGACCCGCCGGTTCGGCTATGACGGCAAGGGCCAGGTCATCGTCCGCCCCGGCATGGACCTTGCCGAGGCGTGGGCGGCGGTCGGCGGGAAGGACAGCGTGCTGGAGGCCTTCGTGCCCTTCGCCCTCGAGGTGTCGGTCGTCGCGGCCCGCGCCGCCGACGGCACGGTGAGCGCCTTCGACGTGTGCGAGAACGAGCATCGCCACCACATCCTGGCGACGACACGGGTGCCGGCCCGCATCGATCCGGCCACCGAGCATGCCTGCAAGGAGCACGCGGCGCGCATCGCGGCGGCGCTGGACTATGTCGGGGTGCTGGCGGTGGAGTTCTTCATCCTGCGCGATGCCGAGGGCGAGCGGGTCCTCGTCAACGAGATCGCGCCGCGCGTGCACAATTCCGGCCACTGGACGATCGAGGGCGCCGAGACCTCGCAGTTCGAGCAGCACATGCGCGCCGTGGCCGGCTGGCCGCTGGGCTCGGTGCGCCGGCGGGGCCGCGTCGAGATGGACAATCTCGTCGGCGACGAGGTCGAGGCCTGGCGGAGCATCGTCGCGACGCCCGGCAGCCACCTGCATCTCTACGGCAAGCGGGAGGCCCGCCCGGGCCGGAAAATGGGCCACGTGACGCGCATCCTGCCGGAGTGATCCGCTCGCGGCGTGGACACCAGCGGAGCTTTCTGGTATCGAACCAACCCGATTTGCCGGCCATTTCGCGTGCCGGCGCGCCTTTCGTGTCCACACACTGTGTCCACAGACGTAATCGGGAAGCGACGCGTGCAGGTTCTCGTTCGTGACAACAATGTCGACCAGGCCCTGAGGGCCCTGAAGAAGAAGTTGCAGCGCGAAGGCGTGTTTCGCGAGATGAAGCTGAGGGATCACTACGAGAAGCCCTCGGAAAAGAAGGCCCGCGAGAAGGCGGAAGCCGTTCGCCGCGCCCGCAAGCTGGCGCGCAAGCGCGCCCAGCGCGAAGGTCTCCTGCCGGCGCCGGCCCCCAAGGCCAAGGCCGTCACGCGCTGAGTCCGGCCCCCCAGGGCGGCCGGACCCGACGCTTCCATCAGGCGCCCCGACCAGAGGGTCGTTGGGCGCCGGTCTGATTCATCGGTCCCGCGGAGCATCCGGCTCCGGGCGACCGGACTGCTTACCGAGGACGGACATGCCGATGCGATCACCCGGTGCGACAAGGCCCACCCTCCCGCCGGCACGGCGCTCCCTCGCGCTGCTGGCCGCCGCGGCGTGCGCGCTCGTTCTGGCGGGATGCGAGACGGTGACCCGCCCCTCCGGCGCCGGCGTGGCCGAGATCACCGACGACAAGTCGGGCGCCCAGCAGGTCAACATCGCGTCGCTGTCCGAGGTCATCAAGGCCAACCCGTCCGATCCGCACGCCTACAACACGCGCGGCGCGGCCTATGCGCGGACCGGCCGGTTCCAGGACGCCATCGCGGATTTCTCGAAGGCGATCGAGATCAATCCCGGCTACGCCGCGGCCTACACCAACCGGGCGCTGGTGATGCGCCAGACCGGCCGCAACGACCAGGCGATGGTCGATTTCAACCGCGCGATCCAGGCGGACCCGAACTACGGGCCCGCCTATCTCGGCCGCGCCAACCTCTACCGCGCGCAGGGCAGCTTCGACGCCGCCTTCGCCGACCTGTCCCAGGCGATCCGCCTCAGCCCGGAATCGGCGCAGCCGCACCACGCGCGCGGGCTGATCTACCAGCGCCAGGGCCAGCATCCGCAGGCGATCAACGACTTCGACGCCGCCATCGACCGCGATCCCTTCGCAGCCGCGCCGTACCTGTCGCGCGGGCAGAGCCTCGTCGCGGTCGGCAAGTACGACCAGGCCATCGAGGACTTCAACGCCGGGCTGAACGTCGACAACAAGAGCGGCGAAGGCTGGGCGGGCCTCGGCCTCGCCTACGAGCGCAAGGGCGACCGCGCCAAGGCGTCCGAGAACTACAACCGCGCCCTCGTCGTCGATCCCGGCAACGCCGTCGCGAAGGCCGGGCTCAGCCGGGTCGGCGGGCGGGCCTGAACGCCGCGCCGCCGCGCACATCCGCCGGAACGAAAACGGCCAGCCGCGAGGCTGGCCGTTTTCGTTGGACGGTGGCGCCGTCGGCTCAGTGCGACATCGCCTTGTTGATGTCCTCGACCATCTTCTTGGCGTCGGCGAAGAGCATCAGCGTGTTGTCCTTGAAGAACAGCTCGTTCTCGACGCCGGCATAGCCCGAGCCCATGCCGCGCTTGATGAAGAGCACGGTCTTGGCCTTCTCGACGTCGAGGATCGGCATGCCGAAGATCGGCGAGGCCGGGTCCGTCTTGGCGGCCGGGTTCGTCACGTCGTTGGCGCCGATGACGAAGGCCACGTCCGTCTGCGCGAACTCGGAGTTGATGTCCTCGAGCTCGAACACCTCGTCGTAGGGCACGTTGGCCTCGGCGAGCAGCACGTTCATGTGGCCGGGCATGCGGCCGGCCACCGGGTGGATGGCGTACTTCACCTCGACGCCGCGCTCGCCGAGGATCGCCGCCAGCTCGCCGACGGCGTGCTGCGCCTGGGCGACGGCCATGCCGTAGCCCGGCACGATGACCACCTTCGCCGAGGTCTCGAACAGCACCGCCGTCTCGTCGGCGGTGATGCTGCGCACGGTCCCCTTCGCCTCGCCGCCCGCCGTCGCGTCGGCCTCGGGCACGCTGCCGAAGGCGCCGAACAGCACGTTGGTCGCCGAGCGGTTCATCGCCCGGCACATCAGCAGCGAGAGCAGAAAGCCGGAGGTGCCGTCGAGCGAGCCGGTGACGATCTGGATCTTGTTCATGAGCACGAAGCCCATGGCCGCGTCGGCCAGGCCGCCGTAGGAGTTGAGCAGTGCGATCACCACCGGCATGTCGGCGGCGCCGATCGGGATGACCAGCATCAGGCCGAAGACCAGCGACAGCAGCACCATGACGTAGAACAGCGGCGTCAC
>CAZJCW010000357.1:0-3878 GCA_964544365.1 uncultured Alsobacter sp.
AGCCTCCCCCCTCCGCAACCTCCGCCGCCGCCCCCCGTCATGCTCGCGCCCGGCGCGAGCATCCACGGCTTGCTTCCCTCGCCGCGCCTCGCCGGAAGCCGTGGATGGCCGGGCCAGGCCCGGCCACGACGCGGAGGGACCGTGCCCGCCAGCCAACACCCCACCGCGCCCGCCGGCCAACACCCCACCGCGCCCCCACGACCGCCCGGCCCGCCAACGCCTCCCCCCGAAACCCTCCACCGTCATGCTCGCGCCCGGCGCGAGCATCCACGGCGTCCGGCCTGCGGCGGCGGGCGGGCGGTCCGGCGGTGGGGTCAGCGGGTGTCGGCCGCGCGGTCGCCTTCGATCAGGGGCCTGGCCCGGACGAGTTCGGCGGCGGCGCAGTCGAGGAAGGCGCGGATGCGCGGCGAGGCGCGCAGGTCCGGGTGGGTGAGCAGCCACAGGCCCGCCGAGAACTCCGGGTTCATCGGCGTCAGGCGGACGAGGCCGAGCCGCCGGTCGGCGATGAAGCAGGGCAGGGGGCCGATGCCGATCCCTTCCTCCACCGCCTCGGTGAGGCCGAGCACCGTGTTGATCTTCAGCGCCACCCGGTCCGCCGGCACATGGTCGCGCACGTACCGAGCGGCCTTGAGATGCCCGAACTGGTCGCCGAGCGACACCCAGCACCGCCCCGCGAGCTCCGCGATGTCCTCCGTTCCGCCCTCGGCCGCCGTCGGGAAGTCCTCGCGCCGGCCGTAGATCGCCCAGGCGAGCGAGGCGACGCGCCGCCCGACGAGCGTTTCCGGCGGGTTGTCGGTCGCCCGGACGGCGATGTCGGCGTCGCGCTTGGAGAGATTGAGCGCCTGGTTCGACAGCACCATGTCGACGCGGATGTCGGGATATTGCGCGCGGAACGCCGCCAGCACGGGCATCAGCAGGTGGACCAGCAGCGTGTCGTTGGTCGTCACGCGCACCTCGCCCGACGGCGTCAGCGTCTTGCCCGCGAGCTTGCGCGCGAAGGCCGTGACGTCGCGGTCCATCCGCTCGGCCAGCGCCACCATTTCCTCGCCGGCGGGCGTCAGCCCGTATCCGGTGCGGTGCCGCTCGAACACCGGCGCGCCGAGCCGCTTCTCGATCTCGCCGAGGCGGCGAAACACCGTCGAGTGGTTGACCCCGAGTGTCTCGGCGGCGCCGGTCAGCGAGCGGCTGTCAGCCACCGCCTTGACCAGCCGGAAGTCGTCCCAGGCCATCCTGTCCATTGCAACCCCGCAAGTTTCTCGTTGCATAGACTTAGATGGATTTGCGGAAAAGAAAAGATCATCGTCCGGCATCGCCTCACGCGGCTGAGGCCACACCCCCGGAGACCGACCATGATCGACACCCGCACCGCCCCCTATGCCCTCTTCATCCTCCGCGTCGCGCTGGGGGTGATGTTCATCGCGCACGCCCTGCTGAAGTACGTCGTCTTCACGATGCCCGGCTTTGCCGGCTTCCTCAGCCAGATCGGCTATCCCGCCGCGCTGGCGTGGCCGGTGTTCCTGGTCGAGCTGCTCGGCGGCGTCGCGCTCGTCGTCGGCATCTGGCCGCGCGCCGTCGCCCTGCTGCTCACCCCGGTCCTGATCGGCGCGACGCTGGTCCATGCCGGCAATGGCTGGCTGTTCACCAATGCCAACGGCGGCTGGGAATATCCGTTGTTCCTCGTCGTCGCCGGCCTCGCGGTCGTCCTCGGCGGCGACGGGGCGTTCGCCCTGAAGCCCACGCCCGTTCCCGGCAGCGCCGGCGCGCAGCTCACCCCCCGCACGGCCTGATCGCCGTCGGCACCTCCCCCGGACGAAGCCCGCGACGCCCGCCTCCCCGGAGGCGGGCGTCTCGCTGTGCGCGAAGGGGATCAGCGCGGCGCGGCGGCGCGGCGGAGCCGGTCGACGATGGCCTCGCCCAGGCCCGTTTCCGGCACCGGCGCCACCGCGATGGTCGGCGCGCCGGCGGCGTCCAGCCGGCGCAGCAGGCCGAAGAGATGGGCGGCGGCCTCCGTCAGGTCGCCCGAGGGACTGAGGTTCGCCTGCGGTTGACCTGCGAGGCCTTCCGGACGAAACGAACCGAACAGCAGGACGGCCTCGTCGGGGCCCACGCGCGTCGCGTCGAGCCGGACGCCGGCGCGCGGGGCGTAGTGCGAGGCGAGCATGCCCGGCGCCAGCGGCGCATCCCCGCCGGTCTCGCCGCCGCCGGGCAGCGCGCACCCCAGTTCAGCCTCGATGGCCTCGCGCGGCACGCCGCCCGGTCGCAGCAGCACCGGTTGCTCGCCGAGGCAGGCGACGATGGTCGACTCGACGCCCACCGGCGTCGCGCCGCCGTCCACCACCGCGTCGATCCGGCCGTCGAGGTCGCCGAGCACGTGCGACGCCTCCGTCGGGCTCACCCGGCCCGACCGGTTGGCCGACGGCGCCGCGACGGGCCGGCCCGTCGCCGCCAGGATGGCGCGCGCGACCGGGTGGTCCGGAACGCGCAGGCCGATGCTGTCGAGACCCGCCGTCGCCAGGTCGCAGATCGCGCAGCCCGGGGCCCGCGGCACCACCAGCGTCAGCGGGCCGGGCCAGAACCGGCGTGCCAGGCGAAGGGCCGCCCCGTCCAGCATCCCGTGCCGGCGCGCGGCCGCGAGGTCGGGCACATGGGCGATCAGCGGGTTGAAGCGCGGGCGGCCCTTCGCCGCGTAGATCCCCGCGACGGCCGCCGCATTCGTGGCGTCGGCGCCGAGCCCGTAGACCGTCTCCGTCGGAAACGCCACCAGCCCGCCCCGCCGCAGCAGGTCCGCCGCCTCCGCGATCCCGCCCGCGTCGCCTGCCAGCCGCCGCGTTGCACGCCCCGGCGCCTCGCCCTTCGTCCCCGTCACGTCAAGACCCCGCCACCCCGATCCGCCACGTCGTCCTTCGCCCGGTCCGTTGGCGGACGAGGCACGATCCGCGTCCCGCGGGACGCTCCCCCGTTCCGTTTGCGTCCGCGGTTGGCGCTGCCGTACCACCGCGATACGTTGAGCGAAAGGTTCCGCGCCGAAAGCCGCCCCCGGAGGAGACCGATGACCTACCGCCCACCCGTCGAGGACATGCTGTTCACGCTGCGCGAGGTCGCCGGCCTCGACCGGCTGATCGCGGATGGCCTCGCCCCGGAACTCGAGGGCGGCTTGCCGGAGGCGATTCTGGAGGAGGCGGGCAAGTTCGCCGCCGACGTCATCGCTCCCCTCAACCGGGTCGGCGACAAGGTCGGGTCGGTGCTCCGGGATGGCGCGGTGACGACGCCGCCGGGCTGGAAGGACGCCTACACGGCATGGGCCGCGGCCGGCTGGAACGGCCTGACCGCCGACCCGCGCTTCGGCGGGCAGGGCCTGCCCCATCTCGTGCAGGCCGCCTGCTCGGAGGTCTGGAACGCCGCGTCCTTCGCGTTCGCGCTCGGCCCGTTGCTGACGGCCGGCGCGGTCGAGGCCCTGTCGCGGCACGGCTCCCCGGATCTCCAGCGGATCTACCTGCCCCGGCTCGTCTCCGGCGAGTGGATGGGCACCATGAACCTCACCGAGCCGCAGGCCGGGTCCGATCTCAACGCCCTGCGCGCCCGCGCCGAGCGCGCCGGCGACGGCACCTACCGCATCTTCGGCCAGAAGATCTTCATCACCTACGGCGAGCACGACCTCACGGACAACATCATCCACCTCGTGCTCGCCCGCCTGCCCGATGCGCCGCCGGGGACCCGCGGCATCTCGCTCTTCCTCGTGCCGAAGGTGCTGGTGAACGCCGACGGCTCGCTCGGGGCGCGCAACGACGTGCGCTGCCATTCGGTCGAGCACAAGCTGGGCATCCACGCCTCGCCCACCTGCACGATGATCTACGGCGACGCGGGCGGCGCCGTCGGCT
>CAZJCW010000358.1:0-3803 GCA_964544365.1 uncultured Alsobacter sp.
GGGCAGATGCGCGTCGCGGCGAGCACGCCGTTCAACATGGTCCTCGAAGCGAGGCACTGAACCCGGCGGCGCGGGGCTTCGTTGGCCACAGGCGGTCCCGATGTATCACCCGACGAGGAACGGCCGGACGGTCTGCATAGACCGCGCGGCCACTCCCCGTCCCACGTCCTGCACGACTTTCCTCGAGCGACGCTTCGGGCGTCCTGTTTTGTCGCCAGAGAGGTCCGGTCGCCACGATCGCGTTCGCCTGCATGACGAGGCCCCGCCGTCGCTCAATTCCAGAAGCTGTCGATCCGGGTGATCAACCAGAAGACCGACGTCGTTCCGACGACATAGGCGGCCACGAGGCGGATGGTCGAGAAAGGAACCGAGACGAGGGCGGTCAGGGCCCTGAACGCGAGCAGGGCTGCTGCCACGAACAGCAGTTGGCCCGCCTCGACGCCGACATTGAAGCTGAGCAAGGCCAAGGGCACATCGACTGGCGGCAGGCCGATCTCCTTGAGCGCCCCCGCGAAGCCAAAGCCGTGCAGCAACCCGAAGATGAACGCGACGAGCCACGGATAGCGCTCCGACATGGGACGCTCGGAGCCGCCGGAACGGGCGAGTTCACCGGCGACGAACGCGATGCTCAGCGCGATCGTGGCCTCCACCGGCGCTTGCGGCAGGCTGAGATACCCGAGCGCTGCACCGGTCAGTGTCACGCTGTGGGCCAGAGTGAACGCAGTTATCGTCTTCAGCAGTGTCCAGCGGTCGCGGACGAGCAGCATCAATGCCAGCACGAACAGCAGGTGGTCGAACCCGAGCAGAATGTGCTCGACCCCGAGCAGAAAGTAGGTTGTCGCCGTCTCCATCGCGCTCTGTGCCGCGGGGATGGTCAGGCTCGGGGTCTCCGGGGTCAGACGTGCGACCTTCGCCGCGCCGTCTTCGCTCGCGATGCGCACCAGCACGTCGGTCAGGCTTGTCCGCAACCCGTCGATCGCAAGGGTCCGGCCTTTCAGGCCACCGGGGCAGCGCGCGGTGAATCTCTCGAAGTAGGCGTCCCCCTCGAAGGATCTTATCGGCTCGCTTGTGGGAATGCAGGCGTCCGGCAAACGGACGTACAGGCCAAGCCTCATCTCGCCGAGCGCCGGTGTCTTCCACACGACCACGAGATCACCAGTCGTGGCCTCGCGGATGTCGAGATAGGCCGGGCGCAGTTCATGCGCCGCCGAGGGGGCCGTCGAGACGAACTGAAAGATGCAGCACAACAGCGCCAGAAGGCCGATCAAGGGCTGTGTCATGGGGCCGCTGCTGCGGTGGCCTGCGTTTCGATGCGCACCCGGTAGCGCTTCAGCAGTTCGGCGAATCTCGCCTCGTCGACCTTCCGTCGGCGGTCTTGCGCCCAGGCCTCGGCGACAGCGGCACGAACCATCGCCAGGGTTGCGCGTCCGCCGGGTCGGCGTTCGTCGACGCGAACGAGATGGAGACCGAAGCTCGAGCGTAGCGGTCCCGCCCAGGTTCCCGGTGTTGCGACGGCGACGGCATCGGCGAACTGCACGCCGAAGATGTCCGCGATGGCGGCTTTGCGGGTCAACGGGAGCTGAATGGGCAGGATCGTCGGGTCGCCCAGAGCCGAGGGATCGCTGTCGGGTTTCGCACGCAGACCCTCCAGCATGGTGGCTGCGTCCGGCTCGATCGCCTCGCCCCGATGCGTCGGGCTCAGGAACACGTGGCGGAACGCGACCATAGGCTCGACCTGAAAACGACTTGCGTTTTCCTGGAGAAAAGCCTCCAGCTCGGCGTCGCTCGGGGTCGCTGCCTCGGCCTGCGCCTGGCTCAGGAACTCCATCTTCAGGCGTAGACGCCGGCGGATCACCGTATCGTCCTTGTCGAGACCGAGAGCGAGCGCTTCCCGGTAGAGGATCTCTTCCTTCACGTGGTCGTCGATCAGCTCCTTGAGCTCGACGGTCGTCGGCGGCCTCTGCCGAATCTTGACGAAAAGCCCTGCCAGTTGCTCGATCTTTCCCCCCGTCACGATGATTTCGTCGTGACGGGGTTGAGTTGATCCCCGTGTCAGTCCGTAAAGCCCGAATATTGCCAGGGCGAGAACGAGGAAATGGGCGAGCGGTTCTCTGAGCAACCTTTTGATCATCCAGCTGGCACACTAGTTTGCCGGCATCTGGGAACTGGCCATCATCGGGCTTTGCAGCCGTCCGAGCCAGTCAGCAGCTCTGACCTGGTCGTCGACCGGACCGTATAGCCGCAGTAGCCCCTTGTGCAGCGCAGTCTGTGCCGAGATCCGGCCGGACACGATGGCTGCGACGACGGGCGCGTCCGTCACGATGACGACGTCTGTGGGCTCGGCGCCGGCAAGATGCGTCGCGATGCTCAGGCCATCTGCCGTTGGGACGATCCGGCTCCAGAGCATGGGCCCGATGAGCAGGATCGAGAGTCCCGGCGCCCGTTGCCGAGCCCACGCCGCATCGAGCCCGTTCCGAAGCACCGTGAGATCGGCGACGGCCTTTCCGAAGCCAGACAAGGCCCTGACCGCGGCCGGCCGATCGTCACGGGCGATCGAGCCGTCGAGTTGGGCGCGCCAGACCGCCGAGGTGACGTGCAGCGAGTCCGGAAAGGCCCAGTTGAGCGCGCCGCGCTGGACATCGGCGCCCTTGGGATCCTCGAACCCGCAAGCCACGGCGGGCATCGTTCCCGCCACCAGCAGCAACGCCGTGAGGAAGGGCGTTCTCCGCGCCCCCTTTCTCGTCACGGCGTGTACCAGATCGGGGACGTGTAGGCGCGCTCGACGACCGTCAGACGCGTCCCGGGAAGCGCCTTGTTCCCGAAGCGCTTCATGTCGTACGCCGTCCAGCGCGGGGTGGGAATTTCGAGGACGCGGGCATAGTAGAAGGCGCGAAGCGTTGGGTCGAACTCCGGATCCTTCCACGTGGTGATTAGTTCTGGCGCCCCAATGGTGTTGGTCCAGGTCGCATTTTGAATGTCGACCGTGCTTCCGATCGACGGCAACTTGCCGTCAGCGCCGGGCTTGCGGCCTCCCGCCCAGACGACGTCGTAGACCTTCTCCTGAGTCTTCCCGTCCTTGCCCATCCAACCTTTGACGATTTGTAACCGGTCGAGATTGGCGCCAATCGGGTCCTTCAATGCAGCGACCAGGAAGGTCGGCACCTGGCCCGAACTTGCGGTCTTCAGGTCTCCTCCCATCGGTACGCCCTTGGCGTAGCCGATATGGGCCGGCAAGCGATCCTTGGCATCGGCTTCGCTGAAGTCCCAGCCGCCGAAGAAGCGGACGGTCATGCGGGGGCCCGTTGTCGCGTAGGTCTCCTTGCGCTGCATCGCGTCCCAGATTGCCTCTCGGGTGTTCTCCGTCGCCCAGACGGCGGCGTAGCCCGACGAGGAGACCTCCCAGTCCATGATCTTCACGCCCGACTGCTTGTTGTCGACGAAGGTCTTCGTCAGGCGCTCCGGGCTCGGTTCCTGCGGCGTGGTCTTGCCGAAGAAGTTGTCCTCTTCCATGGCCGCCAACCCATTGTGGGAGTCGGAACTGCCGATCATGCCGAACTTGTATGGGTTCGTGCCGAGTTGCTGCTCCAGGACAAGGCCGTTCTTCAGGGCCGAGCGGGCGTACTCGAACTCGAGCATGTCGTTTCTCTTGGCGACGCTTCCGTCGAGGTTCCCCTTGTCCCAGATCTCGAAGTCGGCGAACTCGTCATTGGGCGAGAGGAAGGGATGGGCCTCGCCATCGCCCTTCGTCTGCGTCACCTCGTAGAGCCGCTCCCATTTCGCGCGCTGCTCGACGTAGTCCTTGT
>CAZJCW010000359.1:0-3788 GCA_964544365.1 uncultured Alsobacter sp.
GCGCGCTCGCCGTTGGAGTGGGTGATGATCTGGATGTCGTTCTCCGACGCCCACTGGACGGCCCCCATGACGTCCTCAGCCGACGCAGCGGCATAGCCCGAATAGCCGGGGGGATAGCTGCCGACCGGCTTGTAGTAGGGCCGGTCGCGCCAGGCGGTGAAGCCCTGCGGACTGCCGTCGATGGTGAGTTTGGCGCCCGCGACGCGGAAGCGGTTGGTGTAGGTCCTGCTCTGGTTGGTCTTGATGTAGGCCCGGTCGACAAGCACGTCGGCGTAGGCGTTGACGTCGGTCGCGAAGCCGCCCTCTGCGGCCACCTGTTTCAAGATCTCGGCGACCTGTGGCGTTGCCCGGCCTTCCTGGGCCGTGGTGTAGCCGAAGCGGGCCCAGAGCTTCGAGCCCTCCCGCGCGAAAGTCTTCATCCCCTCCCGACCGATGTTTCCGAGGACCACCGGCGCTGCTGAGAAAAATGCGGTCTCCTCGAGGGTGCCGTTCGGCTCGGTGGTGCCAGGCTTGCGCTGGATGACCCCGCCGGGTGGGTCCTTGCTGCTGGCGTCGTAACCCATCAATTTCAGCATCGCGGAGTTGACCGTCGCCAGATGCGAGGACTGGTGCACGATCAGGATGGGAATGTCCTGCGAGACGGCATCCAGTTCTTCCTTGGTCGGGTGCCGTTGTTCCTTGAGCTGCGAATTGTCGTAGCCGAAACCGATGATGACCTTGACCTTCTCGACCGCCGCCGCGTTCTTCTGGGCCCAGTCGCGCAGGGTCTGCTGCAGCGAGGCAATATCCTGGACCTGACCGTCCGGCGGGGCGAGGAGATTGGCGGAGAGGGCCTGCAAGCCGCCGACGACGATATGGCCGTGGGCATCGACGAAGCCCGGCACGAGGGCTTGGCCCTTGAGGTCCACGAGCTCGGTTTTCGGTCCCTTCAACTTCATAACGTGGCTGCGCTTGCCCACCGCGACGATCTTGCCGTTGGCGACGGCGATGGCCTCGGCGCGCATGGCCTTGTCGTTCATGGTGAGGATGGGCCCGCCAAACCAGATGCGCTCGGCCTGCTGGGCAAAAACCGACGTGCTGGCGGTGAGCAGCAAAAGGGCAGCGATGAATGGACGGCGCATGGAATCACCCCCTGAACTGCTGCAGTGCTTCCGCTGTCGACATGATGCGACAATGCGGTCCGGCGATCGACCGCTCAACCGGTCGTACTTCAAGGCGGGAAAGTTGGCGCGCGGGTGGGTTACTCAACCGGCGCAGTCTTTGGTGTTTTTCCGGCCCGTGGCTATCCACGCCGACCATCGCTACCTGATACGCGCGGCTGCTAGCTCTTGGCTACGCTCAAGCTGCGTATTGAATACGTTCTGTCGGCCGACCGGTCAATCTCACTCCCGATCAACGATCACCGACGACCGGAAATTCGCGCGGTAGGGCCCTGGGAGCTGTTTCTGACGGCGCTCCGATCGTCCGGCCTGTCGATCACCTCTTCGGCGAACGATCCGAATTCGTCCATCGGGACCGCTTCCCCCGGGCGGATGGATGGCGTCCGCAGTCTCTGCATGTCGATCCGGAGCCGTAACGACGGGGGAAGCCGGAGGCGGCAACCGAAAGGTGCCTTCTTCGCGCATCCATGCAGATTACTTCAAGAAAGCGTGACCTGCTAAGGCAACGCCGTATGATCTTCTGCGAGATCTTGCCGCGTCCGATGTCCGACTTCATGCCCGGACAGAATGTCCGGCGTAAGGTCCGCCAGCCGCCTCGTGCCAAGCAGGCCCATCGTCCGGTCGATCTCGCGCCGGTAGATCTCGAGGATGTGGGCAACGCCCTCTTCCCCGGCGACGGCAAGCCCCCACAGCTGTGGTCGGCCGATCAGGCAGCACGTGGCGCCCAGCGCGAGCGACTTCACCACGTCGCTTCCCCGCCGCACGCCACCGTCCAGGAGGATTGGAATCCGGCCTGCGATTGCGGCGGCAACCGCCGGCAACGCCTCGATCGACGACACCGCGCCGTCGAGTTGTCGCCCCCCATGGTTGGACACGATGATGCCGTCGACACCCTCTTCGACCGCCCGGGCGGCCTCGGCGGGGTGGAGCACGCCTTTCAGCAGAAGCGGTCCCGTCCAGATCGTGCGCAGCCACGCCACGTCCTCCCACGACATGGCGGGATCGAGTAGAGACGCCATGCGTCCGGCGAGAGTCCCGACATCGGCGGGCTCGCCAGGGCGCGCATAGTTGCCGAAGGTGACTCGCGGCAGCTCCCGCCGCATTCGCATCAGCCAGCGCAGTCTGAGGGCCATGCCGAAAACGTCTGCCGGCCTGAAACGGGGCGGTATGGCGAAGCCGTTGCGAAGATCGCGCTCACGGCTTCCCAAGAGCTGGTTGTCGAGGGTCAGGACGAGCGCGTCGTACCCCGCCGCCTGAGCGCGCCGGGTCAGTTCCTCGGTGAAAGCGCGGTCGCGGTAGATGAACACCTGCATCCAGCGCGGCGCTGGCCCATCCGCGGCAAGCTCCTCCATGGTGCAGACGGAGCCGTGGCTGAGGCAGAACGCCGTTCCCGCTCGGCTGGCTGCACGCGCGGCGGCGATCTCTCCACGCGGCCAGAACAGGCCCGAGAGGCCCGTCGGGCCGATCATGACCGGCATCGACAGGCGCCGGCCGAACAGGTCGAACGACAGGTCGCGCTCCGGCGATCCATCCAGTGGGCGCGGAATGAAGCGCACGTCGGCGAAGGACGCTTCGTTGCGGCGCAGCGTCCACTCGTCCTCGGCGCCGCCGTCGGCGAAGTCGAACACCGGCCGCGGCAGTTCGCGTCGCGCAAGCTCTCTCATCGCGGCGATGCTGTAGCCCTTGCGTCGCCAGTCGTCCCGCTGCGCCGTCATCGCCTGTTGCCGTCTCGCTTCAGCGACCGGGAGATAAGCATGGACAGTGCTCCGACCTCAACGGAAACTCGGCCGTCCGACCACCCTTTGCAGGAATGCCCCGATGATCGAAGACCCGCCACTCGTCACGCTGCGTCGCCCGACGCGGCGCCCCTCGCCGGCACAGATCGAGGCGTTGAGAGGCGTGCAGACCGGGTTTCTTGCCGACGCAATGGGCGGCCGCGGTGCACTCGATTACCGCATCAAGAATCTCGCCGGCCTGCCTTCCGAATTCTGCGGCGTCGCGCTGACATGCCATGCCGGCCCGTGCGACAACCTCGCCGTCTTCGCCATGCTGCCTGTCCTCACGGGCGGCGATGTCATGATGGTCGCCACGGATTCCTACGTTGCAACCGCAGTCGCCGGGGATCTTCTCGTCGGCATGGCTCGCAACATGGGCGCTGCGGCCTTCGTCACGGACGGCTGCGTGCGCGATATTCCTGGTGTCCTGGGCGTCGGACTGCCCTGCTTCAGCGTCGGGATCACGCCGAATTCGCCCGCCCGCAACGGCCCCGGCACGGTCGGGCTGCCGATCGTCATTGGCGGAGTGGCCGTCGAAACCGGCGACGTCGTCGTCGGCGATGTCGACGGCGTCGTGGTCGTGCCCTTCGACCGTATCGATGCCGTGATCGCCCGCCTGCCCGACATCCGGCGCGCCGAAGCGGCGCTCGACGCGAAGGTCAAGGCAGGACTCACCGTTCCCGATTTCGCCCGCGCCCTGTTCGAGCAGGGCCGCGTGCGAGAGGTGCCTTGACCGCCGGGTGCCCGATTCTCGCCTGCTGATGCTCGGCACGTCCGCCGGATACGCTGCGGGCCCCTGGAGGGCAAAGCGCGTTACTCATGAACGCGGCACCGTGGGGGCTATCGCGAGGGC
>CAZJCW010000360.1:0-3786 GCA_964544365.1 uncultured Alsobacter sp.
GGCGGCTACGACGCAACGGAGGCCGGCCGCGTTCGCCTCAACCGCTGAGGTGGGCATTCCGAACCCAGGACTCGTCGCGTTCGTCCTCCATGCGACGGATCGCATGCTGCGAAAGCCCCGCCATCGGACGGAACCGGGCCGGCGCTACGAGGCCGGAGCGGACCACGGGGCCCGTGCATTCGTCCGCAGCGATAGATGGGCAGTGGCGACCGCCTGGCGCCCCGCCGCCGGCCGGGCGCGGGAAGGCTGGGCAAATGCGTCGTCGATGTCCTCGACAGGTCGCAGCGCCTGAACGGCCGGATCGGCAGCCTCGCCGCCGGCCACCGCCATGGTCGGCGGTGGAACAGGAGATCAGCGGAGCATCTGTGTATTCACAAGCTCGATCATCCGGCGTTCCTCCACCCGGGACAAGACCGCGCAACCGCGTCGCTGTCCTGTTTCTTCGACAGCTCGTAAGCGCGGATATTGAATCCGGAGATGATGCTGCTCCAACGCCTGCCTCAGAAGGTTCAGCGAAAGACTTTCACCCGTCTCGTAGATGTCGAATCCATAATCCGGATCATCCGGGACTTCGAAGTCGTCGATAACGACGATCGCCTTCTGCAACCGTCCGAATATGATGTCCAGCTCACCGAGGAGCGGCAGATCGTCATTCCAGTGAGCGTCGAGGTAGAAGAGGACGGTCTGATCGGCCCAGGCCGCGAGGTTGGCCTCGACGAGTGACAGCAGGGCAGTGCGGCTGTCGCCGTGAATGACGCTCACGTTGGGCGTATGGGCAAGCCGCTGCGTTGCGTACCCATGGTTTTCCGGATCGCTCTCGATCGTGAAGACAGGGTACTGGAACGCCGCGAGCCACTCCGTCGTCGTCCCGAGATACGTGCCCGTTTCGACGATGGCTGCGGGCTTCAGGGTCGCGATCAGCGAAGCCATGAGAAGACAACGTCCGCGCTGGCCATTGAACGGGCCGCCCCACGCGCGTCCCGACGCAGGATTGAGCATGAGGCGAAGACGGCCCACGTACTTTGGGCTGATGGTTTGCCTGATGAGCCTGCGTAGCATGCGACGGGTCCACGGTTGAGCTGACATCCCGCGGATGACGGACTTGTCAGGGAGCGCGGAGACTGAAGCGACATGAAGGAATTTGGCAACGTGTTCTCGGGGGTCCGGGATCCGTCCTATCCTGAGAAAAGGGGCTAAAGGTGGCGGAACCTGTCAGTGCCGTGGGGCACCGTTCCGTGGGATGTGCGGTCGCGACGCCCATCTGCCCAGTCGGGCGCCGCGGCACGGTACGCGCGCGGGGCCCAGTTGACAGCCGAGCCGGATATCGTCGGCGATGGGCTTGTCCGAATTGCCGGAGGAGAGCGCATGAGCGGGCGGCCGTCACGGGCGGTCGAACGGCGTTCGTTCGACAACCGGCGGCACTACCCGACGTTGCGCATCGTCTCGCGCGCGATGATCAGCCGCTGGATCTCGGAGGTGCCTTCGTAGATGCGCGTGATGCGGGCATCGCGGGCCAGGCGCTCGACCGGATAGTCCTTCACGTAGCCGGCCCCGCCATGCAGCTGCAGGGCCGTGTCGGTGGCGCGGTGGGCGGCCTCGGAGGCGAACAGCTTCGCCATGGAGGCCTCCTTGCCGAAGGGCTCGCCGCGGTCCTTCTTGGCTGCCGCCGAGAGGATGAGCAGGCGCGCCGCCTCGAGGTCCGTCTCGCGGTCGGCGATCATCCACTGCACGCCCTGGAAGTCGGCGATGCTCTGGCCGAACTGCCGTCGTTGCGCGACATAGGCCTTGGCCGCGTCCATCGCGGCGCGGGCAATGCCGAGCGAGAGCGCCGCGACGCCGATCCGCCCGCCCGCCAGTTCGCCCACGGCGATGCGGAAGCCGTCGTTCTCGCGCCCCATCAGCGCCGAGGCCGGCACGCGGCAGCCGTCGAAATGCAGGGTGTTCGTCGCCGAGCCGTGCTGGCCCATCTTCTCCTCCGCCTTGCCGACGACGAGGCCCGGCGTCCCGGCCTCGACGAGGAAGCAGGAGATGCCCTTGCCCTTCGGCCGTTCGGGGTCCGTGACGGCCCACACGACGAAGACGCCGGCATACTCGGCCGAGGTGATGTAGATCTTTTCGCCGTCGAGCACCCAGTGGTCGCCGTCGCGCCGCGCCCGGGTCTTCATGCCGGCAGGGTCGGACCCGGCGCCGCTTTCGGTCAGGCAGAAGGCTCCGGCCGGCCAGGTCCCGTCGGCGAGCAGCGGCAGGCAGCGCCGTTTCTGCTCCGTCGATCCCACCGCCTGGATGACCTCGCCCACCATGTTGGTCACGGACGCCGTGACCGCCGTGGATGCGCAGGCATGGGCCAGCGCCTCGATCGACAGCGCGAAGGCGACGGTGCCGGCGCCCGTGCCGCCGAAGGCCGGGTCGACGTTCAGCGCCATGAAGCCGTTCTCGGCGAGAAGGCGCAGGTTGGCGAGGAGTTCGGCACGACCCTGGCCGCGATCCAGGGCGGCCGCATGGGGCGCGAGACGATCCGCCGCCAGCCGCTCGGCGGTCGCGCGGATCAGGTCCTCTTCCTCGGTGAAGGCGAAATGCATGGCGCTCTCCCTTTGCGGGGAGGCTAGAGCATGCCGCGCAAAGGGGGAATCCGGCTTTTCGGGAACGACACCGGCAAGCCGGTGCCGTCGACGCCTCTATTCGGCCAGCACCCGGTTGGTCGGGAACAGCACCTCGACCAGCGTGCCGCTGTCCTTGGCGCTGCGGATCGACAGCGTGGCGCGGTTCGCCTCGACCAGCGCCTTGGTCAGCGGCAGGCCGAGCCCCGTTCCTCCGGCGCGGCGCGCCGTGGCGAGCTGGCGGAAGGGTTCGAGCGCCGTCTCGATGTCCTTCTCCGACATGCCGATGCCGGTGTCGCGCACGCGGATCGCCACTTCGCCCCGGTCCGTCACCGCGGTGGAGACGATCACCTGCCCGCCCGGGTCGGTAAACTTCACGGCGTTCGACAGCAGGTTGAGCACGATCTGGCGCAGCGAGCGTTCGTCGGCGACGACGCGCGGCAACCGTGCCGCGAGGGCGGTCCGCACCACCACCCGTCCGGTGCTCGCCTGCGGCTGCATCAGCGAGACGGAGCGCGAGACGATCTCGTTCACGTCGACGCTGACGAAGGCCAGGTCGAAGCGCCCGGCCTCGATCTTGGACAGGTCGAGCAGGTCGTTGACGAGGCTGATCACGTGCCCGCCCGACGCGTGGATGTCACGCAGGTATTCGAGGTAGCGCTCGTTGCCCACCGGGCCGAAGCGTTCCTCGATCATCACCTCGGCAAATCCGATGATCGCCGACAGCGGGGTGCGGATCTCGTGGCTGATCTTGGCGAGGAAATCCGATTTCTGCGAGGAGGCGGCCTCTGCCGCGCGCTTGGCCTCGGTGAGGTCGCTCTCGGCCTTCTTCCATGGCGTGATGTCGCGCAGCACCGCGCAGAAGCGCACCTCCGGCTCGCGCGAGACGGCGCCCAGCGTCATGAACAGCGGAATCCGGCCGCCCTGGCGCACCCGGCCGATGACCTCGCGGCCGTCGTTCAGCACGCTCGCCACCCCGTGCGCCTTCAGGCCCTCGAGATAGTCGAGCGCGGTGGCGTGGCTGTCGGGTGCCAGCAGGGAGATGAAGGTCTCTCCCGCCACCTCGCGCTGGTCGTAGCCGAACAGCGCCTCGCCCGAGCGGTTGATGGAGAGGATGCGGCCGTCCACGTCGAGCACGATGACGCCGTCGGTGGCGGTGTCGAGGATGGCGTGCAGCTCGCGCGCCTCC
>CAZJCW010000361.1:0-3754 GCA_964544365.1 uncultured Alsobacter sp.
CGAGAAGTCGAAGCAGTCGTCGCCCTCGCCGCCGGCCACGGCCACCGCGTCGGTGCCGAAGCGGATCACGTCGTCGCCGGAGCCGGCGATGACGATCTCGATGTTCTCGATCGTGTCGACGCCGTTCTCCTCGCCCGTGACGGTGCCCTCGACGAGGTCGACCGTCAGGGTCTTCTTCGCTGCAGCGAAGTTGGCGGTGTCCTTGTCCGCGCCGCCGTCGTAGCGGTCGGCCGCCGCGTCCATGTCGGCCACGATGATGTCGTTGCCCTCGTCGCCCTGGACATGGTCGCTGCCTTCGCCGCCGGCCATGAGGTCGTTGCCGGCGCCGCCGCGCAGGAGGTCGTTGCCCTCCCCGCCCTCGACCACGTCGCGGCCGGCATCGCCCGCCACCACGTCGTCGCCCTCGCCGCCGAACACCTGGTCGTCGCCGTCGCCGCCAGACACGCTGTCGTTGCCGGCCTCGCCCATGAGGATGTCGGCGCCGCCCTGGCCGAGGATGGTGTCGTCACCCTCCCCGCCCCACACGATGTCGTCGCCCGCGCCGGCCATGATGCTGTCGTTGCCGGCTCCGCCGAACACCGTGTCGTTGCCCGCGCCGGCGTCGATGACGTCGTCGCCGTCGCCGCCGAGGATCACGTCGCCCGCGCCGAGGCCCGTGATGGTGTCGTCACCCTCGCGGCCGTCCATCAGGTCGCGGCACTCGGTGCCCACGAGCACGTCGTCGCCGGCCGTGCCGACGATCGGGTCGGCCTCGACGAGCTGGAAGCGCCCGACCTGCTGCACGGTGAACTCGCCGTCGGTCAGCTCGAACGTGATCGTGACCGGGCCGAGCGTGTCGTGCGGCGGCGTGTACTCGTAGCCGCCGTCGACGGCCTTCAGCTCGCCGGCGGAGGCACGGATGTTGAGGATGCGCAGCAGGTCGCCGTCGGGATCGAGCGCACCGGCGAGCAGCGCCGCCAGCGGAATGAACATGGCCTCGCAGCCCTTGACGTCGCGCAGCAGGACCGGACCGGTCAGCACCGGGGCGCGGTTGCGCTTGTGCTGGTAGTCCTGGTCTCCGCCAGTGCCGCCGGACCCGCCGCCGCCACCGCCGCCGCCGATGGCACCGCCACCGCCGCCTCCGCCGCCACCACCACCGCCGCCCGAGGCCGCGGCGCCGAGGCGCGCATTGTCGTTGAAGGCGATCGTGTCGCCGTCGAAGGTCGCCTTCGACACCGGGTTCTTGGTGCCGTCGCCGATGGCGGGAATGTCGATGGGCGGCGACTGGTCGGGCACGAAGCTCTCGGCCAGGCGCGCGCGGAAGCCGGAATGGCTCGTCAGGTGGATGACGTCGCCGTCCTTGCCGCCTTCCTTGTCGTCGACGAGGTACTCGTCGTCGGCCCGCTCGATGATCGCGCGCATGTAGGTCGCCTCGCCGCCGCCGGACGACGCCTGCTCGGCCTCGGCCGGGACGACCTTGGCGCCCTCCTCAGGCATCGCCACGGGGGCGCGCGAGGAGACGATGCCCTTCAGGTAGACCGCGAGGCCCACGAGGAAGATGCCGAAGGCCGCCGGGAGCGAGGAGAACTTCTCCACGCCCGTCTCGAAGGACGAGCGGGACGGTCCCGTGTCGACCTGCTTGGCCTGGGTTGCCTTGACCTTGATCATGACGCTTTCCTCTGGGGCTTGCCGGAGGCGAGGGAATGGACCGCGGCGGGCGCGCCGGAGGCACCGGCGGCCGCAGCCTGTCCGGTCCCCACCTGCGCGAAGATCTCGTCCTTCGGTCCGAAGGCGGCGAGACGTCCGTTCTGCACGATGCCGATGAGGTCGACCGCCGAGAGCGCGCTCGGGCGGTGGGCGACGACGATGACGATGCCGCCGCGCGCCTTGATCCCGAGGATGGCGTCCTTGAGCGCGGTCTCGCCTTCCGCATCGAGGTTGGAGTTGGGCTCGTCCATGATGACGAGGAAGGGGTCGCCGTAGAGCGCGCGGGCGAGCCCGATGCGCTGGCGCTGGCCGGCCGAGAGCGCCATGCCCTGCGGGCCGATGGGCGTCCGGTAGCCGTTCGGCAGCCGCACGATGAGGTCATGCACGCCGGCCGCCTTGGCCGCCGCGATCACCTTCTCCGGATCGGGGTTCTCCTCGAAGCGGGCGATGTTCTCCTCGACGGTGGCGTCCATCAGGCCGACTTCCTGCGGCAGGTAGCCGAGGTTGCGGCCCAGCGCCTCCTCCTTCCACATCGGAAGGTCGGCACCGTCCAGGCGGATCGCGCCGCGCAGCGTCGGCCACACGCCGGTCAGCGCGCGCACCATCGTCGACTTGCCGCCGCCCGACGGGCCGATGATGCCGAGCGCCTGCCCGGCCTTCAGCTCGAAGCCGACCTCGGTCAGGATCACCTGGCCGGTGGCCGGCGCGGCGACCGTGATCTTCTCGACGGCCAGCGACTGGTGGGCCGCAGGCAGGTCCATCGGCTCGACCGCCGTGACCAGCGCGACGATCGTCTCGCGCAGGCGGGCGAAGGCGGTGCGGGCCGCGACGAACGGCTTCCAGTTGGCGATCGCCATGTCGACCGGGGCCAGCGCCCGGCCCGAGGCGACCGAGGCGGCCATGATGGCGCCCGCCGTCAGTTCGCCCTTCATCGTCAGGAACGCGCCGAGGCCCAGCACCGCCGACTGCAGCAGCATGCGCAGCACGCGCGAGGTGGCGGCCAGCGTGCCGCCGATGTCGCTCGTCTTGGTCTGCAGGACGAGGTGCTCGCTGTTGGCGGCGTTGAAGCGGCTCACGGCCCGGTTGCCGAAGCCCATGGCCTTCAGCACGTCCGCGTTGCGCGCGTTGGAATCGGCAATCGTGTTGCGCGCGATGGCGGCCGAGCGCGTGGCGTTCGCCAGCTTGCGGGTCATCAGCTCGCTGCAGATCGTCAGGATCGCCAGCACGAAGGCGCCCGTGAAGGTCAGGATGCCCAGCCACGGATGCAGCATGTAGACGAAGGCGAGGTAGACCGGGATCCACGGCAGGTCGAACAGGGCGGCAGGCCCCTGCCCGCCCAGGAAGCTGCGGACCGTGTCCACGTCCCGGCCGCGCTCGAGGCTCTCCGACGTCGAGAAGCCGAAGCGCGGCATCTCGATCGCGACCTTGTGGGCGAGCGGTGCGAGCTTCTTGTCGAGCTTCGCGCCCACCCGCACCAGCACCTGCGAGCGGATCGTGTCGAAGAAGCCCTGGAAGAGATACAGGCCGATGGCCAGGATCGACAGCGCCAGCAGCGTCGGGACGCTGCCGCTGGTGATCGCCCGGTCGTAGACCTGCATCATGTAGACCGAGCCCGTCAGCGCGAGAACGCTGATCAGGCCCGACATGAGGAACAGGAAGGCGATGGTGGGGGACAGCCCGCGGGTCAGCTCGTTGGCTGCCTTGCGCTTGGCTGTGCTGAGGTCTTTGTCCTGGGCCACTGGATCACCGCCGTGTTCTTTGCGCTATCGCGCCGGAAGGGTGGTTCGGCGGGCCCGAAGGCCCGCCGTCTCAAGCATCGTCAGAGCGTGACGTTGCCGTTGTTCAGGTCGTGATGACCGGCGATCCGGACGGTGAAGTCGGCGTCAGTATTGGCGTCGACGTTACCCTGCAGGACCGTGAAGTCGCCTTCCGCCGTGCTCTCGAAGGACACAAGCAGTTGTCCGGCCGCGGTGAAAGCATTACCCGCGACGATGGTGAAGGCGTCGCCAGCAACCGTTCCCGTGTTGGCGTCGATGCCGGAGAGGTCGAGCTTGTCGCCGGGCTGGAA
>CAZJCW010000362.1:0-3689 GCA_964544365.1 uncultured Alsobacter sp.
CTGGAGCCGGGGATGATCCTGTCCAACGAGCCCGGCTACTACAAGACCGGCGCCTATGGCATCCGCATCGAGAACCTGATCCTCGTCGAGAAGCGAGACATCCCCGGCGCGGAGCGGGAGATGTACGGCTTCGAGACCCTGACGTTTGCCCCCATCGACCTTGCCCTTGTCGAGCCGTCGATCATGACCACGGACGAGATCGCGTGGCTCGACGCGTACCATGCCAAGGTGCGCGACGTCGTCGGCCCCCTCGTCGAAGGCGACACGGCCCGCTGGCTGGAGCAGGCGACGCGTCCGCTGCGTTGACGTTGCACGACGGCCTCCCGGTCGAAAAGACCGGGCGAGAGCATGACGGCGGAGATGCGAACGGCGCGGAGGATCGCCCGGCCTAGCCCTGCCCGACGAGCGCCAGCCAGCCGTCCTCGTCGAGCGTCTGGATACCGAGGTCCCGCGCCGCGGCAAGCTTGGATCCGGCCCCGGGACCGGCGACGACGAGGTCGGTCTTCTTCGACACCGAAGAGGCAACCTTGGCGCCTAGGCGCTCGGCCATCGCCTTGGCCTCCTCGCGGGTCATCTTTTCGAGGCTGCCGGTGAAGACGACAGTCTTGCCGGCGACCGGACTTTCGGCGGCAATCTGCTCCGGCGGCTCCGGCACGATGTGGGTGAGCAGTTCGGCGACCACCTCCAGATTGTGCGGTTCGCCGAAGAAATCGACGATCGACTCGGCCACGACCGGGCCGATGCCGTCGATGGCGGTGAGTTCCTCGAGCGCGGCCGAGCCTGGTTCGGCAGCAGCGGTCGCCGTATCCCGCAGCGCTTCCATGGACCGGAAATGCCGCGCCAGCAGCTTGGCCGTCGTCTCACCCACGTGCCGGATGCCGAGAGCAAAGATCAGCCGGTGCAGCGCCACGCTGCGACGCGCCGCAATCGCGGCGAACAGGTTGCGGGCTGACGTCTCGCCATGCCCTTCGCGGTCCTTGATCCTCTTCACGGACCGCGCATCCCGCGCTTCCAGCGTGAAGATGTCCTGCGGCCGGGTGATCAGCCCGTCCTTGTAGAAGGCCTCGATCTGCTTGTCGCCGAGCCCCTCGATGTCGAGCGCGTTGCGGGACGCGAAATGCTTCAGCCGCTCCACGGCCTGCGCCGGACAGACCAGCCCGCCCGTGCACCGGCGCACCACGTCCGCCTTGCCGCTCTTCGGATCGATCTCGCGCACTGCATGGCTGCCGCAAGCCGGGCAGGTGTGAGGGAAGGCATAGGGCGCCGCCAGGGCCGGCCGCTTCTCGGGAACATGGCCAAGGATCTGCGGAATCACGTCGCCGGCGCGCTGGACGATCACCGTGTCGCCGATCCGAATATCCTTCCGGGCGATCTCGTCCTCGTTGTGCAGCGTGGCGTTGGTGACGACGACGCCGCCAACCGTCACCGGCTCCAGGCGCGCTACGGGCGTCAGCGAACCGGTCCGCCCGACCTGGATGTCGATGCCGAGCAGGACCGTCGTCGCCTTTTCAGCCGGGAACTTGTGCGCCGTCGCCCAGCGCGGCGAGCGAGACACGAAGCCGAGGCGACGCTGCAGGTCGAGATCGTCGATCTTGTAGACGACTCCGTCGATGTCGTAGGGCAGGCTCGCGCGCTGGTCCTCGATCGCCCGGTAATGGCCGAGAAGTTCGTCCACGCTGTCGCAGCGTCGCATGAGCGGGTTCGTCGGCAGTCCGAAGCGGGCAAAGGCCTCCACGACGCCGAACTGCGTCGCGGCCGGTGGGGAAGGCTGCACGTCACCCCACGCATAGGCGAAGAAGCGCAAGGGACGCGCGGCCGTGATGCGGGGGTCGAGTTGCCTCAACGACCCCGCGGCGGCGTTACGGGGGTTGGCGAAGGGCGGCTTGCCCTCCGCCTCCTGCCTTGCGTTCATTGCGGCAAAGTCGGGCTTGGTCATGTAGACCTCGCCGCGCACCTCAAGGACCGGCGGGACATCCGCCCCCGTGAGGCGGTGCGGGATCTCTGCGATCGTCCGCACATTCGCCGTGACATCCTCGCCTTCCTCGCCGTCGCCGCGCGTCGCCGCGACAACCAGTTCCCCGGACTCGTAGCGCAGCGAACAGGACAGGCCGTCGATCTTCGGCTCGGCGGTCACCGCGAGAGGCCGGTCTTCTGGCCAATCGAGAAACCTGCGGACGCGTTCGATGAACTCCTCCACCTCCTCGTCCGAAAACACGTTGGCGAGTGACAGCATCGGGACGCGGTGGCGAACCTTGGCGAACTTTTCGGACGGCTTTGCGCCGACCCCCACCGCAACCGGTTCGCCTTCCTTCAACGCGGGAAACCGGGCCGAGATGGCCTCGAAGCGCCGGCGCAGCGCATCGTACTCGGCATCGGTGATGATCGGCGCGTCTTCGCCGTGGTAACGGCGGTCGTGCTCTGCAATCTCGGACGCCAATGCCGCAAAGTCCGCCTTCGCCTGCGCCGAAGTCAGTGCATCCACGTCAAGGGCCCGAAGCAGCGCGGCACGGCGTGACATGGTCATCCCGCCGCCTCAAGGAGCCGCTGCGCGGCCGCTCGGGCCTCGTCCGTGATGGTCGCGCCCGCCAGCATCCGCGCGATCTCCTCGCGCCGCGCGGTAGCGTCTATGGGCAGCACCCGGGTCGCGATGCGCTCCTCGCCCTTCACCGCATCCTTCGTGATCAGGAAATGTCGCTCGGCCCGCGCCGCCACCTGCGGGGCATGCGTGACGGCCATCACCTGGACCTGCTGCGACAGGCGGGACAGCCGGGCGCCTATCGCGTCGGCCACGGCGCCGCCCGCGCCGGCGTCGATCTCGTCGAAAACGAGCGTCGGCGCCGACCCGCGCTCGGCCAGCACGACTTTCAACGCCAGCATGAACCGCGACAGCTCGCCGCCCGAAGCAACCTTCATCAACGGACCGGCGCGCGTGCCGGGATTGGTCTGGACCCAGAACTCGACGCGGTCATACCCATCGGGCAAAGGCGCTGTCGGGTCGGTCTCGATGGAGACGATGAACCGGGCGCGTTCCAGCTTCAGGGGCGGCAATTCGCGATTGACGGCCGCTTCGAGGCTGGCCCCCGCCTTCCGCCGGGCGGCCGACAGGGCCTTTGCCGCCGCGTCGAAGGCGAGGTGGGCCTCGACCGCTCGGCCTTCGAGCACGGCCAGCTTCTCCTCGCCGGCCTCGACGGCAGCGAGATCGGCTGCAAAGCGCTCGCGCAGCGCTTTCAGCCCGTCCGGATGCACGTCGTATTTCCGCGCCGCCGCCCGCAGCGCGAAGAGGCGTTCCTCCGTCCTTTCGAGATCGCGCGGATCAAAGGCTGCGGCCCGCTGCGCGGCCTCGATCGCCGTGCGCGCCTCGTCGAGTGCAGTGAGAACCGCATCGAGCGCCTTGACGCTGGCATCGACCAAGGCCGGCGCCTGGGCGCCCCGGCGCTCCAGTCGCCGCAGGATCGACGACACCGAAGGCACGGGAGAGGCTTGGCCGGCGACGATGTCGTAGGCCTCGTTGATCTCCGTGACGACCTTTTCGGCCTGCATCATCGCCTGACGCCGGGCGGACAATTCCGCCTCTTCGCCGACAAGCGGGGCAAGCTTGCCCAGTTCGGCAACGGCGTGGGACAGGAAATCCGCCTCGCGCCGCGCTGCGGCGATGCGGGAGCGGTGATCGTCCAGCGCCTTGACCGTCT
>CAZJCW010000363.1:0-3647 GCA_964544365.1 uncultured Alsobacter sp.
AGCACGATGACCCCGTCGGTCGCCGTGTCGAGGATCGCCCGCAACTCCCGGGCCTCGGCTTCCCGGCGGCGCAGCTCCAGCTCCGCCGACTTGAGCCGCGGCGTCAGTTCGACGTCGACGGCCCTGCGGAACGTCATCAGCGTCGCCGGCAGCTCATCCCACTGGATCGACTGGATCCGCGCGTCCACGGCGACGATCTCGCCCTCCCGCGTCGAGAGCGCGACCGTCGTCCCGTCCTGGCCCGGCGGGATGGCGTCGGAGCCCCGCCCGCGGAACAGCCGGGGCAACCCGCCATCGCGGTAGAACGCGTCGATCGTGTCCCACCCCACGAGGTCGAGCAGCGTCCGGTTCATGACGATGGGCACCTCGCCGCGGCACACCAGCACCCCGACCGGGAGCCGGTCGAACAGCGCATCGGCGTGGCGCGCGAGGTCGGAAACGGGGGCGGCGGACGGTTGCGGCGCCTCGACCGCCATCAAGACAGACGGCGCGTCCACGACTTCCGGGACTGGGGCGACGTCTGGCAGGGATGCAAGGTCGACCGGGGAGTCTTCGACGCTGTCGGGCCCGTTCTCCGGGGCGCCGGCAGACCACGCGGCGATGCTGGCACCGAGCGCGCGCGCCTCGGCCAGGGCGGCGGCTTCGAGCGCAGCCTCAACTTCCGGTGGAACGACCGCGGCGTCCGGCGCCTTGGTCTCGCGCTCGCCCTCACCCTCCTCGTCGCCCTCGATCCGGGCGCCAAGTGCCCGTGCAATCTCGCGAAAAGCGTGACGCTCGCTGCGGCTCAGGCCGCGTCCCTCCTCTGTCGCCGGCGGCCGATTCGACGGCGAAGCCCGCAGCGGCACAACCTTGGGATCTCCCATCTGCGCCTTGGCAGATCCCCTCACCTGCGTGAAGGGGACGACCGAAGACGCCGGCTCCGCCGGCTTCTCCTCCGCCAGGTCGACGACATCGTCGAGAAGGCTTTCCGCAGCGATTTCAGAATCTTGCTTGGGAAGATCGTCACCATCGACAGCCGCGCCGGGAGCCGAAGGCGCCTCCGAAGCCGGCTCCCCGGCCACCGCATCGCCCGACGGCAGGCCTTGCTCGCCGGCAACGGCGTCGGATGTCGGCTCAACCGGAAGCAGTGACGTCAGGCGCATCAGCCCGAAGCCCCGATATCCCGCGAGCGCACGGTCCGCCCCGAGCACCGGAACGCCCGACAGGGCAACCGAAAGCCGGTGCGCGCCATCGACAAGCGGCCATTGGACCGTAAGTCCCGTGAAGGTCTGGCCAGCCGCGAGGGCCCCTGCAACCGCTCCGTCGGGATCGGACACGCCCCGCGCGATCAGCGCCGCCCAGTCCTCGCCCGGCCGCGGCGAAACCGCCCCGACAGCCGCCTCGACATCCGGGGAACAGCTTGAAATCACGCCGTTTTCGTCGCTCTGCCAGATGAAGCGCAGGAACGGCCTCCCGCCGGCTCGCGCCACCAGCATCTCCGCCGTCAGCGTCCCCTGCGTCGCCTCGACCGGACCGGGCAACAGCGGCGAAAGGTCGGGCACCGCAACGCCGCCCGGCGTTCCCTTCGGCACGGGACCGGTCAGCAACAGAAAGGCCGGACCGCCCTCTCCCGGCACGCGCCGGCACGCCAGCGTGACCAGGTCGAGTCGACGACCCACGGGCAGGCGGAAGCGCTCGAGCCGCTGTCCGTCGACCGGCGCAAGTCCCGCCGCGAGCTCGGCGAAGCGACGCACGGGCATCCGGCCAGGATCCAGGGTTGCAGGCAAGGCGGCGTCCGGCCGAAGCCCCAGCATGGCGAGTCCGCCAGGGGTGGCCCACAGGACGCTATCCCCGCTCGTCGCCAAAGCCGCCACGGCTCCGCCCGCAGCGGCAAGCGCCGACAGTTCCGCTGCGAGACGATCGCGCGGCCCCGCCACGTCTCCCGTCCCATCGCTGTTCGTGCGTCCAGCCCCGTCCACGTCGGCTCCAGGCTGCCCCTCGGAGGGCACATATGGTCAACAAACGCTTAATCCTAGGCATCCGGGACGCCGCCGTAAACGAATGCTGGCGCTCCGCGAGGAACGGACTAGGGTTTACGTTAACACGCGCGCCGAAGCGCCCTTGACGATTGTGCACCGCATCATTATGTTGCACTGCACAATGATCAGCACGCCGTCGCCTGGAGCCGACGCTCGGCGGATGCCACCGACACTGCGGCTCCCCTGAGGACACGACCATGGCCAAGACCCCGATCAACTACGAGATTCCGACCGAGATGCGCGACTTCGCCGAGAAGAGCGTCGAACAGGCCAAGAAGGCCTTCGACGGCTTCGTCGGAGCGGCCAGCAAGGCCGTCGCCGCGGCAGAGACGCAGACCGCCAGCATGCAGACGAACACGAAGGATCTTGCGACCAAGGCGTTCAGCTTCGCGGAGCAGAACGTCGGCGCGGCCTTCGAGCACGCCCAGGCGCTGGTTCGGGCCAAGGACATGCAGGAAATCTTCCAGCTTCAGTCCGAGTTCCTGAAGGCGCAGGCTGCAGCGCTGCAGAACCAGATGAAGGAACTCGGCGGCGTCGTGCAGTCGACCATGCAGAAGGCCGCGAGCGAGGCCCAGTCGACCATGCAGAAGGCCACCGCCGAGGTCCAGAAGGCAGCCGCCGAAGCGCAGGCGACCATCCAGAAGGCGACGAGCGAAGCCACCAAGCGCGGCAAGTAAGCGCGCCGCAGCCAGCCAGACGAAAGGGACGGCCGTCGCCGTCCCTTCCACCTTCCGGGGCGGCCCGCGGCATCGTCCGCGTCCGGCGGCCCCTTCCCCGCCCGGTTCCCGGAGAACCGGCGCCGAGCGAAGACGAGAGGTCGACCCATGCCCGCTTCCGACCGGAAGAAACCCGCCCGCCGCGCACCCCAGGCGCTGGCCGCCAAGCCCGTTGCCGACAAGCCCGTCCTCTTCAGCAAGCCTGTCGCGAAAAAGACCGCTGGACCTGGCCCGGTGGCCGGCGCGAAGCCGGTCACGAAGGCGGCACCGGTCGTGCAGCCGAAGACCGTCGTCGCAGCCGCCAAGCCGCCGGCAGCGAAGGTGCGGCCCGAAGCCAAGCCCGTGGTGACGCCGGCCGCCCCGGCGGTCCCGGTTGAAAAGCCTCCGGTTGCCGCCGCTCCGGCCCCGGCCCGCGAGGCGGCGCCGGCGCTCGCCGAGGTCGCCACCCTCGCCGCTTCTGTGACAGCGGTCATCCCCCCTGAGGTGCTGCCGAAGGCTGTCCGCGGCGTCGCCGACACCGGCCTCGCCCAGGCGCGCGACGCCTATGCGACGCTGAAGCACTCGGCCGAGACCCTGTCGAGCAGCCTGAACACCAGCGGCGAGGCCGCCGCGCGCGGGCTGAAATCCTTCTCCACGACGATGCTCGAGCAGATGCAGACGAACACCGACGCGACGCTGGGGTTCCTGCGGGCGATGGCGGGCGTCAGGACCCTCTCCGAGGCGATCGAACTCCAGGCGCGCCATGCCCGCCAGCAGTTCGACACCGTCACGGCCCAGGCCAAGACGCTGGCCGGCATCGTCAACAAGACCGCGACCGAGACCGCCGAACCCGTGCGCAAGGCGCTGGATTCGTCCATTCGCCGCGCCTCCTGAGCCCGGGGCGAGCCCCAAGCTGCACGCGATGGCGGCCCCT
>CAZJCW010000364.1:0-3631 GCA_964544365.1 uncultured Alsobacter sp.
CGGGATGGGTGATCCACGTCTTGTTGCCGGTCACCTTGTAGACGTCGCCATCACGGACGGCGCGCGTGCGCAGGGACGCGAGGTCGGATCCGGTGTTCGGTTCGGTGAACACGGCCGTCGGCAGCACCTCGCCCGAGGCGATCTTCGGCAGCCAGTGGGCCTGCTGGTCCGGCGTGCCCCCGCAGAGGATCAGTTCGGCCGCGATCTCCGAGCGGGTTCCAAGGGACCCGACGCCGATATAGGCCCGCGACAACTCCTCCGACACGACGCACATCGACACCTTGCCGAGGCCGAGCCCGCCGAATTCCTCCGGCAGGGTCAGGCCGAACACCCCCAGCTCGGCAAGCTTGTCGACGACATCCATGGGAATGTAGTCATTCTCCAGATGCCATTGGTGGGCATGCGGCAGGACTTCGGCTTCCGAGAAACGACGCATCTCGGCCCGGATGGCTTCGAGCGTCTCGTCCAGGCCGGCGTCCCCCGTCGTCGCAGCGCCCTGGGCGGCGCGCATCAGCGTGACAAGGCGGGCGCGATGGGTGGACGTGTTGCCCTCGGCAACCAGGACATCGATGGCGGGAGTGCGGCGCTGGCCGATGGACGCCGCCGTCAGCCCGAGGGCCGGCAACCGCAGGATCTCGCCCTGGCTCATCGGTATGCCGCCGAACACCTGGGCACAGTATTCGCCCGCGCCGATGGCGATCAGCAATTGCTCGGTCTCGCCGAGGCGCCCCTCGGCCGCCAGCCGGCGTCCATAGGCCGCCAGCTCCCGCACGGCTTCGGCGTAGGTCGCAAGCCAGGCGAGGCCATGGCAGGCGTGCTGCTCGCGTTCGACAAGATCCGCCGAGATCCTGCCGTCCTTCAGCACACCCGCCCGCACCGCCGCGATGGCGTCGCCGAGCAGGGCTTCCAGCGTGCCGGCCGCCTCATCCGCGAGGCCGATCCAGTCGCGGGACGTTCCAGGTGCGGACGTGTGGGCCGCCGAGGCCGATCGCATCATCGTCAATCTCCCGCGGAAAGGTGCAGGTGCCGCACCGAACCAAAGTTTTTGCATTGCAGCATGACCGACAGGCGTCATCAATCGGTCGTTCGGCGGAGCGTCGCCACGCCGCGCCTGACGCGATGTCAGCCGCGGCGCGTCGCCAGCGCCACCCCGGCGGCCGTGACGGCGAGACCGACCACCTGGACGGGCAACATCCGTTCGCCGAACAACAGGAACGCCTCGATGGCTACGGCCGGGGGCACGAGGTAGATCAGGGTGGCCGCCCGCGACACCGCGCCGTTTCGGATGAGCAGCAGCAGCAGGCCGATGGCCCCGAGCGACAGCGCCAGGACCGACCAAGCCATCGTGGCGATCACCGTCGCGTTCCAGACGATGTGCATCTCCTCGAGCATCATCGCGACCGGAAGCGTGACGATAAAGGCCCCGACATACTGCAGGGCGGTCACGGTGCGCAGGTCGCCCGTCGCGATGAACCGCTTCTGGTAGAAGGTGCCGAACGTGACGGAGACCATGGCGACGACGTTGACGAGCATCGGCACGAGCACGGCGGCCATCGTCTCCCGGTTCACGGTCTCGAGCTGGGGCTCGAGCACGAGCGCGATCCCCACGAAGCCGAGGCCGATGCCGATCCACTGGTTGCGCGAGATGCGCTCGCCGATCAGCGACGGCGCGAGAAGTGCCGTGAGGATGGGCTGGACGGCCGCGATCAATCCCGAGACGCCCGTCGGAAGGCCGTGGCGGATCGCCCACCAGACGCCGCCCAGATAGATGGCGTGAAGCAGCACGCCCGATGCCATGGCGTGGCCGATCGCCGCGCCGCGCGGCCACTGGGCTCCGGCGAACGCGGCGAAAGCGACGATGACGGTCGTCGCCAGCGCGTAGCGGATGGTCAGGAACGTCAGCGGATCCGCGTAGGGCGCGCCGAAACGGGCCGAAATCCAGCCGGTGGACCAGATCAGGACGAAGGCGACGGGCGCGACGCGGAGGAGGGTCGTTGTGCTTGGCAAGACGGTCTTTCGGTCGCGGCGATCCGGAACGGTTGATACTCCGCGTCGGTTCGTGGGTCGAGCGCTCACGGGCGAAAGACGGGATCGGCGGCTTGTGCCGGGGACCAAGAGGGACGATCTGTGGCTGGCATGTCCGCGCAACCAAGGGATTCGATGGCCTTCTCGCTCCTCGCCCTGCCCCGGATCGCCTGGGACGCCTATTGGCGCTTCGTCGACGACGATGGCTGGGCGATCGCGTCGCACATCGCGCTGTCCGGCCTCATGTCCCTGTTTCCGTTCCTGATTTTCGTCACGTCGCTGGCCGCGTTCTTCGGCTCGCAGGACCTCGCGGACGAGGCCACCAACCTGATCCTCGATGCCTGGCCGCAGCAGGTCTCGGGGCCGATCGCCCGCGAAATCCAGAACGTGCTGCTGAACACGCGCGGCGACATCCTCACGGTGGGCGTGGTTCTGGCGATCTATTTCTCGTCGAACGGCGTCGAGGCCCTGAGAGTGGCGCTGAACCGGGCCTACGGGCTCAAGGAAATGCGGCCGTGGTGGCTGACGCGTCTGGAATCAATCGCTTACGTGGTGATCAGCGCCGTCGTGATCCTGGCGCTGGCGTTCCTGGTCGTGCTCGGGCCGCTGATCTGGTCGACGGTGGTGTCGTTCGTGCCGGCGCTGGAGCCGTATTCCTACACGGTGACGCTGGTGCGGCTCGGGACGGCGACGCTGGTCATCGTGATCGCCCTGCTCATCGTACACCTCTGGTTGCCGTGCGGCCTGAGGCGGCTCCGTGACATCATGCCGGGCATCGTCGTCACGGTGGCGCTATCCATCGCCTACGGCTTGGCTTTCGCGTCCTACCTGGCGACGGCGGGGCAGACCTACGTCACAACCTATGCAGGTCTGGCCTCGGTGATGATTGCGCTCGTGTTCCTCTACGCGATCGCCGCCACCTTCATCTATGGCGGGCATATCAACGCGGTGCTGATGGGGTTGACCGACCTGAAGGCGCCGGGCCCGCCGGTTGCCGGCGAGCCCCCGGAGGCGCCGTAGGCCGCCAGCGACCCGCCGCAACCGACCGCGAGACGCCGCAAGACGACGCCTGGACCGGGCAGACAGACGCGCCCGACCGCCGCGCGGACGCGGCAGACGCCAAGCCTAGCGCGCGGCGACGTCGATCACGTCTTCCGTGGTGCGCAGACCGGTGCGGGGCGAGCTCACGAGCACCGACATGTTGCCGGGCGCGTGCTGGTTCTTCCACATCTTGGTGTGGGCGAGCGGGATCTGCTCCCAGGGGAACACCTCGCTCATGCAGGGGTCGATGCGCCGGTCGATGACGAACTGGTTCGCCGCTGCCGCCTGCTTCAGGTGGGCGAAGTGGCTCCCTTGCACGCGCTTCTGGCAATGCCGACTCGAGCGATCCGTGTGACAGAGATATCGCGGCTTCGCACCGAGGCAACCCACGTATGCTGTTGAAATGTGGTGGTGTTGACACGCTTTGTGACTAAGGCCATTCGCTCCACCTCCCCCCGGACAGTGGGCAACTCGCATTTCCGCTACATGCTCAAAATGAGCAAAGGGTGGAAAGGCCAGGCCATTCGATGGTGAGTTTCTTTGCGCGAACGCCGCTGAGTGAATC
>CAZJCW010000365.1:0-3586 GCA_964544365.1 uncultured Alsobacter sp.
GCGGCCAAGCTCGGGCTGACGGCCAAGCTGGAGACAGACCTGTTCCGCTCGGTCTGCAAGGTGGCCTCCCACCTCGCCGCCCGGGAGCGGGACGTCCCGGTGATGTGCCCCGTCAGCCTCCCGACCCTGCGCGAGCCGGCCTATTTCGCCGCGCTGGCGGAAGCGGTGGACGCCGACCGGCAGATCCCTGTCCGGGTCGTGCTGTGCCTGCGTCAATCCGACATGGCGAAGCTCGGCGTGATGGAAAGCGAGGCTCTGGAGGCCGCGCGCGGCCTCGGCTTCCGGTTCGCGCTGGACGGTGTCGAGGATCTGAGGCTCGACGCGCGCGACCTGTCGAGCCGCGGCGTTCGCTACGTGAAGGTGCCTGCACGGCTGCTGCTGGCTGCCGGGGCGGGCGACGCGCCGAGCGAGATCCACCCGGCGGACCTCGCCGATCTGCTGGCTCGCCAGGGCCTGTCTCTGATCGCCTCCGGCATCGAGACGGAGGCGACAGCCGTCGAGATCCAGGATTTTTCGCCTCCCCTGGCGCAGGGTCCCCTCTTCTCAGGGCCACGCCCCGTCCGCGGCGAGGTCCTGAAGGCCGATCCGCCTCCGCGCAAAGCCGCCGAGACCGCAGCGCCGCCTCCCGAGACGGCATCCGCGCCGACCGCGAAGGCGTCGCCCGCGTCCGGCAAGCCCGAGCGCCTCCCCTTGCGCGCCTTCCTGCGCCGCACCTCCGCCTGACCGTTCAATCGGACGGTCGGCGCGGCATGCCCGCCGCGCTTGACAGGCGGGCCCACGGCCTTTAGCGCGCCGGGGCATCCCTTCCCCACCTCCGGATCCACCCGATGACCCTCCAGAACGCCATGCCGCCCGTCCTGCACGGCTTCTCGGGACTCGCTTCGCGCTATGACGTCATTCTCTGCGACATCTGGGGCGTCCTGCACGACGGCGTGAAGGCGCATGCCGGCGCCGGCGATGCGCTGAAGCGCTTCCGGGCCGGCGGAGGCACGGTGATCCTCGTCTCGAACGCGCCGCGCCCCTCTGAAACCGTCGTGCCTCATCTCGATGAACTGGGCGTCATCCGTGACGCCTGGGACGGCATCGTCACCTCGGGGGACGTGACGCGCGCCATGCTGGCGGCGACGGATGATCCCTACTTCTGGTTGGGTCCGGAGCGCGACGGCCCCCTTTTCGACGGGTTTCTCGACCGCGCGGTGGCGTTCGAGGACGCCAGGATGATCGTCTGTACCGGGCTGATCGACGACCGGGTGGAGACGCCTGCAGACTATGCCGCGATGCTGGCCGCGGCGCGGGCACGCGGCATGCGCTTCCTGTGCGCCAATCCGGACCTTGTCGTCGAGCGCGGCAACGACATCATCTACTGTGCGGGAGCCCTCGCCGAAGCCTACGCGACGCTCGGCGGGGAGGTCCTGTGGGCCGGAAAGCCGCATCGGCCCGTCTATCTCGCGGCCCTTGATGTCGCAGCCTCCATCCGGAAGGCCGACACGCCCGCGGCGCGGACCCTCGCCATCGGCGATGCCCTGCGCACCGACGTGGCGGGTGCACGGGCCCTCGGCATCGACAGCCTCTTCATCGCCCGCGGCATCCACACGCACGAACTCGGCCTCGCCGACGGCCCACTCACCGACGCGCGCCTCGCCGCTTTTCTCGCCGAGGCCCCGGAGCACCCCTCGGCGGCGATGGAGAAGCTGGTCTGGTAAGGCCACGGCATCCGGCCGGCCGGCGCACTCCCGGCCCATCCGGGCGCAGCCACGCCGAAACCTTTCCAAGGCTTCACTTTGGCGGGTCGGCCACCCCATGCTAGGGGTTGGGTCGTCGCAGTCGTCCGTCGCGCGAAAGGCCCCCGCATGTCCGACATCGCTTCGTCCTCACCGGGTCTCCGGCCGGCCGTTCCGGCCCTGATCGTCGGCGCCTTCGCCGCACTGGCGCTGGCGCTGGGCCTCGGCTGGGGCGACAAGACGGTGATGGGGATGGGGGTGGTCGGCCTGCTCTTCGCCGTTGCACTGTTCCGCGCGGCGGCCGTCTCCTCTTTCCTGAAGATCTTCCTCGGCATCTTCGCCGTCGAGTATGTCGTCTTCGGCGCTGCACTGCTGCTGGTGAAGGGCGGGGCCTGGCCGGAAGGTCTCAAGGATTTCGGGCCGCCGCCCAGCCTGCCCGTCACCGTGGGCATCTTCGGACTGCTGGTCTTCGCCATGTCCTTCGTGCCGGTGATCCGCACGATCATGCGCATCGCCGACCGCTATTTCGACACGCAGGAGATCGGCGTTGCACGGATATGGCCGATCGGCACGGTCCGCATGCGCGAGTCGACGCTCGCGCGCATCGCCGTCGTCTTCCTCGTCGTCGTCAACCAGGCGCAGGTCGCCATCAACGTCCGACTGTCGTTCTTCAATCGCGACTGGTTCAACGCGATCCAGGAGAAGAACGCCGAACTCTTCTGGTCCCTGCTCTACACGGTGTTCCTGTTCTGGGCGGCGATCTACATCGTCAGCGCCATCGTTGAATTCGTCGTCAAGTCGGGCCTGACCATCCGTTGGCGGCAATACCTGACGGACCGCTACACCGGAGAGTGGCTGAGCGACGGCACCCACTACCGCATGGCCTTCGGCGGCAACGAGGCAGACAACCCGGACCAGCGCATCGCGGTCGACATCGATCGCTTCGTCGACCAGACCTACGGCTTCTCCATCACCCTCCTGGCGACCGTGTCGTCGCTGGTGTCCTTCTCGATCATCCTTTGGACGATCTCGTCCGCTTTCACGATCCCCGGCACGGAGATCGTCATTCCCGGCCTGCTCTTCTGGGTCGCGCTGATCTATGCCGGCGTGGGCACGCTGATCACGCACTGGATCGGACGCTCGCTGGTGGGACTCAACTTCGCCCAGCAGCGCTACGAGGCGGATTTCCGCTTCTCGCTCGCGCGCCTGCGCGAGTACGGCGAGCAGGTCGCGCTGCTTGATGGCGAGAAGGCCGAACGCCAGATCGTCATGGGGCGCTTCGGCAACGTGATCGGCAACTTCTGGCAGATCGTGAACCTTCGCAAGCGCCTGATGGCGTTCACCGCAAGCTACGGCCAGATCAGCCCGATCATCCCCTACGTCATCGCCGCGCCGTTCTACTTCCTCGGCAAGGTGCAACTCGGGACGCTGACGCAAACTGCGGGAGCCTTCGGCCGCGTCGAAGGCGCACTGAATTTCTTCGTCGACTATTACGTGACGCTGGCGGACTACAAGTCGGTCATCGACCGTCTGACGACATTCAACGAGGCCATAGACCGGGCTCGAAAGCTGGGCCGGAAGCCGCCGCACATCGCGATCGACCAGTCCGGCCAGGAGGGTGTCGCGGTTGATGGCCTCACCCTCGGCCTGCCCGACGGTCGCACTATCGTCCGCGTCGATCACCTCGACCTTCGCAAGGGCGAGTCGGCCCTCCTCACAGGGCCTTCGGGCTCGGGCAAGTCGACGCTGTTGCGCGCGATTTCCGGAATCTGGCCCTTCGGCGACGGACGGATCGGCGTGCCGCAGGGCGCCAGCGTGATGCTGCTGCCGCAGCGGCCCTACCTCCCGCTCGGCACGCTGCGCGG
>CAZJCW010000366.1:0-3543 GCA_964544365.1 uncultured Alsobacter sp.
GGTGTCGAACGTCGAGTCCACCTTCTACTGCATCGGCACGGCGGCGGGCCCCCATCCCTACCCGGCCATGGTGCGGGACTTCCAGTCGGTCATCGGTCGGGAGACACGCGAGCAGATGATGGAGCGCGAAGGCCGGCTGCCGGACTCGCTCGTCGCCTGCATCGGCGGCGGCTCCAACGCGATCGGGCTGTTTCATCCGTTCCTGGACGACAAGGATGTCGAGATCATCGGTGTCGAGGCCGCAGGCCACGGTATCGAGACGGGAGAGCATGCCGCCTCGCTCAGCGGCGGACGTCCCGGGGTCCTGCACGGCAACCGGACCTACCTGCTGATGGACGGGGACGGCCAGATCACCGAGGGCCACTCCATCTCGGCCGGCCTGGATTATCCCGGCATCGGCCCCGAGCACGCCTGGCTGCGGGACATCGGCCGGGTGCAGTACATTTCGGCGACGGACAAGGAAGCCCTGGCCGCCTTCCAGCTTCTGTCGAAGCTCGAAGGCATCATTCCGGCCCTGGAGCCGGCCCATGCCATCGCCAAGGTCCTCGACATCGCGCCGAAGAAGCCGAAGGACCATCTGATGGTGGTCAACCTGTGCGGCCGCGGCGACAAGGATATCTTCACCGTTGCCGACCATCTGGGAGGCATGAGCTGAAGGGTCCGTTCCGGCCAGTAGCAGGCGTTTGTATAGTTTTCAGTAATACACGCCAAGCAACTGTAGAAATGGCCTGTAGCGACATTAATTCTTGACATAAGCTTGACGGCTGGCGTCAAGCCTACATGTATAGCCCACCTGAGACGCGTCCGGGTGGGTGTATGGCATGATGTTGCAGAGCGTTTCGACTGCGAGCCGACAGGTTCCCGACCCGATCCTTTCCCGGACGTGCCCGGCCTGTGGCGGGTCGGCCCACACCGACCTGCCGTTCGGGCGCGACGGATGGCGCACCGTGCGCTGCGATCCGTGCGGTTTCGTCTACATGCCGGAAGTTCCCAACCCGGAGGCGATGTCCACCACGTTCGAGTGGTCGGCGAGCTTCGCGGCCGAGGCGGTCCGGCGCCGGAAGACATCGCCCATCCTGAACAGGCTCGACCAGTTGACGCGGGTCCGGACGCGCCTTCTGGGCCGGCGCAATCCGATGCAGGACGTTCGCCGCCACATCACCGCCGGGCGCGTGGTCGACCTGGGTTGCGGCAACGGCAGCTACCTCGCCTCGGCGGGCGAAGGGTACAAGCTGTTCGGCATCGACATCTCGCCGGCGTTGACGTCCCAGGCGGACGCGCTGTTTCGCGAGCACGGCGGATATGCGGTCTGCGCGCCATGCGCGGACGGCCTGCGGCTTTTCGAGAAGGGTTTCTTCGACGCTGCGATCCTGCGCTCCTATCTGGAGCACGAGCCCGACCCGGCGGGGGTTCTGGACAGCCTGGCGAAGGCCCTGAGGCCGGGCGGGATCGCGGTGGTGAAGGTGCCGAACTTCGCGTCCCTCAACCGCCGGTTGCGCGGCGAGAAGTGGTGCGGGTTCCGCTTTCCCGATCATGTGAACTATTTCACGCCGGATTCGCTGCGCTCCCTTGCGGAGGCTCACGGCTATCACGTGACGATGCGCTTCAGGGACAGGCTGCCGACGGACGACAACATGTGGGCCGTGCTGCGGCGACCGGCCTGAGGCTTCGAGCGGGGAGGCTCCCCTTTCGCGGCGCAGCGTGCTAACACGCGCGTCCATGAGCACACAGACGTCCCAGACCCGCATCGATCGCCGCTTCGCCGCCGTGAAGGCGCAGGGGCGGGCAGCCCTCGTGACCTTCGTGATGGCGGGGGATCCCGATCCCGCTGCCTCCCTCGAACTCGTGAAGGCGCTCCCGGCCGCCGGCGCCGACCTGATCGAGCTCGGCATGCCGTTCACCGATCCGATGGCGGACGGACCTGCGATCCAGGCCGCCGGCCTGCGGGCGCTCAAGGCGGGCATGACGTTGCGCAAGACGCTGCAGCTCGTCCGGGATTTCCGCGTGGCCGACAAGGACACGCCGATCATCCTGATGGGCTACTACAACCCGATCTACGTCTATGGCGTCGAGGCTTTCCTCCGCGACGCGACGGACGCGGGCATCGACGGCCTGATCGTCGTCGACCTGCCGCCCGAGGAGGACGACGAGTTGTGCAAGCCGGCGCTCGCGGCCGGGCTGAACTTCATCCGGCTGGCCACGCCGACGACCGACGACCGGCGGCTGCCTGCCGTCCTCGCCAACACCTCGGGCTTTGTCTACTACGTGTCGATCACCGGCATCACCGGTTCCGCCACGCCCGATTTCGGCAAGGTTGCCAGCGCCGTGACCCGCATCAAGCGGCATACGGCGCTGCCGGTGGCGGTCGGCTTCGGCGTGAAGAACGCGGACAGCGCGGAGGCCATTGCCCGCGGGGCCGACGGCGTCGTGGTGGGATCGGCGCTCGTCGAGGCGGTCCGGGGCTCGCTCGGGACGGACGGGCGGGCGACGGCAGGGACGGTCGAGGCGGTAACGGCCCTCGTGGCGGACATCGCCGCCGGCGTGCGGCGGGTGGCCAAGGACGCCGCCTGACATCGTGCGCCGAACCCGGCGCAAATCGCGTTTCCTGCCCCTGGAGGGATCATGGACACCACGAGCCCGATGAACTGGATTTCGAATGTGGTGCGGCCGAAGATCCGGTCGTTCCTGCGGCGGGAGACGCCGGAGAACCTCTGGATCAAGTGCCCGGATTCCGGCCAGCTCGTCTTCCACAAGGACGTCGAGGCCAACCAGTACGTCATACCCGGCTCCGACTACCACATGCGGATGGTGGCGACGGCGCGGCTCAGGTCGATGTTCGACGAGGGCCAGTACGAGGAGATCGCCCTTCCCGAGGTTCCGCTCGACCCGCTGAAGTTCCGCGACGAGAAGCGGTACGTCGACCGGCTGAAGGATGCACGGGCCAAGACGTCGTCGACAGACGCCGTGAAGGTCGGCCATGGACCGGTGGAAGGCGTGCCGCTGACCATCGGCGTCCAGGATTTCGACTTCATGGGCGGCTCGCTCGGCATGGCGGCCGGCGAAGCGGTCATCAAGGGCCTCGAGACGGCCGTGGAGCGGCACACGCCCTTCGTCATGTTCGCGGCCTCCGGCGGCGCGCGCATGCAGGAGGGGATGTTCTCCCTGATGCAGATGCCGCGCACCACGGTGGCGGTGCAACGCCTGCGCAAAGCGAAGCTGCCCTACATCGTGGTGCTGACCAACCCCACGACCGGCGGCGTGACCGCGTCCTATGCGATGCTGGGCGACATCCACATCGCCGAGCCGGGCGCGCTCATCGGCTTCGCCGGGCCGCGGGTGATCGAGCAGACGATCCGCGAGAAGCTGCCCGAGGGGTTCCAGCGGGCGGAGTACCTGCGCGACCACGGCATGGTCGACATGGTCGTCCACCGCCACGAGATGAAGGCGACCGTCGCGCGGCTGTGCCGCCTCCTGACGAAGCCCCTGCCCGTCGCGGCCTGACGCGCCTGGCCGCCGCGGCCAGCGGCGGGGACACGTCGCCCC
>CAZJCW010000367.1:0-3538 GCA_964544365.1 uncultured Alsobacter sp.
GCTGCGTCGGTACGCGGGGTACCCATGGTGCAGCACCGGTTACGCAACTGAACGACCCGACTATTGGCGCGTTAAGGTAAAGGCCGCGTTTAGCACTTGAAAAAAATGCGTCCTGAAACAGAACGATCGCGGCAAGATTTGCCGCGTGGCGGCGTTGCCTGTCATGAGCCTGCCCGAACCTGGACCGGCGGCCGGAGGAGGGCCGTCGCGAGGGGTGGACGGCGCCGGTCAGGGACTTCGCCGCCGCCGGGAACGGTGCTATTCAGGAAAGACAACCGGGGAGTGGTCGGGCGGGGATGGACGGGATGCGCAACGGGCTTCAGGCGGTCATCGTGCTAACGGGACTGGCGTTTGTGCCGTCGGTTGCGTCCGCGCAGGCGCAGGCTCCGGTCAACTACCGCTACGAGTGGTCCGTGAACGACAAGGACTATCACGACGACCCGGCCTACTACGTCTTCTATCGGCCCTACAGCCCCTACCGGCCCGGGTCCGTGGCGGTGAACAGCCGTCCGACGAGGCGCGGCTACGCCTCGACAGCCGTCGCCGGGCATCCGCCGCGCCGCCACGGCTTCAAGATGAAGTCGCCCCGGCATCCCCGCACCTACGCCGAGGCGCGGGTCGAGCCGGCGACGATCTGCCGGACTCATTATACCTATTGGGGTCCGCAGCGGGTTTGCCAGCGGCTCTATTGAGCGAGGTCACGTCCAGGCCAGCCGCGCCGTCCCGCGGTGGATCGCCTCTGCGGCGGGCGTGAAGTGCCCGTCGGCGCCGTGCAGCACCAGCGGCGCCAGCAGGGTGAACGGCGCCCGGCTGCCCTTGACCGCCTTCACCAGCACGCGTGTCGCCGCTTCTCCCTCGCGCGGCAGGACAGGACGCACGGCCACCGCGCCGAAGCGCCGGTCGAGTGCGGCAAGAAGCTCGGGTAGCGCGGCCGCGCGATGAATGCACAGCAGCGTGCCGCGTGGCGCCAGCAGGTCGAGCGCGCAGCGCAGCCAGCGGTCGAGATCGCCTGCGCCCATCACGTGCGCCCGACGGCGTGCATCGTCGGGCGAAGCCCGGACGCGGCCCGCGGCGTCGAAGGGCGGGTTGGTCAGCACCAGCGCCGCCGTTCCGGCCGCCAGCCCGGCGGCGCGTCGGACAGCCGGAGGCGAGAGCACGTCCGCCTCCACCACCACGACCCGGCCCTCGCAGCCATTCGCGACGACGTTGCGGCGCGCCAGTGCCGCCGCGGCGGGGTCCAGCTCCACCAGTGTCACGCGCGCCTCGGGCTCCATCGCGGCCACGGCAAGGCCGACCGTGCCGACGCCGCTGCCAAGGTCGACCGCGGCGCCGGCGAACCCCGCCGGGGCGCTGGCCGCAAGCAGGACGGCGTCGGTGCCGGCGCGATGGCCCTTCGCTGCCTGCTCGAGAACCAGCCGGCCGTCGAGCAGCCGGTCCACGGGGCGATCAGCCGCCATGGCTCGCCTTCGGCGTCAGTTCATGGCCGAGGCCGGCCTCGGTCAGGATGCGGCGCGCCTGCGCTTCGCTGTCCGCCGGCACCATCACCCGGCGGGGAAAGGCGCCGATTCCCCCCTCCAGCGCGCTAATGTGCTGGTCGGCGACGAAACAATCGATGTCGGCGCCTTCGAGCAGCATTTCGACCACGGACAGGAGCACGATGTCGTTGGTGCGCAGCAGGATGACCATCGTTGCAGCTTCGCAGACGAAGGTCGGCGGCTCAACGGGCGTGGGCGCGACACATGGCGAGTTGCGGCGCGCCCCCCCGGCGTGGCAGTTTGCGGTCAGCGCCGGCAAGGGGCCCCGGCGGGACAACAGGGAATACGGGTCGTGGGTGTCGTGGTTTCCATGGACGGCAAGCCGTCAGCAGGTCCGTCCATTGATCCGCTCGTCCGGTTGACGAGCGATGGCATGGAGCGGGTGAACCAGCTGATCCTCGCCCGCGTCGGCTCGGACGTGATGCTGATCCCCGAGATCGCGCAGCACCTGATCAATTCCGGCGGCAAGCGCCTGAGGCCCATGCTGACGCTGGCGACCGCCCAGCTCAGCGGCTACCAGGGCGACGGCGCCGTGAAGCTCGCGGCCAGCGTCGAGTTCATGCACACCGCGACGCTGCTGCACGACGACGTGGTCGACGGCAGCGAGATGCGCCGTGGCAAGCTGGCCGCCCGCATGCTGTGGGGCAACGAGGCGAGCGTGCTGGTCGGCGACTTCCTGCTCGGCCAGGCCTTCCGGATGATGGTCGAGGTCGGCTCTCTTCACGCCCTCGATGTGCTGTCCACCGCCGCGGCCGTGATCGCCGAGGGCGAGGTCATGCAGCTCGCCGCCGCCAAGAACACCGAGACGACCGAGGACGAGTACCTCGCCGTCATCCGCGGCAAGACGGCGGCCCTTTTTGCCGCCGCCTGCGAGGTCGGGCCGATCATCGCCGGCCTCGGGAAGGCCGAGCAGGCCGCCTGCCGCAGCTACGGCGCCAATCTCGGCATCGCCTTCCAGCTCGTCGACGACGCCCTCGACTACGGCGGCGCCAGCGCCAAGCTCGGCAAGAAGGTCGGCGACGACTTCCGCGAGGGCAAGATCACCCTGCCCGTCGTGTTGTCCTTCCGCCGCGGCAGCGAAAGCGAGCGCGCCTTCTGGAAGGAGGCGATGGAGAACGGCCGCACCGGAGATGCCGAGCTCGAGCAGGCGATGGCCATCATGCGCCGGCACCGTGCCATCGACGACACGATCGAGCGCGCCCGCCACTACGGCGCCATGGCCGTCGACGCCCTGGCCCTCTTCCCCGACGGCCCGATGAAGGCCGCCCTGCTGGAAGCGGTGGATTTCTGCATCGCACGCACGCACTGACTAGCGTTTGAGGCCCGGATCAAAGAGGGCCGAGCCGCCAAAGATCCCGTGTGGCATCCACGATCCTGACGACCCGGAGTGCATCCGGGTCGACCCGGTAAAGGACCATCCACCGCTCATGCACGAGGCAACGGGCGTCCGGGGCGATGTCGCGACGTACCGGTCCGGAATAGGGATGCTCGCAAAGCAGCTGGAGGCGGCGCGTCATGCGATCGATGGCTGCATCGGCTCTTTCGACGCCACTTTCGCGTGCAATGTAGAACCAGATATCCTCGATGTCGGCTCTGGCCAGCGCCGAAAAGAGGAGCTTTCTCATTCAGTCCGTGGCGGATCTCAGCCGCTCGCGCCCCGCGCGCTTGACGGCATCGAGATCGAATTCCGCGAAATCGCCGGCCGCTTCGCCAGCGCGCCAGGCGCGCTTGAGCCGCTCAATCGCGACCTCTCGGGTAGAATCGCGTTCCTGAAGAAGGCGCAGGGCTTCCATCACGACGTCGTCGACCGAAGCGAAGCGACCGCTGGCGACTTCGGCTTCGGCGAAACGGACCAGATCCGGTGTGAGGTCGACCTTGAGCGTCATGAAATTTCCATTCCGAAGATCTTCCCAGAATAGCAGAAACCGGCCATGGGACCCAAGAGCCCTCCGGTTGCAGAACGTCTGGCCATCTCGACAGCACGGCCCGCGCCCCATAAAAGC
>CAZJCW010000368.1:0-1128 GCA_964544365.1 uncultured Alsobacter sp.
TGCAGGCGATGCAGCGCTCCTCGCCGTTCGGATAGCGGCGCAGCGCGTGCTCGCCCCTGAAGCGCGGCGAGGTCTGGCCGCGCTCGTAGGGATAGTTCAGCGTCGCCTTCGGCTTGAAGAAGTATCGCATCGAGAGCACGAAGGCCCCGACGAACTCCTTCAAGAGCAGCGACTTCGCAGCCTGATCGAGCCTCATCGTCCAGTTCCTCCGGCGCGCAGCGCCCTTCCAACAAGCGGCACGGCCGCCCTCACCCGCCGGCGACGGTTACCCCGAGCAGGTAACCGATCACCGGAAACGCCACGATCGTGAGCGCGAACAGGACGATCCTCAGGATCTGGATCTTCCGTTCGAACCCGGCCTTCTCGTCCGGCGACTGCGAGCGGTCGAGTTTCCGCAGCCGCCCGATCACCACGCCCGACACGACGCGGTAGTCGACATAACCCACCGCGAGGCCCACCGCCGCTCCGATCAGTCCGGCGACGGAAAGCCCCGGCATCGCCTCAGCTCCCCGAGCCCCAGCCCGTGACCTGAAGCACCGCCGCGACCAGAACGACCATCGCCAGCGACAGCGGCAGGAAGACCTTCCAGCCGAGTCGCATCAACTGGTCGTAGCGGTAGCGGGGCACGAACGCCTTCACCATGGCGAACATGAAGAAGACGAGGCACATCTTGAGGACGAACCAGACGACGCCCGGCACCCAGTTGAAGGGCGGGATGTCGAAGGGCGGCAGCCAGCCCCCCAGGAACAGGATCGTCATCAGCGCGCACATGGTCATGATGGCCACGTACTCGCCCAGCATGAAGAGCAGGTAGGGGGTCGAGGAGTACTCGACCATGAAGCCCGCCACGAGTTCCGATTCCGCCTCCGGCAGGTCGAAGGGCGGGCGGTTCGTCTCGGCCAGCGCCGAGATGAAGAACACCACGAACATCGGGAACAGCGGCAGCCAGTACCAGCCGAACATTCCGAAGCGGCCGTCCTGCGCCATGACCACGTCGGAGAGGTTCAGCGACCCGACGCAAAGCAGCACGGTGATGATGACGAAGCCGATCGACACCTCGTAGGACACCATCTGCGCGGCCGAGCGCAGCGAGCCGAGGAAGGCGTATTTCGAGTTCGACGCCCAGCC
>CAZJCW010000368.1:1138-3531 GCA_964544365.1 uncultured Alsobacter sp.
CCCATGATGACGCCGTAAACGCCGAGCGACGAGATCGCGAAGATGTACAGGACGCCGACATTGATGTCGGCGATGGCCCACCCCGCGTCGACGGGGATGACAGCCCAGGCGGCCAGCGCGAGCACCGTCGTCACGAGCGGAGCGAGCAGGAAGACGCCCTTGTTGGCGCCCGCCGGGATGACCGGCTCCTTGATGACGAACTTCAGAAGGTCGGCGAACGATTGCAGCAGGCCCCACGGACCCACGACGTTCGGGCCACGGCGCAGCTGCACGGCGGCCCAGATCTTGCGGTCGGCGAGCAGGATGTAGGCGATGAAGATCAGCAAGGCGGCGATGAGCACGAGGCTCTTCACCACGGTGATGAAGACGATCCAGGCGACGCTTGCGGTTGCGGGTTCCATCATCCGTCTCCCGTCACTCCGCCGCGAGGGCCGGACGGCCCTTCGCCAGCGCCGAACACTCGGCCATGATCGCCGAGGCACGGGCGATCGGGTTCGTCAGGTAAAGATCGTCGACCGCCGGCACGAAGGCCGCCTTGCCGACCGCGCCCCCGAGCCCCGCCAACGCCTCGAGCGCGGACGCATCGGCCGGCTCGACGCGGTCGAGCACGGCCATCGCGGGATGGGCGGCGTAGAGGGCCGCGCGGAGCTGGAGCAGCGAATCGAAGGGCAGGCGCTTGCCCAGCGCGTCCGAGAGAGCGCGAAGGATGGCCCAGTCCTCGCGGGCATCGCCGGGCGCGAAGCCGGCGCGGCTGGCGAGCTGGGCCCGGCCCTCGGTGTTGACGTAGGTGCCCGACTTCTCGGTGTAGGCGGCGCCGGGCAGGATCACGTCCGCGCGGTGCGCGCCCCGGTCGCCATGGGTGCCCTGGTAGATGACGAAGGCGCCGGGCGCGATCTCGATTTCGTCCGCTCCGAGCAGGTAGACCACGTCCAGCGCGCCGGCGGCGGCCATCGAGGCGGCATCGAGGCCGCCCTCCCCCGGAACCAGGCCGAGGTCGAGCGCACCGACCCGCGACGCGGCGGTGTGCAGCACGGAGAAGCCGTTCCAGCCGTCCTTGACGGCGCCGACGGCCATCGCAGCCTTCGCCGCGAGCGAAAGGATGGCCTCGCCGTCCGGACGCGACAACGCGCCCTGGCCGACGATGACCAGCGGACGCTTTGCCGCGGCGAGCACCTTGGCAAAGGCGTGCGAGCCGTCGGCCACGGCGGCCAGCGTCTCGGGACCCGCGCCGAGCATCTCGACGCCATAGGTCAGGTCCGCCGGCTCCCCGATCGAGCCGACCGGCAGCGGCCCCATGCGCCAGCGCTTGCGGATGCGTGCGTTGAGCACCGGGGCTTCGCGGCGTGGATTGGTCCCGACGAGCAGGACTGCGTCGGCGTCCTCGATGCCCTGAACGGTTGCATTGAAGACGTAGGAGGCCCGTCCGAACTTCGGATGCAGGCGCGTGCCGTCCTGGCGCGCGTCGATGCTGGCCACGCCGAGCGCCTTCGCCAGTTCACGGAAGGCGAAGAGCTCCTCGACGGAGGCCAGGTCGCCGGCGATGAAGCCCGTGCGGGCCGGGCCGGCCGCCTTGACCTTCGCGGCGACGGCGGCGAAAGCCTCGCCCCACGAGGCCGGTCGGAGCTTTCCGTCGACGCGCACATAGGGGCGGTCGAGGCGCTGTGTCCGCAGGCCGTCCCAGACGAAGCGGGTCTTGTCCGAGATCCACTCCTCGTTCACCGCCTCGTTGAGGCGCGGCATGATGCGCATGACCTCGCGACCGCGCGCATCGACGCGGATCGCCGAGCCCAGCGCGTCCATGACGTCGACCGACTCGGTCTTCGAGAGTTCCCAAGGCCGTGCCTTGAAGGCGTAGGGCTTCGACGTCAGCGCGCCGACGGGGCACAGGTCGATGACGTTGCCCTGCAGTTCAGACGTCATCGCGTTCTCGAGGTAGGAGGTGATCTCCATGTCCTCGCCGCGGCCGATGGCGCCGAGATCCGGCACGCCGGCCACCTCGGTGGTGAAGCGGACGCAGCGCGTGCACTGGATGCAGCGGTTCATCTGCGTCTTGACCAGCGGGCCGATGTACTTGTCCTCGACCGCGCGCTTGTTCTCGGCGAAGCGCGACGTGTCGACGCCGTAGGCCATCGCCTGGTCCTGCAGGTCGCACTCGCCGCCCTGGTCGCAGATCGGGCAATCGAGCGGGTGATTGATGAGCAGGAACTCCATCACGCCTTCGCGCGCCTTCTTCACCATCGGAGTGTTGGTGAAGACTTCCGGCGGCTCGCCATTGGGGCCGGGGCGCAGGTCGTTGACCGACATGGCGCAGGAGGCCTGCGGCTTGGGCGGACCGCCCTTCACCTCGACGAGGCACATGCGGCAGTTGCCGGCGATCGACAGGCGCTCATGAT